>JAGTRL010000059.1 GCA_018261815.1 Pseudomonadota bacterium
CGCTCAGCGGCGGCCGCAAGCTCGGCAGCACCGGCGCCTGGCTCAAGGAACGGCGCGTCAGCGACCAGGGCGAGCGCAGCTACTCGGTCAATGTCGCCGGCATCGACAGCCGTGGCACGCTGGTGGGCATCCGCATCTTTGAGTTTGATGCCGAGGGGCGGCACCTGTCGCGCATCATCGCCCGCCAGGGCCGCGTCGGTGCGGATTCGACCTGGACCTTGACCGATGCCGACGTCACCACCTGGCCCATGGGCAGCGACCCGTCGCAGGACACGGTGACGCGCCAGACGCTGCCCACGCTGCGCTGGCCCAGCACGCTCAGCGCCGGCGTGGTGTCGGCGGCGGTGCTGCCGCTGAAAACCATGTCCGCCGTCGAACTGTGGCGTTACAGCGAACACCTCAGCGACCAGGAGCAGGCCTCGCAGCGCCACCGCATCCAGTTCTGGAAGAAGGCGCTGTACCCGCTGGCCTGTTTGGTGCTGACCGCCCTGGCGCTGCCCTTTGCCTACCTGCATGCGCGCGCCGGCGGCATCAGCCTCAAGGTCTTCGGCGGCATCATGCTGGGCATCAGCTTCGTGCTGCTCAACAACGTGGTCGGCCATATCGGTCTGCTGCGCGGCTGGACCCCCTGGCTCGTGGCCGCAATGCCGAGCACGCTGTTCATGCTGCTGTCGCTGGCCGCCTTCGGCTGGCTGGTGCGCTATCGCTGAAGGCCGCAATGACGACTCAAGGACTGATCCTCTTCGCCCACGGCGCGCGCGACCCGCGCTGGGCCGCGCCCTTCGAATCCGTGGCACGGCAGATCCGCCAGCAGCAGCCGCAGTTGCAGCTGCGCCTGGCCTACCTGGAACTGATGGTGCCCAGCCTGCAGGACGCGGGGGCCGAGCTGTGCGCGGCCGGCTGCCGCCAGGTCGACGTGCTGCCGATGTTCCTGGGTACCGGCGGCCACCTGCGAAAGGACCTGCCGCCGATGATCGAGCGGCTGCGCGAAGTGCATCCGTCGGTGCGCTGGCGGCTGCACGAGGCCGTGGGCGAGCAGCCGCTGGTGCGCGAGGCCATGGCCGCCACCGCGCTGGCGCTGCTGGCGCAGCCCGATGCCGCACAGGGCGCCGGCGCATGAACCTGCACCAGTTCCGCTTCGTGCAGGAGGCAGTGCGCCGCAACCTCAACCTGACCGAGACCGCCAAGGCGCTGTACACCTCGCAGCCCGGCATCAGCAAGGCCATCCTCGAACTGGAAGAGGAACTCGGTATCGATATCTTCGCGCGCCATGGCAAGCGGTTGCGTCGCGTCACCGAGCCGGGCCAGGAGGTGCTGAAGGCCATCGACATCATCCTGCGCGAGGTGGCCAACCTCAAGCGCATCGGCGAGGAGTTCTCCAAGCAGGAGGCCGGCACGCTGTCCATCGCCACCACCCACACCCAGGCGCGCTACGTCCTGCCGGGGCCGGTGGCGCTGCTGCGCCGCCGCTACCCGAAGGTGCAGGTGGTGCTACACCAGGGCACGCCCGAGCAGGTGGCGCGCATGCTGCTGTCGGAGACGGCCGACATCGGCCTGGCCACCGAATCGCTGACCGAGTTCGACGAGCTGGTGACGATGCCCTGCTACGAATGGCAGCACGCCATCGTCGTGCCGCGCACGCATGCGCTGGCCTCGGTCGAAAGGCCGACCCTGGAACAGGTGGCCGCCGAAACGCTGGTCACGTACCACCCCACCGTCACCGGGCGCTCGCGCATCGATGCGGCCTTTGCCAAGGCGCGGCTGAAGCCGCAGGTCGCGCTGGAGGCACTGGATTCCGACGTCATCAAGACCTACGTGCGCCTGGGCCTGGGCGCCGGCATCGTGGCCGAGATGGCGGTGCGCGACGAGCCCGCCGACGGCGAACTGGTGGCGCATCCGGCCGGCCACCTGTTCGGCCAGAACGTGGCTCGCGTGGCCTTCCGCCGCGGCGCCTACCTGCGCCACTTTGTCTACACTTTTGCCGAACTGCTGTCCGAACGTCTCACACGCGCGCTGATCCAGCGCGCGATGAGCGGCGGTGGCGCCGACTACCAGATGTAGGAACCGCATGCCGACAACTGCTTCCGCCTTTGCCACGCCGCCACTGAAGAGTCGGCTGCCGCAGGTCGGCACGACCATCTTCACGCTCATGTCGGCCTTGGCCGCCAAGCACGGTGCCGTCAACTTGGGACAGGGCTTTCCAGACTTCGAATGCGACCCTGCGCTGCTCGACCTCGTCCACAGCGCCATGCGCGAGGGCCTGAACCAGTACCCGCCAATGCCTGGCGTGGCGCCGCTGCGCGAGGCGGTGTCGAAGAAGGTCGAAGCGCTGTACGGACACCGCTACGACCCGGACACCGAGGTCACCATCACCGCCGGCGCCACCCAGGCCATCCTCACCGTCATCCTGTGCTGCGTGCACCCGGGCGACGAGGTCATCGTGCTCGAACCCTGCTACGACAGCTACGCACCGAACATCGAGCTGGCCGGCGGCGTGGTGGTGCGCGTGCCGCTGGACCCGGGCACTTTCAGGCCCAACTTCGACGCCATTGCCGCGGCCATGACGCCGCGCACCAAGGCGATGCTGGTGAACTCGCCGCACAACCCCAGCGCTACGGTGTGGACGGCAGCCGAAATGCAGCGACTCAGCGAACTGCTGGCTCCCACCGACATCCTGCTGATTTCCGACGAGGTCTACGAGCACATGGTGTTCGACGGCGTGCCGCACGTCAGCGCGGCGTCGATTCCGGCCTTGGCCGCGCGATCCTTCGTCGTCTCCAGCTTCGGCAAGACTTACCACGTCACTGGCTGGAAGGTCGGCTACGTGGTCGCGCCGGCAGCGCTGATGGCCGAGTTCCGCAAGGTGCACCAGTTCAACGTGTTCACGGTCAACACGCCGATGCAGCATGGCCTGGCCCGCTACATGGCCGAGCCGCGACACTACCTGGAGCTTCCCGCCTTCTACCAGCGCAAGCGCGACCTGTTCCGCGCCGGCCTGCAGAAGACGCGGCTGCGCATGCTGCCCAGCGAAGGCAGCTACTTCCAGTGCGTGGACTACAGCCAGGTCAGCGACTTGAGCGAAGCCGCTTTCTGCGAGTGGCTGACCACCGAGATCGGCGTGGCGGCGATTCCGCTGTCGGCCTTCTATGCCGACGGCTACGAACAGCGAATCGCCCGGCTGTGTTTCGCTAAGCGGGACGAGACGCTGCTGAGCGCCTTGTCGAGGCTGCAGAAACTCTAGTACCCCTGGCGCAGCGTCGCGCGCAGCGGGAACAGCTCTGCGACGCGGCTGTCTTGCGGCGCCGGTGGTTCGCTCAGGTCCAGGTCGACCGGCGCGGTAGGACGGTCCGCCAATTCCGGTTCGCCCTCGGGCTTGCCCGAAGCCAAGGTGTCGAAGATCGACGGCGACGTGAGTGTCACGCCATCACCCGCCGCCAGCGGCAGCAGCACGTCGACATCGGGAGTCGGCTGGTCGACCATGCGGTGCAGGTCGCGAGCCACCGAATACAACATCAGCACGTCGCGGTAGGCCGGCAACTCGAAGAGTTCCCCGCTGCGCTTGCGGAACAGCAGGTTCTCCAACTCGGCCATGGCATCCAGCGGCCGAGTCCAGCAGGCCTGCAGTGCCGCCAGCACGGCTGGGTAGTCGTGCAGATCACGGCCCTGCTCGGGGTCGGAGTCCCACTCGGGCGCCACGGCATTGAAACGCTGGCTGAAGCGCTTGCGCATGCGCTCGTAGGCTTCGCGGTCGCCGCGCCGGCGATAGATCTCCAGCAGCTTCAGATAAGGCAAGGGGCTGGCGCCACCGGTGCTGCGCAGGTGCGACATCAGCAGGTCGACAGCCGACTCCTCCTCGCCAAGCACCACGAAGAACTCGGCTTCCTGTTCCAGATCGATCAGTTCGTCCACGCTCACCGGCCGGATCAGCGCCTCTTCGACCAGTGCCGAAGGCTGCAGTGCGGCAGTGGGATGCGACGGCGTTGGCGCTTCTTCAACAAGCAATGGCGCCGGAGAGGTGACCACCGGAAGGGCCGCAGCAGGCTCGACCGCCGCCTCGAGCGCTTCGGGCTCCTCGGGTTGCCGGGCACTTTGCGCCCCCTGCCACCAAGCGGCCTGCCGTTCGCGCTGCAGCGAACGCACGCGCCAGCCCAACCATAGCGTCAACGCGCCAAGCGCCAGGACGATGACCATCAGCACGGTCTGCACAAGGCTCTGGTCATCGGACTGGGCCAGTCGAGAGCGCATCTGGTCTATCGCGGCGCGGTGAGCGGCAGCCTCGTTGCGCAGGGTCACCAGGTTGGATTCCAGCGCCACCAGGCGCTGCTCGGCCGCCGATGCCGCCGCCTGGGCCGCTCTGGCAGCCTGTGAGGCCGAAGCCAGCGCGGCATCCTGCGCGGCCACGGCCAGCGTCGCGGCCTTGAGAAGCTCTTCAGGATCCTCCAGCTTCAGGCGAGGCGAGGCGGCTGGAATGCTTCGCTTCGTCTTTTCGGCAGTCGCGGCCGACGAAGCGGCCTTGGAGCTCGCCTGGATGGGCGGGCCTGAGGCGTCGACCTGTGCGCCGCGCGAGGCCTTCTTCGCCATCGGACGTTTGTCGTTGGACGTGGGACGTGAGCCTGCAGCCGATGCCGTGACGGCCGCCGCAGGGCGCAACACGGGCTGCGGTGTGGCGGACAACGCCGCCTCTGCAGCGAAGGGGCGGGCTGGAGCCGCACGTACCTCGGCCGCGGCCGCCAGGGTGGCAGCGACGCGGCGGTCCAGTGGATCGGCGAACACGACGAACTGCCGCGACACGGAGCCATTGCAGCCCACCGTCAGGTTGACTGCCACCAGCGGTTCCTGTACCAGCGTGGCGCTGCGGATGCGCAGGCGCATGTCGTCGCGGGCCTCGCCACGTCGTTCCAGCGTCAACACCACGGCGCCAGGCGCGAGGCGCTGTTCGCCGACATGGACTTCGGCCTGAACGCACCCGGGAGCCAGGCTCTCGCCGGCGTCCAGACGCACAGGCACCGACAGGTCGAGCGCTTGTCCGAAGGGCATCGATCCAGGAATGTGGCCGAAGCCCAGGGCCAGCGCATCGGATGCGGCCGCGAATCCGCCGATGGCGAGGATCGCGATGCTCAGGAGCCGCTGGTACATGCGTGGGTGATGGGGCTTGCAGGGGGCTTGCAGCTTTGCAAATCACTCTAGCACGCGCAGTTACAAATGGTCCCCTGCGAAGACCGGCGCACTGTGCAGCAGCGCACGGTTAGCATAGCCGCTTGCATCACTCGTACCCGGGTTGTCGCATTGCACCATCCCCGTACAGGCTTGACATGAATGCATCGACTCTCAGCGTCGAGGAACGCCGCAACATCGACTCCGGCGCCTGGTTCTCGAAACTGTCCGCGCCGCTGCGTGACGCGATCCTGGCGCGTGCCATCGTGCGCCGCCTGAAGGACGGCGCACCGCTCGCCACGCGCGGCGCCGCGGCCGAGGAATGGTGCGGCGTGGCGCTGGGGGCGGTGCGTATCAGTTCGGTGTCGCTGTCGGGCAAGCAGATCACGCTGACCTATGCCGAGCCGGGCGTCTGGTTTGGCGACATCGCGCTTTTCGATGGCCTGCCGCGCACCCACGACGCCGACGCCCATGGCCAGACCACGCTGCTGTGCGTGCGCAAGCCCGACTTCAAGGAACTGCTGGCCCAGCATGCCGAGCTGTACGACGCGCTGTTGCGCCTGAATTGCCGCCGCCTGCGGCTGATGTACAACCAGTTCGAAGATCTGAACACGCGGCCTCTGCAGGCCCGCCTGGCCAAGCAGATCATCCTGCTGGCCAAGAGCTACGGCATCGCCCAGGGCGAGGAGATCCGCATCGGCTTGAATCTGGCGCAGGAAGACCTCGCGCAACTGTTGGGCGCATCGCGTCAGCGCGTCAACCAGGAGCTCAAGGGCTTCGAGCGCGAAGGCGCCGTGCGCGTCGAGCCGACGCGGCTGGTGGTTCTGTCGCGCGACAAGCTGCTGCAGATTGCCGAGCGCTGAAGCGCCACACCCCGTACAGGAGACCTTTCCCATGGACCATTTCCTCGGCACCAAGCCGCTGGCCGGCACGCATGCCTTCGATACCGCGGCGCTGCAGGCCTATCTGGAGCAGCATCTGCCCGGCTTTGCCGGGCCGCTGACGGTGGAGCAGTTCAAGGGCGGGCAATCGAATCCGACCTACAAGCTGATCACGCCGCAGGCCTCGTACGCGATGCGCTCGAAGCCCGGGCCGGTGGCCAAGCTGCTGCCGTCGGCCCATGCCATCGAGCGCGAGTTTCGTGTCATGGGCGCGTTGGCCGGCAGCCAGGTGCCGGTGCCGCGCATGCGCCTGCTGTGCGAGGACGAATCGGTCATCGGCCGCGCCTTCTATGTCATGCAGTTCGTGCAGGGCCGGGTGCTGTGGGACCAGTCGCTGCCGGGCATGACGCGCGAGCAGCGCGGCGCCATCTACGACGAGATGAACCGCGTCATTGCCGCATTGCACAAGCTGGATGTGACGGCGCTGGGCCTGGCCGACTACGGCCGACCCGGCAACTACTTCGAGCGCCAGATCGCGCGCTGGAGCAAGCAGTACCAGGCCTCGATCACCGGCCCCAACGAAGCCATGGACCGGCTGCTCGAATGGCTGCCGAGCAACATCCCGGCAAGCGCGCGCGACGGATCGATGGTCTCGGTGGTGCACGGTGATTTCCGGCTGGACAACCTGATCTTCCACCCCACCGAGCCCAGGGTGCTGGCGGTGCTGGACTGGGAACTGTCGACCGTAGGTCACCCGCTGGCCGACTTCAGCTACCACTGCATGTCCTGGCACATCCCGCCGGGTTCATTCCGTGGCATCGGCGGGCTGGACCATGCGGCGCTGGGCATACCGGTGGAGTCGGAGTACATCCGCCGCTACTGCGAACGCAGCGGCCGCGGCACACCGGAGTCGCTGAAGGTCGACTGGAACTTCTACCTGGCCTACAACCTGTTCCGCCTGGCGGCCATCGTGCAGGGCATCGCCAAGCGGGTGGAGGCCGGCACCGCGGCCAGCGAACAGGCGCGCCAGTCCGGCGCCGCGGCCAAGCCGCTGGCCGAATTGGGTTGGCGCTTCGCCCAGGCGGGCTGAAGCTGCCGGTGGCGACTCAGGTGCGGGCGGCGTCGACCGGCATGGTCGATGCCGAGAACAGGCTCGGCTGTGTGCTCGGCGTGTGCAGGTCGATCTCGTCGATGGCCACGCGCTGCGCCTCCTGCAGCGCGCAGTCGAACAGCCGCAGCCAGGCCTGCAGCGCAGCCGGATCGGGCTGGGTCAGCGACGTGCGCAGGCACAGCCGGCGCCGCGCGATCATCAGCACCAGCGGTCGCTCCGGCGAGGTCGGCAGCGCGGCCAAGGTCGGCGTCAGGCTGCCGGCCAGCCATTGCTGCAGCCAGGGCTTGTAGCTGGACAGCGCACCGTAGCCGTCGCGCAGTGCCTTCAATTCGGTGGAGGACAGCTTCGGAAACATCACCAGCCAGCGCATCTCGGGCGGCGTGGCGGTGTCGATGCGGGTTTGCACGCCTTCGACATACTGGTCGAAGACGGCCTTTTCCATCGCGTCCATCAACTCGCGATTCAGCACCAGCGCCTGCAGTTCGCGCGGCACCGACAGTTCGGCGCGGATGCGCAGCTCCGCACCACTGATGTACGCGCGCTGCGACGGCCCCCATTCGAGGCGCCAGGCGGTGCTGCCGCTGCGTCCGTCGATGACGAAACCCTCGGGCTCGCGCACCGCGCGCAGGGTCCATTGCTGCGAGCGCACCCAGGAGGACAGTTCGCCCCAGCCCTGAATCTGCACGGGGGCGTTGCCTAGCCAGCGTTTGATCGTGTCGAGCATGGACCGGTTATCGGCAGCGGCGCGCGATTCCGAAGTGATTTTTTGGCGAACCACGGCGACCACGAGATTCCCCCTGCCAGCCCGCGCGGCTCGGCATACAACACCTCGAGGTGTGCCACCTAGAATCGATGCGCGCACTGCCCGTAGCTCAACTGGATAGAGCACCAGCCTTCTAAGCTGGGGGTCGCAGGTTCGAGTCCTGCCGGGCAGGCCATGCTCGCCCCACTGCACGCCAGGCAGTCGTCGTAAGTGCAGGGCCTACAATTCTCGCCGACCCTCCGCCGCAATCTGGGCACGAATCGCGCCTCCGTCCGAGCATGAATGCACCCACCGCGACTTCAGCCAATGCCACTCTGCCCCTCGGTGGCAAAACGGCGCTGGTCACCGGCGCGGCGCGGGGCATTGGCCGGGCCATCGTCACCAAGCTGGCGCAAGCCGGCTGCGACGTGGTGGTCAACTACTACAACAGCCACGAGGAAGCTGAAGGCTTGTGCGAGCAGTTCCGTGCGCTGGGCCGCCGCGCCGTGGCCATCAAGGCCAGCGTCAGCCAGCCGGACAGCGTGGACGAGCTGTTCACCGAGCTGCGCAAGCATTTCGACCACCTGGACATCGTGATCAGCAATGCCGCCAGCGGCGTGCTCAAGCCGGCGATGGACATGACGCTGAAGCACTGGCGCTGGTGCATGGAGACCAATGCCTTCGCACTGAACCTGCTGGCGCAGCGCGCCGCGCCGATGATGGGCCATGGCGGACGCATCATCGCCATGTCCAGCCTGGGCTCGGTGCGGGCGATGCCCAACTATGCGTTCATCGGCGCGTCCAAGGCGGCGCTGGAATCGCTGGTGCGCTCGCTGGCACAGGAGCTGGGCCCGAGCGGGATTCGCGTCAACGCGGTCAGCGCTGGCGTGGTCGAGACCGATGCCTTGAGCTACTTCCCCAATCGCGAGCAGCTGGTCGAATCCTTCAAGGCGCGCACGCCCGCTGGGCCGGTGCTCACGCCGGAGGACGTGGCCGGCGCGGTGTATTTGCTGTGCCTGCCAGAGGCGGGCATGATCAACGGCCACACGCTCTTCGTCGATGGCGGCTTCGCCATCTCGGGCTGAGCACGGCGCACGCGATGGACATCGATTCAGGCCTGGCCGGCAAGGTGGCGCTGGTCACGGGCGGCAGCCGCGGCATCGGCCGCGCGGTGGTGGAGCTGTTCGCCCGCGACGGCATGGACGTGGTCTTCTTCTACCGCGGCAACGAGCAGGCCGCGCAGGAGGTGGTGGCCGCGGTGCGCTCCGGCGGCGGCCGGGCCGAGGCGATGCAGGTCGACGTGGCCGATGCCGAGGCGGTGGCCGCGGCGGTGGAACGCGTCGTCGACGGCCGCGGCCGCATCGACGTGCTGGTCAACAATGCCGGCATCGTGCGCGACAACATCCTCGGCATGCTCGAGGACGAGGACATCCGCGCGGTGCTGGACACCAACGTCGGCGGGGTGTTCAACGTCACCCGCGCGACTGTGCGGCACATGATCTCCAAGCGCTCGGGCCGCATCATCAACCTGAGCTCGGTGGCCGCCGACAAAGGCGGTCGCGGCCAGGCCAACTATGCGGCCAGCAAGGGCGCCATCAACGCCTTCACCAAGGCCATGGCGGTGGAGCTGGCCTCGCGCAAGATCACGGTAAACTGCGTGGCTCCCGGCGTGATCGAGACCGAGATGTCGCAACAGGTGCGCGATCTCGCCGATGACCAGATCAAGGCGCGCATCCTGCTGCGTCGCTACGGCCAGGCCCAGGACGTTGCCCACGCGGTGTGGTTTCTCGCCTCGCGTTTCGCCGACTACATCACCGGCGAGGTGTTGCACGTCGACGGCGGCTTCAAGATGGAATGAACGAAAAGGATTTCCCATGTCAGAAAAGGCAATCAGCCAGGCAGAAATCGACGCCGTGTTCCCCAAGGTGGCGCAAATCGTGTCCGACGCACTGGGCTGCGATCTCGAGGACGTGAAGCCCACTGCCTCGCTGATCCAGGACCTCGACGCCGAGTCGATCGACTTCCTGGACTTGGTGTTCCGCCTGGAAAAGGGCTTCGGCGTGAAGATCCCGCGCGGCAAGATCGTCGAGGACGCGCGCGGCCCGTTGCCTGAAAGCCAGTTCGAGACCAAGGGCATCGTCACCGAAGCCGGCATGGCGCGGCTGCGCGAGTTCTTGAGCGAGGTGCCTGCCGACCGCTTCAAGACGCCGATGAAGGCGGGCGACGTGCCGCGCCTGTTCACCACCGAGACCTTCTGCAAGGTCGTGATCCGCGCGCAGCGCGCGGCTTGAGGTCTGTCGCGGCACGCGGACGGCCATGAGCGGGCGCTTCCGCAGCTTCTCCTTCGTCGACCGCATCACGCGTCTGGATCGCGGCGGGACGGGCGGGCGAATCGAGGGGCACTTCGCCGTGCCGCTGGGCGTGCACTTCCCGGCCTCACTGATGGCCGAGGCGGTGGGCCAGCTGGCCGCCTGGTCGGCCATGGCGCAACTGGACTTCGCCCACCGCCCCGTCGCCGGGCTGGCCAGCGCGGTGCACTACCACCAGCTGCCGCACCCCGGCTGCACGCTGCAGCTGCAGGCCGACATCGAGCGCAGCGATGCCGAGGCCGTGGCCTACAGTGGAAAGGTCTTCGTCGAAGGCCGCTTGGCGCTGGAGCTTGTGGACAGCGTCGGACCGATGCTGCCGATGGATGAGTTCGACGCGCCCGAGGCGGTGCGCGCCGACTTCCACACCCTGCTCGGCGCCGGCGCCGCGCCAGGACGCTTCGGCGGCGTGCCGCTGCCCGAGCTGCACGATCTGCAGCTGCAGCCGGGCGAAAGGCTTGCGGCCGTGCTGCAGGTACCCGAAGTCAGTGCGGCGCCGTTCTTTGAAGACCATTTCCCGCGCAGGCCGGTGTTCCCCGGCACGTTGCTGATGGAAGCCTTGTCGATGCTGTCGCTGCGGCTGGCGCAGCAGTCCACCCCGCTGACCAACGCCGGCCCGCTCGTCACACAGAAGGTGAGTCAGGTGAAGATCCGCTCGTTCACCGCGCCCGGCACACGCCTGGAGCTCGAAGTCGTGCTGCAGGACATCGACGCCCAGCGCGCACGGCTGAAGGTCGCGGCGCGCAGCGACGACAAGACCGTCGCCACCGCGCGCATCGAGCTCACCCCGCGGAGCAACGCATGAACAACCCACGCCGCCGAGTCGCCATCACCGGGCTGGGCCTGGTCACCCCCGTCGGTAACGATGTCGCCAGCACCTGGGCCGCCCTGCTGGCGGGCCGCAGCGGTGCCGCGCGCATCGCCAGCTTCGATGCAAGCGGCTTCCCGGTACGCATCGCGGCCGAGGTCAAGGGTCTGGACGATGCCGAAGTGCTGCAGGCCTTGGGCGACCGCAAGCTGCTGAAGTTTGCCAACCGCTCGCACCGCTTTGCGCTGGTGGCCGCGGCACAGGCCTTTGCCGATGCCGGCATCCGCCCGACCGAGGCCACGGCCACGCGCTGGGGCTGCGTGGTGGGTACCGGCATGATGGGCGTGACCTACGACGAGCTGGCTCAGGTGCAGCAGGACGCCGCACCCAAGGGCGAGTTCGAGCCCGCCCGGTTACCGCACTCGCGCGGCTCGGCGGCCGACCCGATGGCCTTCTGCCGCAGCAGCTCGGCCGGCGGCGCGGCGCTGCTGGCGCGGGTGTTCGGCATCCAGGGCTATTCCAGCTCGGTGCACACCGCCTGCGCCTCAGGTGGCCAGGCGGTGGGCACGGCGCTCAAGCTGATCCGCCGCGGCGAGGCCGACTGCGTGCTCGCCGGCGGCTTCGATTCGATGATCAACCCGGTGGGGCTGGCCGGCTTCTGCCTGCTCAACGCCGTGTCGCCCGACAACGACGCGCCCGAACGTGCCAGCCGCCCCTTCGATGCCACGCGCAACGGCTTCGTGCTGGGCGAAGGCGCCGGCTTCCTGGTGCTCGAAGAATGGCATGCGGCACGACAGCGCGGCGCACGCATCTATGCCGAACTGGCCGGCGACGGCAACTCGCTGAGCAGCTACCGCATCACCGATTCGCACCCTTCCGGCGACGGGCCGATCCAGGCCATGCGCCAGGCCATCGCCGATGCCGGCGCGACGCGGGCCGACGTCAACTATCTCAATGCCCACGGCACCTCCACGCCGATGAACGACCGCAGCGAGTGCGCGGCCGTCAAGGCGGTGTGGGGCGAGGCCCGCGACCAGGTTGCTGTCAGTTCGACGAAGAGCGTGACCGGCCACCTGATCGCCGCCGCGGGTGCGGTGGAAGCCGCGATCTGCGCGCTGTCCATCCACCACGGTACGCTGCCGGTCAACGCCAACCTGCGCGAGTTGGACCCGGACTGCGACCTGGACATCGTGCGCGATGCACCGCGCGCGCGCCGCGTGCGCGTCGCGTTGTCCAACTCGCTGGGCTTCGGTGGCTCGAACAGCTGCCTGGCTTTCCGCCACCCCGAGGACGTGGAGGCGCTGTCATGAGCGCCGAACGGCCGTTCCCAAGGCGCTCGCGCCCCCTCGGGGGGCCGGCGCGCAGCGCGTGGGGGGCAATATGAACACGCCACGCATCCTGATCACCGGCGGCGGCGCGATCTGCGGCGCCGGGCAGACGCCCGAGGCCATCTTGGCCGCGCTGCTGGAAGGCCGCTCGGCCATCGGTCCGATCACGCAGTGGGACGCCGAAGGCTGGCCGGTGCGCATCGCCGCCGAGGTGCAGGGCTACAACGCCGGCAAGCTGACGGGCGACCGCAAGCTGCTCAAGCACATCCGCCGCGGCGACGTCTTCGGCCTGTATGCCGCCGACCAGGCCATCGAGCAGGCCGGCTTCGCCGGCTGGCGCGCCACGCTGGACGAAGCCGGCGCCGAACGCTTCGCCGATGGCACCGGGGTCTTCGTCGGCTCCGGCGGCGGCAGCTTCGGCAACCAGTACGACTATTTCCCGCTGATCGCCGCGGCCAAGGGCGACCTGAAGGTCTTCGGCCAGGAGCTGGCAGCCACCGTCAACCCGCTGTGGCTGCTGCGCTCGCTGCCCAACAACGTGCTCGGCCATATCGGCATCCGCCAGGGGCTGAAGGGGCCGAACGCCTGCATCACGCACCACAGCATCAGCGGCGTGCTGGCGCTGGCCGAGGCCACTGCCGCGCTGCGCGCTGGCGAATGCAGCCGTGCGGTGGTGGCCGCACATGAGGCGCCGATCGAGCCGCAGACACTGCTGTATTACCACCAGCTGGGCCTGCTGTCGGCCGAGGGGTTGCGCCCCTTCGACGCACGCCACGATGGCAGCGCAATGGGCGAAGGTGCGGCGGCACTGACGCTGGAGACCGAGGCTGCCGCGACAGAGCGCGGCGCCCCCGTGCTTGGCGAGGTGCTGGGCTTCGGCAGCGCCGGCGAAGCGCTGGGCCTGCTGCCGGTGCGCGACGACGGTGACGGCCTGGTGCGCGCGATCCGGGCCGCACTCATCAACGCCGGTCTCCAACCCACGCAGGTGGGCCTGATCGTCGCCCACGGCAACGGCACGCCCAACTCCGACCGCTCCGAGGCGCGCGCACTGGTGCAGGTGTTCGGCGCCGACATGCCGCCGGTCACAGGCTTCAAGTGGGCCTTCGGCCACCTGCTGGCCTCGGCCGGGCTGATCGACGCGGTGCTGGCGGTGAGCGCGCTGCGCGCCGGCGTGGTGCCGGGCATCGCCGGGCTCGGCGACGTCGATGCCGACGGCGCGGCGCTCAATGTCAGCGCCGAACAGCGCAAGCTGCGCGGTGACGTGGTGCTGGTCGTCTCGCGCGGCTTCGGCGGCACCAACGCCGCCTGCCTGCTGCGAGCGACCGCGGCGTGAACACGGCCGCGGGCTCACCGCCGCCGCCCGAAGGCGCCGTGCGCTGTGGTGTCGACACGGTCGAGATCGCGCGCATCGAGCGGCTGCTGGCCGACACGCCGGCGGCCGAACTGGCCAACTTCTTCTCGGCCCAGGAACTGCTCGACGCCGGCGACGGCCCGGGGCGCACGGCCAGCCTGGCGGGGCGCTTTGCTGCCAAGGAGGCCTGCGTCAAGCTGTTCCCGCGCGAGGCGGCACTGGGCGCCATCGGCACCATCGACTTCTCGGTATCGCGCGATGGCTATGGCGCCCCCACCGTGTCGCTGAGCGACGCGGCGCAACTGGCCTTGGGCCGCAACCGCTTCAGCGCAATCCAATTGTCACTGACGCACGACCGCCACCAGGCCACCGCCATGGCGCTGGCGCGGCCGGCGCAGGCCACGCCTTCGTTCGCGGCGCGGCTGCTGTACCGGGTGCTGCCGCTGCGCCGTCAGGTGGTGCTGGACAACCTGCGGCGCGTCTACGGCGAAGTCACTGATGAGGCCGAGATCACGCGGCTGGCGCAGGCGCACTACGGCCATCTCGGCCGGTTGCTGTGGGAGTTCCTGTGGTTCCCGTGGCTGTCGCGCGCACGGCGCATGGCCATGGTACGGGTGGACAACCTCGACGCTCTGCTGGCCGCGCACGCGCAGGGCAAGGGCGTGCTGATCCTCACCGGGCACTTCGGCAACTTCGAGGTATCGACCAGCGCCGGGCTGGCGAGCTTTCCCGAAGCCAAGGGACGCTTCCATTTCGTGCGCCGGCCGATCCGCCCTGAATGGCTGGACAAGCTGGTGACGCGGCGCTTTCGCAAGGTGGGTTTCGGCGTGCTGCCCAAGCGCGGCGGGCTGGAGGCCATCCTCGACCGGCTGGCCGCCGGCGACCTGGTGGTCTTCCCCTTCGACCAGCACGCGCAACGCAAGGACGGTGTGCTGGTCGAGTTCTTCGGCCACCCGGCCGGCACCTTCCGCAGCCTGGCCGTGATTGCGCTCGCCACCGGCGCCCCAGTGGTGCCGGCGTCGAGCTGGCGCGAGCCGGACGGCACCCATGTGCTGCGCTTCGAGGCGCCGCTGCAGGCGGTCGAAGATGCAGATGCCAACGAGGCCATCCGCCTGAGCACCCGGGCCTTCAACCGCGCGCTGGAGCTGCTGATCGTGCGCCGCCCCGAACAATGGTGGTGGGTGCACCGGCGCTGGAAGCCCTGGCCGAAGCGCAAGCGCGCCGGTTGAGCCAGGGCCTCAGGCCGTGGCTTCCTGCCCCAGCCCCAGCAGCCGCATTGCGTTGCCCTTCAGGATGCCGGGCTTGACCCGGTCCTTGAAGCCGGCCTCCTCGAAGTCGGCCATCCAGCGGTCGGGCGTGATCAGCGGGTAGTCGCTGCCGAAGAGCATGCGGTCGGACAGCAGGGTGTTGGCGTACTGCACCAGCTGCGGCGGGAAGTACTTCGGGCTCCAGCCCGACAGGTCGATCCACACGTTGGGCTTGTGCAGCGCCAGGCTCAGCGCCTCGTCCTGCCACGGCCAGCTCGGGTGGGCGACGACGATCTGCATGTCCGGGAAGTCGATGGCCACGTCCTCCAGCAGCATCGGGTTGCTGTTCTGCAGGCGCAAGCCGCCGCCACAGCGCATGCCGCTGCCGATGCCCGAATGGCCGCTGTGGAAGATGGCCGGCAGCTTGTATTCATTGATCACTTCATAGATCGGCCAGGCCATGCGGTCGTAGGGCAGGAAGTCCTGCACCGTGGGGTGGAACTTGAAGCCCTTGACGCCGTGCTCCTCGATCAGCCGGCGCGCCTCGCGCGCGCCCATCTGGCCCTTGTGCGGGTCGATGCTGGCAAAGGCGATCATCATGTCGGAGTTCTTCTGCGCGGCCTCGCAGATCTCCTCGTTGGGGATGCGCTTGCGCCCCAGCTTGGCCTCGGAGTCGACGGTGAACATCACCAGCCCGATCTTGCGCTCGCGGTAATACGCGATGGTTTCGTCGATGGTCGGACGGCGGTTGCTGCGGAAGTACTTGTCGGCCGCGCGGTCGTACTCCTCGCCATAGCTGTCGAAGGGGTTCCAGCAGGACACCTCGGCGTGGGTGTGGGTGTCGATGGCCACCAGTTCGTCGACCTTCATGTGCATGCTCCCGGGCTCATGGGCCCCGATTTTGATTACCGTTAATAAATAGTTGAGTGGCGCTCTGCCACCCTGGCCCGGAGCCGTCGCGGCCTTGAAGCTCTGGACATTCTTGCAGGGCATTCGGATCACCACAAGCCCGACGCATCAGTAAAAACCCTATGGCAACGAGCTAGAATATGTTTACCATTAATAACTAATCATCCACCGCGCGGCCTCGACCCCCGCCCCCACCGCCATGACTGCAACCCCTACGACCCCCGACGCCGCGGAGCCCCTGCTGCGCAGCGAGCGTGACGGTGCCGTGCTGCACCTGCGCCTGAACCGCCCGCTCAAGCGCAATGCCGTCAACGACGGCCTGATCCTGGCGATCGACCAGGCCTTCACCGGCATCGCATCGGACGTGCGCTGCATCGTGCTCAGCGGCGAAGGCCAGCATTTCTGCGCCGGGCTGGACCTGTCCGAGCTGTCCGAGCGCACCGTCTACGAAGGCGTGCTGCACTCGCGCATGTGGCACGCCACGCTGGACAAGGTGCAGTACGCGCCGGTGCCGGTGGTGGCGGTGCTGCACGGCGCCACCATCGGCGGCGGGCTGGAGATCGCCGCCGCGGCGCACATCCGCGTGGCCGAGCGCAATGCCTACTATGGCTTGCCCGAAGGCCAGCGCGGCATCTTCGTCGGCGGCGGCGGCTCGATGCGCCTTCCGCGGTTGATCGGCACCTCGCGCATGACCGACATGATGCTGACCGGCCGCGTGTTTGATGCCGAAGAAGGCCAGCAGGCCGGCCTGAGCAACTACCTGGTCGAGCCCGGCGAAGGCCTGAGCAAGGGCATGGCACTGGCCCACAAGATCTGCGGCAATGCCCCGCTGTCGAACTTCGCGGTGATCCAGGCGCTGCCGCGCATTGCCGAACTGCCGCCCGCCGAGGGGCTGTTCGTCGAATCGCTGGTGGCGGCCATCGCCCAGGGCGACCCGACCGCCAAGGAGCGCATCCGCGCCTTCCTCGACGGCCGCGCGGCCAAGGTGGCCAAACAATGAGCGCCGCGCTGTACCGCCAAGCCAAGGTCGGCGGCTGCCTGGCCGCCGAACATTGCATCGATGCCGAGGGCGTGCATCACCTGCGCTCGAAGGAGCCGCTGCAACCCTATCCCGCCCGGCTGACCGACCGGCTCGAGGAATGGGCCCGCCATGCGCCCGACCGGACACAGGTGGCGCAGCGTGGGCCGGACGGCGAATGGCGCAGGATCAGCTACGCGCAGATGCTCGACCGCGTGCGCCGTATCGGCCAGGCGCTGGCGGCACGGGGCCTGTCGCCCGAGCGGCCGATCGCCATCCTGTCGGACAACGACCTGGAGCACTACACGCTGGCGCTGGCTGCGCAGTGGGTGGGCGTGCCCTACACGCCGGTGTCGGTGGCCTACTCCACCGTCTCGCAGGACTTCGGCAAGCTCAAGCAGATCCTCGGCACGCTGACACCCGGGCTGGTCTTTGCCGCCGACGGCCATGCCTTCCGCAACGCCATTGCCACCGTGGTGCCGCCTGACGTGGAGGTCTGGGTCACCACCGGCGACGACACGCCGGCACTGCAGGGCCGCAAGATCACGCGCTTCGACAGCGTGCTCGGTACCGAGCCTGGGCCCGAGGAGATGGAGGCGCACGGCCACGTGGGCCCCGACACCATCGCCAAGTTCCTGTTCACCAGCGGCTCGACCAAGCAGCCCAAGGGCGTGATCAACACCCAACGCATGATCTGCGCCAACCAGCAGATGCTGCGTCAGTGCTTCGCCTTCATGGCCGAGGAGCCGCCGGTGCTGATCGACTGGCTGCCGTGGAACCACAC
>JAGTRL010000390.1 GCA_018261815.1 Pseudomonadota bacterium
ATCGCGGTGGAGCCGAACGGCGTGATCATGGCGCGCTACTCGAACGGCCAGTCCAAGCCTTCGGGCCAGATCGAGATCGCCAACTTCCGCAACCCGCAGGGGCTGCAGCCGGTGGGCGACAACGGCTGGGCGCGCACCCATGCCTCGGGCGACCCGGTGATCGGCGTGCCCGGCGACGGCAATCTCGGCGTGCTGCAGGCCGGTGCGCTGGAGGAATCGAACATCGACCTGACCGGCGAGCTGGTCAGCATGATCACCGCGCAGCGCATCTACCAGGCCAACGCGCAGACCATCAAGACGCAGGACCAGGTGCTGCAGACGCTCGTCAACCTGAGATGATGACCCCCCCCCGTAGCGCCTTCGGCGCTCCCCCCCAGGGGGGCGCCGCCAGCGGCCCGGCAAAGCCGGTTCCGCGGCGGCTGCTCGAAAATGTCCAGTCCTTGTGCCGTGTGCGCCCTCTGCATGTCACGGCAGGCCTGCATCGCGCTGCAGTCTGGGCATGGAGGCTTGCATGGACCGCATGATCTACCTGTCGATGTCCGGCGCGAAGGCCACGCTGCAGCGCCAGGACATCCTGGCGCACAACCTGGCCAATGTCTCGACCACCGGTTTCCGTGCCGAGCTGGCCGCCTTCCGGGCGGTGCCGGTGTTGGGCGACGGCGCCAGCACGCGCGTCTATGCGCTGGAATCCACGCCCGGCCACAGCGACGCGCCCGGCGTGGTGCAGACCACCGGCCGCGCGCTCGACGTGGCGGTGTCGGGCAAGTCCTGGCTGGCGGTGCAGGCGCTGGACGGCACCGAGTCCTACACCCGTGGCGGTGCGCTGGACATCGATGCCGAAGGCCAGCTGGTCACGCGCAACGGCCTGCCGGTGCTGGGCGACGGCGGGCCGATCACGGTGCCGGCCAATGCGCAGATCGACATCGGCGCCGACGGCACCATCACCGGCAAGGTGGGCAATGCGCGCTCGCAGGTGCTCGGCCGGCTCAAGCTGGTCACGCCGGAGACGCCGATGACCCGCGGCGACGACGGACTGTTTCGCTCGCCCGGCGGCGACCTGGAGGCCGATGCCGCAGCGCGCGTGCAGCAAGGCGCGCTGGAAGGCAGCAACGTCAGCGCCGTCGAGACCATGGTGGCAATGATTGCCGCCGCACGCCAGTTCGAGCAGCAGATGAAGATGCTGCAGACCGCCGAACAGAAGGAACAGGCTGCGACGCGGCTGCTGTCGAACAGCACCGTGTAGCGCGCCGCCGCTGTGCCAAGATGGCGGCTGATCCAGCCCCCGGGGTGATGCCCTGAGCCCAGACGCCTACTGCCACCTGCCGCACCTGCGCGAACGCATCGCGCCGCCCGAAGCCTCGGCGCTGCGTGTCACGCCGCAGTTGCTGCAGGAGTGGGACCAGCGGGCCCGCGACCAGGGCCGCGGCGCCGACTGGCGCTGGTCCGACGAGCAGCTCGAAGCCACCCGCATCGCCTTGCTCGGCCCGCCCGAGCGCGAGCACGACCTGTGGATCTTCGGCTACGGCTCGCTGATGTGGGACCCGGGCTTCCACTTTGCCGAGGTGCGGCTGGCCGAGCTGCCGCAGCACCGCCGCCGCTTCAGCTGCCGCACTTCGCTGGGCCGTGGCTCGCCCGAGTGCCCGGGCCTGATGCTGACGCTGGAGCCCGGCGCGGGCTGCTGCAGCGGCCTGGCCTTCCGCATCGACGCCGCCGTGGCCGCACATGAGTCCGGCATGCTGTGGCGGCGCGAAATGATCCGCGGCATCTACCAGCCGCGCCTGCTGCCGGTGCGCACGCCGCAGGGCGAGGTGACCGCGCTGGTCTTCGCCGCCAATCCCTCGCATGACGACCATGTCGGTGAGCTGCCGCTGGACGAGGCCGCAACCATCATCTCCCGTGCCGAGGGCGTGCTGGGCACGAACCGGCACTACCTGGAGCAGCTGGTGTGGCAGCTGGAGCACCTGGGCCTGGACGACGGCTACCTGCAGCAGCTGCTGCAGCGGGTGCGGCAGTTGGGGCCTTGATGCGTTGCGGCCGATGAGCGACGAGCTGCTGCTGCTGGCCGGCGGCGCTGCGCTTGCCGGGCTGGTGCAGGGCATCTCCGGCTTTGCCTTCGCGATGGTGGCCATGTCGGTGTGGGTCTGGGGCATCGAGCCGCGGCTGGCCGCGGTGATGGCCGTCTGTGGCGGGCTGGTCGGCCAGCTCATCGCCGTCTTCACGGTCCGGCGCGGCCTGCGCCTGTCTGCGCTGCTGCCTTTTCTGGCGGGCGGACTGGTGGGCGTGCCGCTGGGCGCCTGGGCGCTGCCGCACCTGGACCCGGCGGCCTTCAAGCTGACACTGGGCCTGTTCCTGGTGGTCTGCTGCCCGACCATGCTGTTGGCGCATCGCATCCCACGCATCAGCGCCGGCGGCCGCTGGGCAGACGGTCTGGTCGGCCTGTGCGGCGGCGTGATGGGTGGCATCGGCGGCTTCAGCGGGGTGCTGCCGTCGCTGTGGATCACGCTGCGTGGCTGGGACAAGGACCTGCAGCGCAGCGTCCTGCAGAACTTCAGCCTGGTGGCGCTGGCCGCCACGCTGGCCAGCTACGTGGTGTCGGGCATGGCCACGCCGGACATGTGGCCGAAGCTGGCCGTCGTGGTGCCGGCGTTGCTGCTGCCGGCGCTGATCGGCGCGCGCATCTACCACGGCCTGAGCCCGGCAGCCTTCCGGCGGGTGGTGCTGGTGCTGCTGACCGGGGCCGGCGTGGCCATGATCTCGGCCGCGCTGCCGGCCCTGGCGCGGGTGTAAGAAGCGCCGCGAAGCCAGCGCTCATGGAGAAAGCCCGCCTTCGCGGCGCTTTTGAAGAAAGCCCCGCTTCGCGGCGCTTTTCGCTTGGCCGGCGGCCTCGGGTTCGGCCGACACTGACCGGCAACTGTCGGGAGCTGGGCGCATGAATCGTTCGTTGTGGATCGCCAAGAGTGGCATGGAGGGCCAGCAGTTCAAGCTGGACACCATCTCCAACAACCTGGCCAACGTCGGCACCAACGGCTTCAAGCGCGGTGGTGTGGTCTTCGAGGACCTGATGTACGACAGCCTGCGCCAGGTCGGCGCGGCCAGCAGCGACCAGACGCAACTGCCCACCGGACTGCAGGTCGGCTTGGGCGCGCGCGTGTCGGCCTCGACGCGCAACTTCAGCCAGGGCAACCTGCAGCAGACCGGCAACAACCTGGACATGGCCATCAAGGGCCAGGGCTTCTTCCAGATCCAGCTGCCCGACGGCAG
>JAGTRL010000060.1 GCA_018261815.1 Pseudomonadota bacterium
ACCTGTTCCGCGGCGAGATCCTCGGGCTGACGGGCGGCGCCGACTTCTACGGCAAGAACCCGAAGGAGTTGCGTGCCGAATTCAGGAAGTCGCTGCAGGTGTTTCTGGACGTGTGCCGCGAGAAGGGCATCGAGCCCCGACGCAGCTACTCGGGCAAGTTCAACCTGCGCATCCCGCCCGAACTGCACGAGAAGCTGGCCATTGCCGCACAAGCCGAGGGCAAGAGCATCAACGCGCTGGCCCAGGAAGCGCTTCGCAGCCGGGTGGCGGCCTAGCTGCGGCCCATCCGTTTGAAACCCCTAGGCATCTGCCTCGCCGGCCCCACCGCCAGCGGCAAGAGCGCGCTAGCCTTGCAGCTGGCCGACGCGCTGCACGGCGAGGTGGAGTTCATCAGCGTCGACTCCGCGCAGGTCTATCGCGGCATGGACATTGGCACCGCCAAGCCCGATGCGGCCGAGCGTGCGCGCGTGCCGCACCACCTGATCGACCTGATCGAGCCGGAGCAGGCTTACTCGGCCGCGATGTTCGTGCGCGATGCCAACGCCGCGGCCGAAACCATCCGCGCGCGCGGCAGGCTGCCGCTGCTGGTGGGCGGCACGATGCTGTACTTCAAGGCGCTGCGCGACGGGCTGGACGCGATGCCCGCCGCCGACCTGGCCCTGCGTGAGAAACTCGACACACGCGCCGCGGCCGAAGGCTGGCCCGCGCTGCATGCCGAGCTGGCGAAGGTCGACCCGGCCACCGCGGCGCGGCTGGCGCCGCACGATGCGCAGCGCATCCAGCGTGCGCTGGAGGTGTGGCTGGCCACGGGTCAGCCGCTGTCGGCCTTCCATGCCCAAAGCGCAACGACCAGCGATATCGCGCGCTGGCCCATGGTCTCGCTGCAGCCCGGTTCGCGCGCCTGGCTGCACGAGCGCATCGCGCAGCGCTTCGAGGCGATGCTGGCCGCCGGCTTGGTCGACGAGGTTCGGCACTTGCGCCAGCGCCCTGCCCTGCGGCCGGAGATGCCGTCGATGCGCTGTGTCGGCTACCGCCAGGCCTGGGCTGCGTTGGACGCAGGCACGCTGGACGGCCTGCGCGAGGCCGGCATCGCCGCCACGCGGCAGCTGGCCAAGCGGCAGATCACCTGGCTGCGTTCGATGCAGGTGCACACGCGCATCGCCTGCGACGAGCCCGGCGCCGACGCTCGGCTGCTGGACGCGGTGCGCCAGCTCAGGGGATGAACAAGGCCTCGCAGCCGCTGCCGGCCAACACGGCATCGGCCCGCGCGCGGTCCGCCGCCGACAGCGCCTGGTGGTCGCGGCGCAGCCAGGCCAGGCACTTGCCCTGGTAGGGGAAGGCCTGCTGCACCCAAGGCTGGCCGTCGATGGTCGCTTGCAGTTCGGCCTGCCCGGCCTGCAGGGCCTGCGCATTCGCCCGCAGCAGCGGCACGTAGAGGCGCCCGGTCTCGCGCAGCAGCGCCTTCAGGCTGTCAGGCAGCCGCGTGACGTTCAGCCAGTCGGTGTCGGTGGGCTCCAGGCCCGACAGGTCTTCCATCATCAGCACCCAGGCGCCCACGCGCGGCGCGATCTCGGCGGCCAGCGCCATCGACGTGGGGTCGAAGTGCACCAGCTGCGTCAGTTGACCGTAGAGGGCGAAGTCGGATGCGCCGGGACGCGCGCCCATCAGGAAACGGTGCGTGCGGAAGTGGTCTTCCAGCGCCAGCAGCACACGCTGGTAGCCGGCCTCGATGACCGGCCCGGTGCTCGGATTGGAGCCCACGTAGCGCAGCCGCGGGATCTGCCGCTGGCGCACCGCGTCGGCGGTGGCGGCCAGCGCGGCATCGTCGTGCGGGCCGCCGCGCCAGCAGGCCAGCACCTCGCCGGCCTTGCGGATGTCGGCCGGATAGGTCCAGCGGTAATGGAACATCGCCTTGGTGAGCCACTCGTCGCCAAAGTCCTCGAGCAGCGCATCGACCAGCGCCAGCGCCGGGTCGGCCGGAACGACCGCGCGGCCCGCGAACTCGGCTTCGAAGCGGCGGATCAGCGGCGTGGAATCGGTGACGGCCTGCAGCGCGCCGTCCGGCCCCGGCAGGTAGAAGGTGGGCAGCAGCGGCGGCTTGGCTGCCGGCAGCGCGGGCGCGCCGGTGGTCGACAGCAGCAGCCGGTAGGCGATGCGCCGGTAGCGCAGCAGCGCCACCATCTTGCGCGTGTAAGGCGAACCCGGCGCCCCGCTCAGCAGCAGCGCGCTCATTTCTTCGGCGGCAGCGTCGGGTTGCGCAGCGCCGTGATGTCGGCCATGCGCAGCGCGATGCGCTCCAGGTACTCGGGCTGCGCCGGCACGATGTAGTAGCGGTCGGCGACGATGGCGTCGTGCACCGCATCGGCCACCACCGACGGCTCGATGCCGGCCTCCAGCGCGGCGCGGAAGCCCGTGGTCCATTGCTGCTCGCGCTCGCTCAAGGCCGACATGTCGGTGGGCCCGCCGAACTGGGTCGGCCGGTTGCGCTCGGCATCGAGGATCTGCGTGCGGATCACGCCCGGGCACAGCACCGACGCCGACAGCTTCGCGCCCGCCGCCTTCAGGTCCTTGTACAGGCCTTCGGTCAGGCAGCTCACGCCATGCTTGGACGCGAAGTACGGCCCCGAGCCGGTCAGCAACCCGGCCACCGAGGCGGTGTTGACGATGTGGCCTTCGTCGCCGCCGGCCAGCATGCGCGGCACGAAGCTGCGCATGCCGTGCACCACGCCCATCAGGTTGACGCCCAGGATCCAGTGCCAGTCCTCCAGGCAGTTCTCCCAGGTGGGCTGCAACAGCGCGGGCGCCGCCACGCCGGCGTTGTTGCACAGCAGGTGCGTCGCGCCGAAGGCTTCGTAGACGGCATCGGCCAGGCGCTCGACGCTGGCCGCATCGGCCACGTCCACCGTCACCGCGATGGCCTGCGCGCTCTGCCACTGCAGCTGTGCCAGCGCGCGCTGCAGCGCCGCAGTCTCGATGTCGGCCAGCACCAGCTTCATGCCGGCCGCGGCAAAGCGCGTGGCCATCGCCAGGCCGATGCCGCTGGCTGCGCCGGTGACCACGGCGACCCGTCCTTGAAGTTGTTGCACGCTGCCTCCCGTCAATTGGCCCATTCTGGCCGATGCCCACAGATGCCCGGGGCCTACACGTCCATCGGGCATGATGCGCGGCCATGCTGCAACTGCACCACCTGAGCAAGTCCTTCGGCGACACGCCGGTGTTCCGCGACGTCGGCTTCCAAGTGGCGCGCGGCGAGTTCGTCGCGCTGATCGGCGAATCGGGTGTGGGCAAGTCCACCTTGCTGAACTGCATCGCCGGGCTGGAGCAGCCTGACAGCGGCACGCTGCAGCTGGCCGGGCAGGACGTGCTCAGGCTGGGAGAGGACGCACGCGCCCGCATGCGCCGCGCCCAGCTGGGCTTCGTCTTCCAGGCCTTCCACGTGCTGCCGCACCTGAGCGTGGCCGAGAACGTGTCGCTGCCGCTGCTGTTGCTGGGCCGGCCGGATGCGGCGCGCGTGCAATCGGTGCTGGACGCGGTGGGCCTGGGCGAGCTGGCCGCGCGCATGCCGGCGCAGCTGTCGGGCGGCCAGCTGCAGCGCGTGGCCATCGCGCGCGCGGTGGTGCACGCGCCTGCGCTGATCCTGGCCGACGAGCCCACCGGCAACCTCGACCCGGCCACCGCCGAGCGCGTGCTGTCGGTGCTGGTGGCGCAGGTCAAGGATGCCGGCGCGGCCTGCCTGCTGGTGACGCACTCCGACGCCGCGGCGCAACGTGCCGACCGGGTGCTGCGCCTCACCGCCCGCGGCGTGGTCGCGCCGGCCGGTGCCTTGCACCCCGCTGCGTAGCCCATGCCGCCGCTGTCGCTGTGGCGCCTGAGCTGGCGCGAATGGCGCCACCACCCGTGGCGCCACGGCATGGCGCTGCTGGCGGTGGCGCTGGGCGTGGCGCTGGCCTGGTCGGTGCACCTGATCAACGCTTCGGCGCTGGCCGAGTTCTCGGCCGCGGTGCGCTCGGCCAACGGCGAGCCCGACCTGAGCCTGCGTGCGCAGCGCGAGGGTTTAGACGACGCGTTGTTCGAGCGCGTGGCCACGGCTGCGGGCGTGGCCCTGGCCAGCCCGGTGCTCGAGCTGGACACCTATGCACGCTCGGCCCGCGGCGAGCGCGTGGCGCTGCGCGTGCTGGGCATCGACGCGCTGTCCATCGCCGCGATGGCGCCGACGCTGCTGCCGCGGCCGGCGCCGGGCGAAGGCGCCTTCGCCATGCTCGACCCGCAGCGCGTGTTTCTCAACGCCCGTGCCCGCGAGCTGATCGGCGTGAAGGACGGCGAGCCGCTGGCGCTGCGCTCCGGCCCGCGCTGGCAGTCGCTCACCGTGGCCGGCGACGTGGCCGCCACTGGCGCGGCGCTGGCGGTGATGGACGTTGCCGGGGCGCAGGCGCATTTCGGCATGGCACACCGCCTGACGCGTATCGACCTGCGTCTCGTGCCCGGCCAGGACGCGCAGCAGTGGCTGGCCGGCATGGCGCTGCCACCTGGCGTGACGGCCGCCGCGGCCGACGAGGCTGAAGCGCGCCTGTCGAACCTGTCGCGCGCCTACCGCGTCAACCTCACCGTGCTGGCGCTGGTGGCGCTGTTCGTCGGCGCCTTCCTGGTGTACTCGGTGGTCTCGCTGTCGTTGGCGCAGCGCGCGCCGGCCTTCGCGTTGCTCGGCGTGCTGGGGCTGACGGCACGCGAGCGCCGCGTGCTGGTGCTGGCCGAATGCGCCGTGCTGGGCGCCATGGGCAGCCTGTTCGGGCTGGCGCTGGGCGCGGCGCTGGCCGCGGCCGCGCTGCGCTGGCTGGCCGGCGACCTGGGCGGTGGCTACTTTCCCGGCATTGCGCCCGCGCTGCGCTGGGACTCGTGGGCCGCGCTGGGCTTCGCCGCGCTGGGCACGGCCTCGGCGCTGGTCGGCGGCTGGATGCCGGCTCGGCGCGCCGAAGCCCTGTCGCCTGCCCGGGCGTTGAAGGGCCTGGGCGACGCCACACCACCGGCCTCGCCGGCCTGGCCCGGACTGCTGCTGATCGCATCGGGCGTGGTCCTGGCCTTCGCCCCGCCCGTCGGCGGCCTGCCGGTGGCGGCCTACCTGTCGGTGGCCGCGTTGCTGTTCGGCGGCGTGGCGCTGGTGCCGGCGGTGGTGCAGGCGCTGCTGGCCTGGCTGCCGGCCAGCCGCCACGCGCTGCTGCTGCTGGCGGTGCAACGCGCGCGCTTTCAGCGCCACACCGCCAGCGCGGCCGTGGCCGGCGTGGTGGCCAGCCTGGCGCTGTCGGTGGCCTTGACGGTGATGGTCACCAGTTTCCGCGGCGGCGTGGCCGCCTGGCTGGATCAGGTGCTGCCCGCCGACCTGTACGCGCGCAGTGCCGGCAGCAGCGCCGCCAGCGATCAGGCCTGGCTGGACCCGGCGCTGGTCGATGCGGTGGCCGCCATACCCGGCGTGCAGCGCGTGATGGCTTCGCGCGTGCGAGCGCTGCAGCTGGCGCCAGAGCGCCCGGCCGTGGTGCTGCTGGCGCGGCCGCTGGCCCAGCCCGCGCAGGACCTGCCGCTGCTGGCGCCGGCACTGCCGCCGCGCGCCGGCGAGATCGGCGTGTACCTCAGCGAGGCCGCGGCGCTGCTCTACGACAAGCCGGCCGGGCAGATCATCAGCCTGCCCATCGGCCGCGAACCCGGCAGCCGCACCGAGGCGCGCGTGCTCGGTGTCTGGCGCGACTACGCGCGCCAGTTCGGGGCGATCGCCATCGACCTTGCCGACTACCGCGCGCTCACCGGCGACGAACGCCTCAACGACCTGGCGTTGTGGTTCGCCCCCGGCGCCGATGCCCAGCAGGTGCAGCAGCAGCTGCGCCAGCTGGGCGGCGAGACCGGGCTGCTGGAGTTTGCCGCCACGCCCGAGCTGCGCAAGCTGTCGCTGGCCATCTTCGACCGCAGCTTTGCCGTCACCACGTACCTGCAGGCGGTGGCCATCGCCATCGGCCTGGTGGGTATTGCCGCCAGCATGTCGGCGCAGGTGCTGGCGCGGCGCAAGGAATTCGGCCTGCTGTCCCACCTGGGGTTGACGCGTGCGCAGGTCGTCGGCGTGGTGGCCGGTGAAGGCGCGGCCTGGCTGGCCGCCGGCGCACTGATCGGCCTGGCGCTGGGGCTGGCGGTGAGCGTGGTGCTGGTGCACGTGGTCAACCCGCAGAGCTTCCACTGGACCATGCAGCTGTTGCTGCCCTGGGGCGAACTGCTGGCGCTGTGCGCCGCAGTGCTGGCCGCCGGCATCGGTACCGCGGCCTACAGTGCACGGGCGGCCGCTTCGCGCGCTGCGCTGCTGTCGGTCAAGGAGGACTGGTAGGTGCGCCGCCGCGACAGCCTGGCCGCGGCGCTGCTGGCGCTGGGCCTGCCATCGGCGGCGGCGCGTGGCGCCGAAGGCGAGGATCCCGTACGCCGCGGCCGCCCGCTGCGCTTTCCACGCGATCACGGCGCGCACCTCGGCGCGGCCATCGAGTGGTGGTACATCACCGGCGACCTGCGCGAGCCCGGCGGTCGGCGCCACGGCTTCCAGATCACCTTCTTCCGCAGCCGCACCGGCCTGGCCGCGGACCTGGACAGCCGCTTCGCCGCGCGGCACCTGCTGTTTGCGCACGCCGCGCTGACCGACCTGGGCGCCCAGGCCCACCTGCATGCGCAGCGCATCGCGCGCTGGTCGGGCGATGAGGCGTCGCGGCTGGCCCGGGCCTCGCTGCGCGACACCGACCTGCTGCTCGGCGGCTGGACACTGCAGCGGCTCGACGTCGACGGCGGCAGCCTGTACCGCACACGGTTCGGCTCCGCGCCGGGCGGCAGCGGGCCGCAGGACTTCGAACTGCAGCTGGAACTGCGCGCCACCCAGCCGCTGCTGCTGCAGGGCGATGCCGGCTTCTCCCGCAAGGGGCCGGACGAAGCCCAGGCCAGCCACTACCTGAGCGAGCCACAGCTGGCGGTGCAAGGCACGCTGCGGCGTGCCGTCCAGAGCCTGCCTGTGAGCGGCCGTGCCTGGCTCGACCATGAATGGAGCGACCAGCTGATGCACCCCGAGGCGGTGGGCTGGGACTGGATCGGCATGAACCTGGACGACGGTGCCGCGCTCACCGCCTTCCGCCTGCGCCGTGCCGACGGCAGCAGTCTGTGGGCCGGCGGCAGCTGGCGCAGCGCCACCGGCGCGATACAGGTCTTCGAGCCCGGCGACGTGCGCTTCACGCCCGGCCGGATCTGGGCCAGCCCCGCATCGGGCGCGCGTTACCCGCTGCAGTGGACGGTGGACACGCCGTCCGGTCGCTTCGAGGTGCGCGCGCTGCTCGACGCGCAGGAGTTGGACAGCCGCGGCAGCACCGGCACGGTGTACTGGGAAGGTTTGAGCGATCTGTACGACACGCAACAGCGGCGGGTGGGCAGCGGCTACCTGGAGATGACCGGCTACGCCGGCCGGCTGCGGCTGGGCGGCTAGGAGCCCGGCCGGCGGGCGCGCGGACCGCCCGAGGCCGCCGACGGCGGCCGGGCCGGCGTGGCGCGCGGCTGGATTGGCGCGGCGCGCACGCAGTTGCGACCGGCGTCCTTGGCCGACTGCAGAGCGCTCAAGCTGTCCTGCACCAGCGCATCCAGCGTCACGTGGGTGGCCCCGACCGAGGCCACGCCGATGCTCACCGTGCTGCTGACGCCGCCGTTCTGCCAGCGCAGCGTGTGGCCGGCGATGCGTTCGCGGACGCGCTCGGCCACGTCCAGCGCGCCCATCGGGTCGGTATTGGGCAGGTAGACGATCAAGGACTCGGGGCCGAAGCGGGCCAGCAGGTCGGGCTGGCGCAGTGACTGCGTCACCAGCCGCGTCAGGTCGCGCAGCAGCGCGTCGCAGCAGGCGCCGCCGTGGCTTCCCTTCAGGCTCTTGAATTGGTCGGCGTCGATCAGCAACATCGCGCCGTCTTCGGCATAGCGGCGGCAGCGCGCCCATTCACGTTCGGCCACCTGCATGAAATGGCGGCGGTTGTGGGCACCGGTCAGGTCGTCCTTGGTGGCATTGACGCTGTGGCGCTGGCGCGCCGCATCCAGTTGGAACATCAGCCGCAGCAGCCACGCGGCCAGAAACGGCGACAGCACCAGCGCCATGGCCCCGGCCACCAGCAAGGCCACCGGCCGCGGGCCCTGGCCGATCATCAGCACGGCCGCCTGCGTCAGCCCCAGCACGCCCAGCACCAACACCACGCTCAGGCCCGCCAGGGCCGGCAGGAAGCCCAGGCGCAGCGCCAGCGCCGTGCATCGACGCATCCAGCGGGGTTCGGCGGCGGGATCGAACATGGGACCAATGATGGCGCAAGACGGGCGCAGATGTGGCCCCTAGATTCGACCACAAAGCCTGCGGGGCCTCGGACCGAATGGATGAGCGGCGTGATTTTCCCCCGCAACGGCCACGGCAGCGACGCCGCATAGACTCCTGGCCATGTCCAAAGAAGAAGCCCGCGCTGCCGCGCGCTCGCCACGTTCGCTGTCCGGCCTGTTGCCGTTCCTGAAGCCCTACCGAGGCCGCATTGCCCTGGCGCTGCTATTCCTGGTGCTGGCGGCGATGAGCACGCTGGCCTTCCCGCTGGCTCTGAAGTCGCTGATCGACCAGGGCCTGGTGAGCAGCGACCCCGGCCAGCGCGTGATGGCGCTGCGCCCCTACTTCCTGGCGCTGTTCGGGGTGGGCGCGGCGCTGGGCGTGTTCTCGGCGGCACGCTTCTACATGGTCAGCTGGCTGGGCGAGCGCATCACAGCCGACCTGCGCAGTGCCGTCTATGCGCATGTGGTGGAACAGAGCCCCGAGTTCTTCGAGAGCACGCAGACCGGCGAGGTGCTGAGCCGACTGACCACCGACACCACGCTGGTGCAGACGGTCGTCGGCTCGTCCTTGAGCATGGGCCTGCGCAACACCGTGATGGGGCTGGGCGCGCTGATCATGCTGGTGGTGACCAACCCCTTGGTGATGACGCAGGTGCTGGGCATCCTGGTGCTGGTGGTGCTGCCCAGCCTGTACTTCGGCCGGCGCGTGCGCCGCCTGTCGCGTGCCAGCCAGGACCGGGTGGCCGATTCCAGCGCCATTGCCGCCGAGGTGCTGAACGCCATCCCGATCGTGCAGAGCTACACCCAGGAGCGGCGCGAGTCGACGCGCTTTGCCGAATCCACCGAACATGCCTTCGAGGTGGCGCGCAAGCGCACGCGGGTTCGTTCGCTGCTGGTGGCCTTCATCATCACCGCCACCTTCGGCGCGCTGCTGTGGGGGCTGTACCAGGGCACGCAGGCGGTGATGAGCGGCGACATCACGGCCGGCCACCTGGGGCAGACGGTGGTCTTCGTGATCATCCTGGTGGGCAGCGTGGCCGTGCTGTCCGAGGTGTATGGCGACCTGCTGCGCGCCGCCGGCGCCACCGAGCGGCTGATGGAGCTGCTGGCCGCCCGCTCGACGGTGGCCGAGCCGGCCTCGCCCCTGCCGCTGCCACCGGCACGCGGCGGCTCGGCCTGCCGGCTGGTGAACGTGCGCTTCCACTACCCCTCGCGCCCGTTGCACGACACGCTGCACGACTTCAGCCTGGACGTGGCTGCCGGCGAGACGGTGGCGCTGGTCGGGCCCAGCGGCGCCGGCAAGAGCACGGTGCTGCAGCTGCTGCTGCGCTTCTACGACGTGCAGGCCGGGCGGGTGGAGGTGGACGGCGTGCCGGTGCAGCGCGCCTCGCTGGCCGAGCTGCGCCAGCGCATCGGCATCGTGCCGCAGGACAGCGTGATCTTCTCGACCAGCGCGCTGGAAAACATCCGCTACGGCCGGCCGACGGCCAGCGACGACGAGGTCATCGCCGCGGCCAAGGCGGCCTTCGCGCACGAGTTCATCAGCGCGCTGCCCGAGGGCTACCGAAGCTTTCTGGGCGAACGCGGCGTGCGCCTGTCTGGCGGACAGCGGCAGCGCATCAGCATTGCGCGCGCGATGCTGAAGAACCCGCCGCTGCTGCTGCTGGACGAGGCCACCAGCGCGCTCGACGCCGAAAGCGAGCGCATGGTGCAGGCCGCGCTGGAAGCGGCGATGCGCGGCCGCACCACGCTGGTCATCGCCCACCGGCTGGCCACCGTGTTGCGCGCCGACCGCATCGTCGTCTTGGAAGCCGGGCGCATCGTCGACACCGGCACGCATGCCGAGTTGGTGGCGCGCGACGGCCTGTACGCGCGGCTGGCGGCGATGCAGTTCGACCTGGAACCCGCGGCCTGAGCCCGGGCGGCAGCCAGCCCATAATGTTCCCGCCGTTGTCCTACCCCCCACCATGACCCGCCCGATCCGCAGCCAGTATGAAGACTTCATGCGCCATGTGTTCACGCACGGCGTGTCCAAGGCCGACCGCACCGGCACCGGCACGCGCAGCGTGTTCGGCCACCAGATGCGCTTCGACCTGAACGAAGGCTTCCCGCTGGTGACGACCAAGAAGGTGCACCTGAAGAGCATCGTCCTGGAGTTGCTGTGGTTCCTGCGCGGTGACGGCAACGCGCGCTGGCTGCAGGAACGCGGCGTGAGCATCTGGGACGAATGGGCAGACCCCGAGACCGGCGACCTGGGACCGGTGTACGGCGTGCAATGGCGCAGCTGGCCCACGCCCGGCGGCGGCCACATCGACCAGATTGCCGAGGTGGTGAAGCAGCTGAAGAGCAGCCCCGACAGCCGGCGCATCATCGTCAGCGCCTGGAACGTGGCCGAGCTGTCGAAGATGGCGCTGCTGCCCTGCCATGCCTTCTTCCAGTTCTACGTGGCCGAAGACCGCCTGAGCTGCCAGCTCTACCAGCGCAGCGCCGACATCTTCCTGGGCGTGCCCTTCAACATCGCCAGCTACGCACTGCTGACACACATGCTGGCGCAGCAGTGCGATCTGCAGGCAGGCGACTTCATCTGGACTGGCGGCGACTGCCACATCTACGACAACCACGTCGAACAGGTGCGCACACAACTCGACCGTGCGCCCTACCCGTACCCGCTGCTGAACATCAAGCGCCGGCCGCCGTCGATCTTCGACTACGCGTACGAGGACTTCGAGGTGCTGGACTACCAGCACCATGCGGCCATCAAGGCGCCGGTGGCGGTGTGATGCTGACGCTGATCGCCGCGGTGGCACGCAACGGCGTCATCGGCAAGGACAACCGGCTGTTGTGGCAGCTGCCCGAGGACATGCGCTTCTTCAAGGAAACCACGCAGGGCCATCCGGTGATCATGGGGCGCAAGACCTGGCAATCGCTGCCGCCGCGCTTCCGCCCGCTGCCCGGGCGGCGCAACATCGTGGTCACGCGCGATGCCGCGTTCGCCGCGCCAGGGGCAGAGTGCGTGGACAGCCTCGACGCGGCGCTGCAGCGCCTGCGGGGCGAGCCGACGGTGTTCGTCATCGGGGGGGCGGAGCTCTACGCCCAGGCCCTACCGCTGGCGCAGCGGCTGCTGCTCACCGAAATCGATCTCGATGTCGAAGGCGACGCCCGCTTCCCACCCTGGCCGCGCGAGGACTACGTCGAGGTCTCGCGCACGCACCACGATTCCGGCCAGGGCTTCAGCTACCAGCGCGCCGACTACCACCGACAGCGCCGCGGCTGAGCGCGCACACGGCACGCGTCAGCAGCGCCGGCGACGCGCCTGGACCGCCTTCGCCAGCAGGTGCAGCATCGGCCGCGTCTGCGACCAGCCCAGGCAGGCGTCGGTGATCGAAACACCGGGAACCAGATCGGCCCGCGACATGCCGGGCAACAGGTCCTGGCGGCCCTCCTGCAGATGGCTTTCGAGCATCACGCCGCAGATGCCGGACTGGCCTTCAGTCACCTGCCGTGCCACGTCTTGGCCCGCGTCGATCTGCCGCAGGTACTGTTTGCTCGAATTGGCGTGCGAGAAGTCAATCATCACCTGCTCGCGCAGCCCGGAGTCGCGCAGCGTGCCGAAGGCCGCCGCTACCGAGGCGGCGTCGTAATTCGGCTGGCGGCCGCCGCGCAGGATGACGTGGCAGTCGGCGTTACCGCGCGTCTCGAAGATCGCCGCCTGGCCCATTTTCGTCATGCCCATGAAGGCATGGCTGGCGCTGGCCGCCAGCACCGCGTCGGCGGCGACCTTGACGCTGCCGTCGGTGCCATTCTTGAAGCCCACGGGGCAGCTCAGGCCGGAAGCCAGCTGGCGGTGGCTCTGGCTCTCGGTGGTGCGCGCGCCGATCGCGCCCCAGGCGATGAGGTCGGAGATGTACTGCGGCGACAGCAGGTCCAGAAACTCGGTGCCTGCCGGTACCCCCAGCGTGGTGATCTCCAGCAACAGCTGCCGTGCCAGGCGCAGGCCCTCGTTCATGTGGAAGCTGCCGTCGAGCCGTGGATCGTTGATGTAGCCCTTCCAGCCCACCGTGGTGCGTGGTTTCTCGAAATAGACACGCATCACCAGCAGCAGGTCCTTCGCCAGCGCCTCGCGTTCGGTGCGCAGCAGCTTTGCGTACTGCAGTGCCTGGTCGTGGTCGTGGATCGAGCACGGTCCGACGACGACGAGCAGCCGGTCGTCCTGGCCGCGCAGCAGCACGCCAATCTCGCGCCGCGTGCGCTCCACCAGTTGCAATGCCGCCTCGGGAATCGGCTGCTCGTCCAGCAGCAGCGCCGGCGAGATCAGCGGCCGCACCGCGCCGATGCGCGTGTCGTCGGTGCGCGTGCTGTCGCGCGTGGCGTCGCGGGAGCCGACCTCATGATCGTGCTGATGGTCGTCGAGCGTGTTCATGCGCTGTGCCGGCTGTGGTGCATGGCGTCACTGTAGGGCAAGGCCGTCGCGGGCTTCGCCACCACGAGCCAAGGACTGCCGACGGATCTGCACAATGCACACTTGCACCGCCTTCGAGGCCAAGGACCACACGATGAAACTCGCCACCTGGAACGTGAACTCGCTCGCCGTGCGCCTGCCGCAGGTGCTGGAGTGGTTGCAGGCCAACCCGGTGGAGGTGCTGGCCCTGCAGGAGCTGAAGCTGACCGACGACAAGTTCCCGTTCGACGCGCTGCGCGCCGCCGGTTACGAGGCCGCAGCCTTCGGCCAGAAGACCTACAACGGCGTGGCGCTGCTCAGCCGCACGCCGCTGGCGGACGTGGTGCGCAACATCGTCGGCTTCGACGACGAACATGCGCGCGTGATCGCCGCAACGGTGGCCGGCCCGGGCGGGCCGATCCGCGTGCTCAACGGCTACTTCGTCAACGGGCAGGCGCCAGAGTCGGACAAGTTCGCCTACAAGCTGAAATGGCTCGACGGCCTGCAAGCCTATGTGCGCGCCGAGCTGGCGCGCCAGCCGCGGCTGATGCTGATGGGCGACTTCAACATCGCGCCCGAGGACCGCGACTCCTACGATCCGGTCGGCCTGGCCGGCACCATCCACCACACCGAAGCCGAACGCGCGCATTTCCGTGCGCTGCTGGACCTGGGCCTGGCCGACAGCTTCCGCCTGTTCGAGCAGCCGCCCAAGAGCTTCAGCTGGTGGGACTACCGCATGCTCGGCTACCAGAAGAACCGCGGCCTGCGCATCGACCACATCCTGGTCAGCGACGCGCTGCGGCCGCAGGTCAGCGCCTGCACCATCGACCGCGTGCCGCGCAAGTGGGACAAGCCCAGCGACCACGCGCCGGTGATCGTCGAACTGAGCGACTGATGGTTGCGCCGTCCGCCCTTCTCAGAGCTTCGGGCGCGAATTCAAGTCCTCAGTCGTCCAGGCCGAGCTCCTGGATCTTGCGCGTGATGGTGTTACGGCCGATGCCCAACTTCTGCGCCGCCTCGATGCGCCGCCCGCGGGTGACCTCGAGCGCGGTGTGGATCAGCTGGCCTTCGAACTTGCGCGACAGCGTGTCCCAGACGTCGGGCACGCCGGCTTCGAGTAGTCCGCGGGCCTCGCGCTGCAGATCGCCCAGCCAGCTGCCGAGCGAAGGCCGCTCGGTCGGGGGATCGGCCTGGGTCACCGGCGACGGTGCGGCCGTGTGCGCTGGTCTGGCGGTTTCAGCCGGACCGGCCACGGGTCGAACCATGGAGTCTTCCCGGGCCAGCAGTTCGGGCGGCAGGTCCTTGGCCTCGACCACCTGCGACGGTGCCATCACGGTCAGCCAGTGGCACAGGTTCTCCAGCTGGCGCACGTTGCCCGGGAAGTCGAAGGCCATCAGGCGCTGCAGCGCGTCGTTGGTGATGCGCTTGGCATCGACGCCCAGTTCCTTGGCACTCTTCTGCAGGAAGAAGCGCGTCAGCATGGCGATGTCCTCGCGCCGCTCGCGCAGCGCCGGCAGGCGCAGGCGGATGACGTTGAGGCGGTGGAACAGGTCCTCGCGGAAGGAGCCGGCGCGCACCCGCTCCTCCAGGTTCTGGTGCGTGGCGGCGATGACGCGCACGTTGCTCTTCAGCGGCTGATGCCCGCCGACACGGTAGAACTGCCCGTCGCTGAGCACGCGCAGCAGCCGTGTCTGCAGGTCGAAGGGCATGTCGCCGATCTCGTCGAGGAACAACGTGCCGCCGTCGGCCTGCTCGAAGCGGCCACGGCGCATGGTCTGCGCGCCGGTGAAGGCGCCACGCTCGTGGCCAAAGAGTTCGGACTCCAGCAGGTCCTTGGGGATCGCCGCGGTGTTGATGGCGACGAAGGGACCTCCGGCGCGCGGGCTGTGCTTGTGCAGTGCGCGCGCGACCAGTTCCTTGCCCGAGCCGCTTTCACCGGTAATCATCACCGTCACCGTGCTCTGGCTCAGGCGCCCGATGGCACGGAACACGTCCTGCATCGCCGGCGCCTGGCCCAGCATCTCGGGCATCGGCGCGGCGGCGGTGTCGCGCACCTCCTCGCGCAGGCTCTCCTCGACCGCACGGCGGATCAGCTCCACCGCCTTGGGCACATCGAAGGGCTTGGGCAGGTACTCGAAGGCACCGCCCTGGAAGGCCGACACGGCACTGTCCAGGTCGGAGTAGGCGGTCATGATGATCACCGGCAGCCCCGGCAGCCGCGCCTTGACCTTGCCCAGCAGGTCGATGCCCGAGCCACCCGGCATGCGGATGTCGCTGACCATGACCTGCGGCTCTTCGCTGTCCAGCGCGGCCAGCACCTCGCGCGCGCTGGCAAAGCTGCGCACTGCAAACTGCTCGCGCGCCAGGGCCTTCTCGAGCACGAAGCGGATCGAGTGGTCGTCGTCGACGATCCAGATGGGTTTCATGCGTTGAGTGCTTGCTGTGATATCAGGGCAAGGGAATGAGGATCTTGAAATTGGTCCGTCCGGGCACGCTGTCGTACTCGATCGTCCCCCGATGTTGTTGCACGAAGGTCTGCGCCAACGTCAGACCGAGCCCCGAGCCGCCTTCCCGCCCCGACACCAGCGGATGGAAGATGCGGTCCCTGATTGGCTCGGGCACGCCTGGCCCGTTGTCCTGAACATGCAATTCCAATGCCAGTCGATAGCGTTGCTTACCGATGGTCACCTGACGGGCGATGCGCGTGCGCAGCACTAGCCGCGCGCTGCCGGCAGCGATCTGCTCGGCCAGCGCCTCGGTGGCATTGCGCACGATGTTCAGCACGGCCTGGATCAACTGCTCGCGGTCGCCACGAAATTCGGGGATGGAGGTGTCATAGTCGCGCTGCACCTCCAGGCCGCGCGGGAATTCCGAGCTGATCAGCAGGCGCACGCGCTCGCAGACCTCGTGGATGTTGACGTCACCCACCACGTGCGGCTTGCGATGCGGCGCCAGCAGCCGGTCGACCAGCGCCTGCAGCCGGTCGGCCTCGTGGATGATGACCTGGGTGTACTCGGTCAGGCCGCGGGCTGCGGCCGCCCGCGTGGGCTTCGGCCCCGACATGCCACCGCGCAGGCGCGCCAGCGCGTTCGGGCGCGTGTTCAGCTCCATCTCCAACAATTGCGCCGCGCCGCGGATGCCGCCCAGCGGGTTCTTGATCTCGTGAGCCAGGTTGCGCAGCAGTTCCTTGTTGGCCTGCGCCAGGCCCAGGGCACGTTCCTCGCGGTCCTGCCGTGTCTGCTGCTCGATCTCGACGATCTCCAGCAGCACCCAGTCCTGGGTGTCCATCTGGCTGGCGCTGACACGCACCAACAGCGGCTCGAACGAGCCCAGCGGCGCGCGCTTCAGCTGCGCCTCGAAGCGGCCGCTGGTGACCTCGTTGCGCTGCAGTGCGAGCAGCGTCTCGCGCATCGGCAGCGGGTCGACGAACCAGTCGAGCACGTTGCCGCGCAGCAGCGCGCGGCGCGACACGGCCACGGCGTTTTCCAACGTGGAGTTGGCCAGCAGGCAATGCCCGTCGCTGCGCGCGATGGCGACCATGGTCGCCAGCTGGTCGAAGGCGTCGTACTCCTGCGGCAGGACGTCGGCATTCATCGCCGGTCCTCCGCGCCGTCCCCGCAGACGGTGTGCAGTCCGATCAGGGCGGCAGCTTGGCCAGCTCTCGCTTGATCGCGGCGATGTCGCTTTCCTTGCGGGCGATGCTGCTCTTCAGGTCGGCCACGCGGTCCAGGTACTTCTGGTAGTTGCGCTCGTTGCCCAGGCGCTCGGGCTCGCCATTGTTGTATTCGCGCTTCAGCTCGGCCAGGCGCTCCTCCTCGCGGCGCAGTTCGCCTTCCAGGATGCGCCGCGAATCGTTGTCCCGGGCGCGTTGTGCCCCGGGGTCCACTCGCGCTTCCGGCGGTCGAGCGGCGCTGTTGCCGGTGGCCGCCGGGCCGCTGGCCGGGCGTGGTGCGGGCTGCCGGCCCTGGATGACCGTGATCGGCGTGCCTTCGATCACCTTGCAGCCCTTTTCGGTGGCCTGCTTGGCGGTGAGTTCGCGTTCGCTGGTGTAGACGTTGCCCGGGCACTTGTAGACGATGGTCGACGACTGGGCCAGGGCCGACTGCGCCATCGCGATCAGCAACACGGCCAGACAGAAAAGCGACGGTCGAATCATCTGCACGCCCTGCGGTGGAAGCGGTTCCAGCGCCGATTGTGACGCAGCCGCCAACGCAGCGATCCAACGAAAAGGGGCGGCATGAGGCCGCCCCAATCTGGCTTCGAGGCGCCAAACTCAAAGCGTGTAGTACATGTCGAACTCGACCGGGTGCGTGGCCATGCGGAAGCGCGTCACCTCGCCCATCTTCAGCTCGATGTAGGCATCGAGGTAGGCGTCGGTGAACACGCCGCCCTTGGTCAGGAAGGCACGGTCCTTGTCCAGGTAGTCCAGCGCCTGGTCCAGGCTGTGGCACACGGTCGGGATCTTCGCGTCTTCTTCCGGCGGCAGGTGGTACAGGTCCTTGGTGGCGGCGTCGCCGGGGTGAATCTTGTTCTCCACGCCGTCCAGGCCGGCCATCAGCAGCGCCGCAAAGCCCAGGTACGGGTTCATCAGCGGGTCCGGGAAACGCGCCTCGACGCGCCGGCCCTTGGGGTTGGCGACGTGCGGGATGCGGATCGAGGCCGAGCGGTTCTTCGACGAATAGGCCAGCTTGACCGGTGCCTCGAAGCCAGGCACCAGGCGCTTGTAGCTGTTGGTGCCGGGGTTGGTGATGGCGTTCAGCGCACGCGCGTGCTTGATGATGCCGCCGATGTAGAACAGCGCGAACTC
>JAGTRL010000391.1 GCA_018261815.1 Pseudomonadota bacterium
GGTGCTGCCTTCGGGAATGCGGCTGCCGTAGCCGGCGCAGGCGCCGCAGGCGCTGGGCAGCAGCGTGGCACCGGCGTCGAGCAGCTGGCGCATCACGCCCTCGGTTTCGGCCTCGGCGGCGTCGCGCATGCTGGCCGGCGCCACCAGCAGCTGCACATGCCCGGCGATGCGGCGCCCGGCCAGCACCCGGGCCGCGGCGCGCAGGTCGTCGAGCTTGGCGCCCGTGCAGGCGCCTATGTAGGCGATGTCGATGCGCGTGGGCTCCAGCGCGTCCACGCCGCACACCTGGGCGGGGCTGTGCGGCAGCGCCACCTGCGGCGCCAGCGTCGACGCATCGAAGTGGTGGCGAATGCCCGGTGCGCCGACGTCGCTGTGCCAGGGCCCGGTCTCGACACCGGGTGCGCCGTGCCGCGCCAGCCAGTCGCGCGTGGTGTCGTCCGGGGCCACCAGACCCACCTGCGCGCCCAGCTCGGCGCTCATGTTGCACAGGGTCATGCGCTCGGCCATCGACAGCGCGGCCACCGCGTCGCCGCAGAACTCCACCGCCTGGTAGCGGCCGCCGTTCATGCCGTGGCGGCCGAGCATGGCCAGCATCATGTCCTTGGCGCTGACGCCTTCGGCCAGGGCGCCGCTCCAGTGCATGAAGATCGTCTCAGGCACCCTCAGCCAGATCTCGCCGGTGACCACCACGCCCAGCATCTCGGTGGCGCCGATGCCGAACATGTAGGCGCCGAAAGCGCCGCCGGTGGGCGAATGCGAATCGCCGCCGACGCAGAACATGCCTGGCTTAAGGTGCCCCTGCTGCGGCAGCACCACGTGGCAGATGCCCATCGAATCGTAGACATGCGGCAGCCGATGCTCGGCCGCCCAGTCGCGCGCGATGCGCACCACGCGGCGCGATTCCTCGTCCGCCTCGGGCACGTAGTGGTCGATGACCAGCACCACCTTGTCCTTGTCCCAGATCTGCGCGCCCAGTTCGGCCAGCATCGGCTGCAGCCGGCGCGGGCCGCTGGAGTCGTGGAACATCGCCAGGTCGACGCGGCAGGTCAGCACTTCGCCCGGCGTCACGTGGCTGCGCCCCGCCGCACGCGCGATCAACTTCTGGGCCAGTGTCGTAGGCGCCATGTTCACAAGCCCAGGTAGGCGCGGCGCAGCTCGTCGCTGGCCAGCAGGTCGGCCGACAAGCCGGCGAAACGCAGGCTGCCGTTTTCCAGCACGTAGGCGCGGTGCGCGACCTCCAGCGACTGCGCGACGTTCTGCTCTACCAGCAGCACGGAAAGGCCTTCGCGGTTGAGCCGGGCGATCAGCGCAAACATCTCCTCCACCAGCAGCGGCGACAGGCCGAGCGAAGGCTCGTCCAGGATCAGCAGCTTGGGCTCGGCCATCAGCCCGCGGCCTATGGCCAGCATCTGCTGCTCGCCGCCGCTGAGCGTGCCGGCCAGCTGCGCTACCCGGTCCTTCAGCCGCGGGAAGATGGCGAAGGCCTTGTCGATGTTGGCCGATCGGCGCTCGCGGGCACGGGTGAAGGAGCCGAGTTCCAGGTTCTCCAGCACCGTCAGGTTGGGGAACACGCGCCGACCCTCGGGCACCTGGATCAGCCCGGAGCGCACCACCTCCTTGTAGTGCGCCCGGGTCAGGTCCACACCGTCGAAGGTCACGCGCCCCGACCAGGCCGGGAACAGCCCGCAGACGGTGTTGTTGAGGGTGGACTTGCCGGCGCCGTTGCTGCCCAGCAGGGCCACCACCTCGCCGGCATCCACATGCAGGTCCACGCCGCGCAGCACCTCGACATGGCCGTAGCCGCCGCGGAGTTGTTCGATGGCCAACAGGTGGGTCATCGACAAGCCTCCGTGCTGTGCACTGCGGCGCGAGCCCCTTCGGGCGGCCGGGCGGGGCTCATGTGACATGCGCCTCGCGCAGGCGCTCCGCCGTGCCCGGGCCCAGATAGGCCTCGATCACCGCTGGATCGCGCGTCACCTCGGCCGGGCTGCCTTCGGCAATTAGCTGGCCCTGCGCCAGCACCCACACATGGGCGGCCAGGTTCATCACCGCCTGCATCACGTGCTCGATCATCAGCACCGTGACGCCGCTGTCGGCAATGCCACGTACCACCGGAATCATCTCGCCGATCTCCTGCGGGTTCAGCCCCGCAAGCACCTCGTCCAGCAGCAGCAGCCGCGCGCGCGTGGCCAGCGCCCGCGCCAGCTCCAGGCGCTTGCGGCCGGCGACGGTCAGATCGGCGGCGGGCTTGTCCAGCTGGCTGGCCAGGCCCACAAGCCCGGCCACGCGCTCGGCTTCGGCCAGCGCAGCGGCGCGGCCGGCAATGTGCAGGTGCGCGCCGACGGCAATGTTCTCGCGCACCGTCTGCAAGGCGAAGGGCTGCACGATCTGGAAGGTGCGCGTCATGCCGGCGCGTGCGTTCAGGTGCGGCGCATGGCCGGTGATGTCGCGGCCGTCGAAGAACACCTGGCCCTGGTCGGGCCGCAGGAAACCTGAGACCAGCGCGAACAGCGTGGTCTTGCCCGCGCCGTTGGGGCCGATCAAGGCGGTGAGCGAACCGCGCGGCACGCGGAAGGACACGTTCTGCACCGCGCGCAGCCCGCCAAAGGCGATCGACAGCTGGCGCAGCTCGAGCAGCGGCTCAGCCACGCCGGCCTCCTTGCCACAGGCTGCGCACCGAGCGGCCGATGCCGGCGATGCCGCGTGGCATGAACATCACGATGACGACCAGCACCAGGCCGTAGATCACCATGTTGATGCCGGGCAGCGCGCCGAACAGGTTGCGCGTCAGGTCGGACAGCACATGCAGCGCCAGCGCGCCCAGCACCGGCCCCCACAGCGTGCCCATGCCGCCGACGATGGCGCCGAGCAGCGCTTCCACCGAGGTGGTCGGACCGAAGGCAATGGCCGGGTCGATGTACTGGAACATCTGCACGTAGATGGCGCCGGCCGCGCCCATGAAGGCCGCCGACAGCACGCAGGCCGACAGCTTGGTGCGCAGCGGGTCGATGCCCAGGGCGCGGGCCGCGTCCTCGTTGTCGCGCACCGCCTGCAACTGCGCGCCGAAGCGCGAATGGCGCAGCCAGGCGGTGACAGCCAACGCCAGCGTCACCACGCCCAGCAGCAGCAGCGCATAACCGCGTGGCGAGCCGAACTGCAGGTTCGACGCCGCCGCGCGCAGCGGCAGCATCAGGCCGACGCCGGCGCCGGTGAAGGGCACCGACAGCGCGAGGATGCGGAACACCTCCG
>JAGTRL010000392.1 GCA_018261815.1 Pseudomonadota bacterium
CAAACAGCCCCAGGTGCTTGCGCAGCCCCAGGATGGCCTGCTCGGGGCGCAGCGCGCGCTCCAGCTTGTCGTACTTCCAGTCGCCGACGGCACCGAAGAGGATGGCGTCCGCTGCCTTGGCCAGCTTCAGCGTGCTGTCGGGCAGCGGATGGCCGGCCGCTTCGTAGGCGGCGCCGCCCACGGGCGCGGTCTCGGTTTCGACCTTCAGGTCAAGAACTTCCAGCACCTTCACGGCCTCGGCCATGATCTCGGGGCCGATGCCGTCACCGGGCAGCAGAGCGATCTTCATTCGTCTTCTTTCTGTGTCAGGCCAGGTTGCGGTGCGCCAGCCAGGGCATCTTCGCCAGGCGTTCGGCTTCGAAAGCGCGGATCTTGTCGGCATGGCGCAGCGTCAGGCCGATGTCGTCGAAGCCATTCAGCAGGCAATACTTGCGAAACCGCTCGACCTCGAAGGGCAATTCGCTGCCGTCGGGCTTGACGATCACCTGCCGCGGCAGGTCGACGGTCAGCGCATAGCCGACAAAACCCTTGACCTCATCGAACAGCTGCGCCACCTGGGCTTCCGGCAGCTGAATAGGCAGCAGGCCGTTCTTGAAGCAGTTGTTGAAGAAGATGTCGGCGTAGCTGGGCGCGATCAGGGCACGGAAGCCGAACTGGTCCAGCGCCCACGGCGCATGCTCCCGGCTGGAGCCGCAGCCGAAGTTCTTGCGCGCCAGCAGCACCGACGCGCCGGCATAACGCGGCTGGTTGAGCACGAAGTCCGGGTTCGGCTTGCGTGAGCTCGGGTCCTGGCCGGGCTCGCCCTTGTCCAGGTAGCGCCATTCGTCGAACAGGTTCGGGCCGAAGCCCGAGCGCTGGATCGACTTGAGGAACTGCTTCGGGATGATCGCGTCGGTGTCGACGTTCTCGCGGTCCATCGGGGCGACCAGGCCCTTGTGCACGGTGAAGGCTTGCATGGCGCAGAACCAGCTACTTCTTCTTCGCCGCGTTTTCGATGCTGTCGCCGGCATTGGAAATATCCCTGCCGGCACCGGCAATGGTGTTGCAGCCGGCCAGCAATGCGAGAACGGCAACCAGTGCGAAAAGTCTCTTCATGAAGTCACTCCTTGATCAAAGGTCAAACGAGGCGGCGCACATCGACAAAGTGGCCCTGCAGCGCCGCTGCGGCTGCCATGGCCGGGCTGACCAGGTGCGTGCGTCCGCCGTTGCCCTGGCGCCCTTCGAAATTGCGGTTGCTGGTGGAGGCGCAGCGTTCGCCAGGCTCCAGCCGGTCGGCGTTCATCGCCAGGCACATGCTGCAGCCGGGCTCGCGCCATTCGAATCCTGCCGCCTTGAACACCTTGTCCAGGCCCTCGGCCTCGGCCTGCGCCTTCACCAGGCCGGAGCCGGGCACCACCATCGCCAGCTTGACGTTGGGCGCCACTTTGCCACCCACCCGCCGCACCACCGCGGCCGCATCGCGCAGGTCCTCGATGCGGCTGTTGGTGCAGGAACCGATGAACACCTTGTCCACGTGCACGTCGGCCAGCGGCTTGTTCGGCTCCAGGCCCATGTAGGCCAGCGCGCGCTCGATCGCACCGCGCTTGACCGCATCCTTCTCCTTGTCGGGGTCGGGCACGCGGTCCTCGATCGACAGCACCATCTCGGGGCTGGTGCCCCAGGTGACCTGCGGGCGGATCATCGCCGCGTCGAGTTCGACCACGGCATCGAAATGGGCGCCCGGGTCGGACTGCAGCGTGCGCCAGTAGGCCACCGCCTGGTCCCATTCCACACCCGTGGGCGCGAAGGGGCGGCCCTTGACGTAGGCCAGCGTCTTGTCGTCCACCGCCACCAGCCCGGCGCGCGCGCCGGCCTCGATGGCCATGTTGCACACCGTCATGCGCCCTTCCATGCTCAGCGCGCGGATGGCCGAGCCGGCGAATTCGATGGTGCTGCCGGTACCCCCGGCGGTGCCGATCTTGCCGATGATGGCCAGCGCGATGTCCTTCGCAGTGACACCGCGCGCCAGTGTGCCTTCGACCTTGATCAGCAGGTTCTTTGCCTTCTTCGCCAGCAGCGTCTGCGTGGCCATCACGTGCTCGACCTCGCTGGTGCCGATGCCGTGCGCCAGCGCACCGAAGGCGCCGTGCGTGCTGGTATGGCTGTCGCCGCAGACGACGGTCATGCCCGGCAAGGTGGCGCCCTGTTCCGGCCCGATGACGTGCACGATGCCCTGGCGCTTGTCCAGGAACGGGAAGTAGGCCGCCGCGCCGAAGGCCTTGATGTTGGCGTCCAGCGTCAGCACCTGCTGCTTGCTGGTGGGGTCGACGATGCCGTCGTAGCCGCGCTCCCAGCCGGTGGTGGGCGTGTTGTGGTCGGCCGTGGCGACGATGGAGCTGGTGCGCCAGACCTTGCGCCCGGCCAGGCGCAGGCCTTCGAAGGCCTGCGGGCTGGTGACCTCGTGCACCAGGTGGCGGTCGATATACAGCACCGAGGTGCCGTCTTCTTCAGTGTGGACGACATGGTCGTCCCACAGCTTGTCGTACAGGGTGCGTGCACTCATGCGTCGGGACCGGGCGGGAAAACTCGTATTTTCTCGCGTTTTGGCCCGGCCCGGCCGGCTCGGGGTTCAGCCCAGTGCGGCAACCACCTCTGGCGGGGCCTGCACCAACTCGATCAGCACGCCCTCGCCGCCCAGCGGGAACTGGTCGTTGCCCTTGGGGTGGATGAAGCAGATGTCGTGGCCGGCGGCGCCCTTGCGGATGCCACCGGGCGCGAAGCGCACGCCGTGGGCTGTCATCCATGCCACCGCCTTGGGCAGGTCGTCGACCCACAGGCCCACGTGGTTCAGCGGCGTGGTGTGCACGGCCGGCTTCTTGTCCGGATCCAGCGGCTGCATCAGATCGACCTCCACCGCGTGGGCCCCCTCGCCGAGCGCGCAGATGTCCTCGTCGACGTTCTCGCGCTCGCTGACGAAGCTGCTCTTCACGCTCAGGCCGAAGACGTCCACCCATAGCGCGCGCAGCTTGCCCTTGTCGGGCCCGCCGATGGCGATCTGCTGCATGCCCAGGATGCGGAAGGGTTTCTTGTCGCTCATCGTTTTGCTCCTTCAGGCAAAACGCAGAATCGGTTGATCCACCGCCAGGCTCTCGCCCTTGGCGGCCATCACCTCGGCCACGGTGCCGTCCTGCGCGGCAGTGAGGATGTTCTCCATCTTCATGGCTTCGATCACCGCCAGCCGCTCGCCGGCCTGCACCACCTGCCC
>JAGTRL010000061.1 GCA_018261815.1 Pseudomonadota bacterium
GCCTGGCGCCTGGAGCCAACTGGCGCGCCTTACACTTGCCACCACCGCTGATCGGAAACCCTGCATGCCGGCGTACAAGCGCATCCTGTTGAAGCTGTCAGGCGAAGCCCTGATGGGCGACGACGCCTACGGCATCAACCGCGCGACGATCGTGCGCATGGTCCGCGAGATCCAGGACGTGACGGCGCTGGGTGTCGAGGTGGCGGTGGTCATCGGCGGGGGCAACATCTTCCGCGGCGTGGCCGGCGGCTCGGTGGGCATGGACCGCGCCACCGCCGACTACATGGGCATGCTGGCCACGGTGATGAACGCGCTGGCGCTGGCCGACACCATGCGCCAGGAAGGCATGACCGCGCGGGTGATGTCGGCCATCGCCATCGAACAGGTGGTCGAGCCTTACGTGCGGCCGAAGGCGCTGCAGTACCTGGAAGAAGGCAAAATCGTCGTGTTTGCCGCGGGTACCGGCAACCCCTTCTTCACCACCGACACGGCCGCCGCGCTGCGCGGTGCCGAGATCGGCGCTCAGGTGGTGCTGAAGGCGACCAAGGTCGACGGCGTCTACAGCGCCGACCCCAACAAGGATGCCTCGGCCACCCGCTATGCGGCCATCAGCTTCGATCAGGTCATCGCCATGAACCTGCAGGTCATGGATGCCACCGCCTTCGCGCTGTGCCGCGACCAGAAGCTGCCGATCAGGGTGTTCAGCATCTTCAAGCCCGGTGCGCTGAAGCGCGTGGTGTCGGGCGAGGACGAAGGCACACTCGTGCACGTTTGAACCATCGTGTGGTGACCATGAGCATTGCAGACATCAAGCAGACCGCGGAACACAAGATGGCCCGATCGATCGAGGCCTTCAAGGTCGAATTGCAGAAGATCCGCACCGGCCGCGCCCACCCCGGGCTGCTCGACCAGGTGCAGGTCGAGTACTACGGCTCGCAAGTGCCGATCAGCCAGGTGGCCAACGTCACGCTGATCGATGCGCGCACCATCGGCGTCCAGCCCTGGGAGAAGGGCATGGGCGCGAAGATCGAGAAGGCCATCCGCGAATCCGGCCTGGGCCTGAACCCGGCTTCGCAGGGCGACCTGGTGCGCGTGCCGATGCCCCCATTGACCGAAGAGCGCCGCAAGGAGCTGACCAAGGTGGTGCGCCACGCCGGTGAAGAAGCCAAGGTGGCGGTGCGCAACCTGCGCCGCGATGCCAACGAGCACCTGAAGAAGCTGCTCAAGGACAAGCTGGCAACCGAAGACGACGAGCGCCGCGCGCAGGACGAGGTGCAGAAGCTCACCGACCGAACCATCGCCGAGGTCGACCGCCTGGTGCACGGCAAGGAAGCCGAAATCCTGGCGGTCTGAGCCCGGCCCGCCGCACTTTCGCCCGACGCCGTGAACTTCTCCGACACGCCTCGCGATCCGACCGTGCCGCGCCATGTGGCGGTGGTCATGGACGGCAACGGCCGCTGGGCGCGCAAGCGCTACATGCCCCGCGTGTATGGCCACAAGCAGGGGGTGGACGCGCTGGTGCGGGCGGTCAATGCCTTCGCCGACCGCGGCGTGGACTACCTGACGGTCTTCGCCTTTTCGTCGGAGAACTGGAAGCGCCCTTCCGAAGAGGTGTCCGGTCTGATGGGTCTGGTTCTGGTGGCGGTGTCCAAGTACCTGACCAAGCTGGCCGGCGACGGCGTGCGCGTGCGCATCGTCGGCGACCGCTCGAAGGTCTCGAACAAGCTGCGCGAGGCCTGGGAGTACGCCGAGCGCAGCACCGCGCACAACACGCGCATCAACCTGTCGGTGGCCTTCAACTACGGTGGCCGCTGGGACATGGTGCAAGCCTGCCGCCATGCCATGCTGGACGGTGTCCACCCCGAGGCACTGGACGAGGCGGCCCTGTCGCGCTACATGGCGCTGAGCTTCGCGCCCGACCCCGACCTGTTCATTCGCACTGGCGGGGAGATGCGCATCAGCAACTTCCTGCTGTGGCAGTCGGCCTACTCGGAGTTCGTCTTCACCGAGCGCCTGTGGCCGGACTTCGACGAGACCGACATCGACGCAGCCATTCAGGCCTACAGGCAGCGTGACCGGCGCTACGGGGGCATTCCGACCGAAGAACTGGTGCCCCAAGGCATCTGAGCCGATGCTCTGGCAGCGGATTGTCACCGCCGTCGTGCTGCTGGCCTTGCTGGTGCCGGCGCTGTTCGCGCCGCTGGACTGGCCCTTCAACCTGCTGACCTTGCTGCTGATCGGTGCCGCCGGCTGGGAATGGGCGCGACTGAACCAGATCCGCATGCCAGCCTCGCTGGGCATGGGTCTCGCGCTGGCATTGGCCTGTGCGGCCGCGCTGGCTGCCGGCTGGTCGCTGAAACCGCCCGCAGCGGCCTGGTGGCTGGCGACCGCGGTGTGGGTGGTGGGCGGCGCGCTGGCATTGCGCAGTGGCCCGTCGCTGTGGCCCCACCTGCCCAGGCTGGCGCGTCTGGGGCTGGGCCTGGCGGCGCTGTGGGCCGCCTGGCTGGCGATGAGCCATGCGCGCAGCCTCGGCATCAACTTCATCCTGTCGGTGTTCTGCCTGGTGTGGGTGGCCGACATTGCCGCCTACTTCGGCGGTCGCCGCTTCGGCAAGCGCAAGCTCGCGCCCAGCATCAGCCCAGGCAAGAGCTGGGAAGGCGTCTACAGTGGCATGGCCGGGGTGTTCGTGCTGACGCTGGCCTGGCGCGCGATGGAATCGCACTTCCATACCGACAGCCTCAGCCTGTTCGGCCAGTTGCTGGCCCACCTGGGCCTGCTCGGCGGTCTGGCAGCGCTGGCCTTCCTGGCTGGCATGAGCGTGGTCGGTGATCTGGTCGAGTCGCTGGTCAAGCGCGCCGCAGGTGCCAAGGACTCCAGCCGGCTGCTGCCCGGCCATGGCGGCGTGCTCGACCGTATCGACGCCCTGTTGCCGGTGTTCCCGCTGTCGCTGGCGTTGCTCAACCTTTGAAGGATCCGCAGCCCATGCAGCGCCAGCGACTCGTCATCCTCGGATCCACAGGCTCCATCGGCACCAGCACACTCGACGTGGTGTCGCGCCACCCCGATCGCTTCTCGGTGCTGGGCCTGAGCGCGCATCAGCGCATCGACGAACTCATCGTCCAGTGTCTGCGCTGGCAGCCGCGCTGGGCGGTGGTGCCCGACGAAGCCCGTGCACGGGTGGTGCGCGACGCGCTGCGCGAGAACGGCGTCGCGACCCAGGTGCTCAGCGGCGCGCGGGCACTGAGCGACATGGCGGCGGACCCCGAGGTCGACAGCGTCATGGCGGCCATCGTCGGCGCGGCCGGGTTGCCGCCGTGCTTGGCCGCGGCCCGCGCGGGCAAACGGCTGCTGCTGGCCAACAAGGAGGCGCTTGTCGTGGGCGGCGCGCTGTTCATGCGCGCGGTGAGGGAAGGCGGGGCGACGCTGCTGCCGATCGACAGCGAACATTCGGCCATCTTCCAGTGCCTGCCGCAAGAACGAGACCAATGGCCCGACGCCATCGACCACATCGTCCTCACCGCCTCGGGCGGGCCGTTTCGCACGCGCGACCCGGCCACACTGTGCAACGTGACGCCCGACGAGGCCTGCGCCCACCCGAACTGGGTCATGGGCCGCAAGATCTCGGTCGATTCGGCGACGATGATGAACAAGGCGCTGGAGGTCATCGAGGCGCGCTGGCTCTTCGACCTGAAGCCCGAGCAGGTCAGGGTGGTGATCCACCCGCAGAGCATCATCCATTCGATGGTGGTTTGCCGCGACGGCTGCGTGCTGGCGCAGCTGGGCACGCCGGACATGCGCGGCCCGATCAGCTACGGCCTGTCGTTTCCGCAGCGCATCGAATCCGGCGCAGCACGGCTCGACTTCAGCGCCCTGTCGGCGCTCACCTTCGAGCAGGCCGACGAGCAGCGCTTTCCGGGGCTGCACCTGTCGTGGGCCGCACTGCGCGGCCCCGAGGGCAGCACCACGGTGTTGAACGCAGCCAACGAGGTCGCGGTGGCTGCCTTCCTGGACCGGCAGATCGGCTTCGATGCCATCCACAGGATCAACGCCGAGACCATCGCTGCGGTGACACCACAACTGGGTGAATTACCGGCCCTGGACGAGCTGCTGGCGCTGGACGAGCGCGCCCGCGGATTTGCCAGGCAGCGCGCCCTGGAGTTGGCACGATGATCACCACGGTCCTGGCGTTCCTGGTGACGTTGGCCATCCTGGTGGTGGTGCACGAGTATGGCCACTACCGCGTGGCGGTGGCCTGTGGCGTCAAGGTGCTGCGCTTTTCGGTCGGCTTCGGCCGCGTGCTGTGGCGCCGCCAGAGTGGACCCGATGCCACCGAGTTCGTCGTCTCGGCGCTGCCGCTGGGTGGTTATGTGCGCATGCTCGACGAGCGCGAGGCCCCGGTGCGCCCGGAGGAACTGCACCGCGCCTTCAACCGCCAGCCACTGTCGCGGCGCGCGGCCATCGTCATCGCCGGGCCGGCGGCCAACCTGCTGCTGGCGGTACTGCTGTTCGCCACGGCGCAGTGGGTCGGGACCGAGGAGGCGCGGGCGGTGATCAGCGCGCCGGTGCCAGGCAGCGTGGCCGACCGGGCCGGCCTGCGCTCGGGCGACTGGGTGCGGGCGGTCTCGCGCGACGGCAACGAGTGGACCGACGTGCGCTCGATGAACGACCTGCGATGGCAAGTCACGCAGGCGGTGCTGAACGGCGAGCCGTTGCAGCTGTCCACCAGTGACCGCCGCGGCAGCAGCACCCGCACGCTCAAGCTCGACCTGCCGCTTCTGGGCACCCGCGATGTCGATGCCACGCTGATGGGCCAGGTGGGACTGGGTGCGCCTTACAGCGAGGCAGTGATGGGCGAGGTCAAGGCGGGCGGACCGGCCGCGAGCGCCGGCCTGCGCGCCGGTGACCGCGTGCTGAATGTCGACGGCCAGCCGGTGGCAGATGCGCAGGTGCTGCGCGAGCGCATCCGGCAGGCGGTGCGCGACGGCGCGGCGCAGCCGATGCGCTGGCAGGTCGACCGTGAAGGCCGCCTCGTCGACGTGGAGGTGCTGCCGCGCGTGCTGGACGACAACGGCACACGCATCGGCCGCGTCGATGCCTTCATCGGCCAACCGGTCGAGATGGTGACGGTCCAGCGCGGCCTGTGGGAGGGGCTGCAGCTGGGCGTGGAGCGCACCTGGGAGCTGAGTGCGCTGACGATCAGGATGCTCGGCCGCATGCTGATCGGCGAAGCCTCGCTGCGCAACCTGAGCGGGCCGTTGACCATTGCCGACTACGCCGGGCAGTCGGCACAGCAGGGCATCGGTTACTACCTCGGCTTCCTGGCGCTGGTCAGTGTGAGTCTGGGCGTGCTCAACCTGCTGCCCTTGCCGATGCTCGATGGCGGACACCTGATGTATTATCTTTTCGAGGGGTTGACCGGCCGGCCGGTTTCGGAACTGTGGCTCGGTCGGTTGCAACGCGGCGGCATCGCAATCCTCCTGGCCCTGATGTCGGTGGCCCTCTTCAACGACGTGGCCCGCCTGCTGGGCCTGCATTGAGTTCCTCTCCCATGCCCCTTGTGTCCCTGTCGCGCGTCACCACGAGTGTGTTGCGCTGGGTGATGGCCTGCGCGATGTTCGCAGCCGTGCTCTTCGCGCCGGCGGCGCATGCGGTCGAGCCCTTCGTGATCAAGGACATCCGCATCGAGGGCATCCAGCGCACCGACCCGGGCTCGGTCTTCGGCGCACTGCCTTTTCGCATCGGCGACACCTACACCGACGAGAAGGGTGCCACCGCGCTGCGCGCGATGTTCTCCACCGGGTTGTTCAAGGACGTGCGCATCGAGATCGAAGAGCAGGTCGTGATCATCGTCGTCGACGAGCGCGCCATCATCGCCACCGTGTCCTTCGTCGGCTTGAAGGAGTTCGAACAGGACGTGCTGCTGAAGTCGTTGCGCGAAGCCGGCATCGGCGAAGGACTGCCTTTCGACCGTGCGCTGGTCGACCGCGCCGAGCAGGAGATCAAGCGCCAGTACCTGTCGCGCAGCCTGTACGGCGCCGAGGTGGTGACCACCGTGACGCCGATCGAGCGCAACCGCGTCAACGTCACCTTCACGATGACCGAGGGCGATGCCGCACGCATCCGCGAGATCCGCATCCTTGGCGCTTCGGCGTTCAGCGAATCGACGCTTTTGGGCCAGTTCGAGGCCAGCCCGAGCGGTTGGCTGAGTTGGTACACCAAGGGCGACCGCTATTCCCGCGCCAAGCTCAACGCCGACCTGGAAACGCTGCGCGCCTGGTACCTGAACCGCGGCTTCCTCGAGTTCGCTATCGAGTCGACCCAGGTGACGATCTCGCCCGACAAGCAGGACATCACCGTCACCATCACCATCCGTGAGGGTCAGGTCTACACCGTCACCGGTGTGCGCCTGGAGGGCAACTTCCTCGGTCGCGAGGACGAGTTCCGTGGCTTGGTGAGCGTGGTGCCCGGCCGTCCGTACCGCGGTGACGACGTGGCCACGACCGTGCGGCGCTTCGTCGACCTGTTCGCGAACTACGGCTTCGCCTTCGCGCGCGTGGAACCGCGGCCCGAGATCGACCGGGACGCAGCGCGGGTGGCCGTGGTCTTCGTGGCCGACCCGCTGCGTCGGGTGTACGTGCGGCGCATCGACGTGTCCGGCAACACGCGCACGCGCGACGAGGTCATCCGCCGCGAATTCCGGCAACTCGAGGCGTCCTGGTACGACGGCGCCAAGATCAAGCTGTCGAAGGAACGTCTGGACCGCCTGGGCTACTTCAAGGAAGTGTCGATCGACACCGTCGAGGTGGCCGGTACGCCCGACCAGGTGGACCTGACGGTCACCGTCGAGGAAAAGCCCACCGGCAACCTGTCGATCGGCGCCGGCTACTCGAGCGCCGAGCAGTTGACGCTGACCGCCTCGATCCAGCAGGAGAACGTGTTCGGCTCGGGCCACTTCCTGGGTCTGAACATCAACACCGGCAAGAGCAACCGGACGATTGCCCTTAACACGCTCGACCCGTACTGGACGGTCGACGGCGTGTCGCGGGGCTTCGACCTCTACTATCGCAACTCGAGTCCGCTCAATACCTATGGCGACAGTTACCAGCTGACCACCTGGGGCGGCTCGGTGCGCTTCGGTGTTCCGTTCACCGAGAGGGACACCGTGTTCTTCGGGCTGGGCTACGAGCAGACGCAGATCGGTGACGATGTGTTCCTGCCCAACAGTTACTTCCTGTACCGACAGGAGTTTGGCCCGAGCAGCTATTCATTCCCACTGACGGTGGGCTGGTCGCGTGACGGGCGCAACAGCTCCATCTTCCCGACCGAGGGCCGCTTTTACCGTGCCAATGCCGAAGTCAGCGCTTTGGGCGATCTTCAGTACGCCCGCCTGAACCTGCAGGCCCAACAGTACCTAGGCCTGCCCTACAACCTGACGCTCGGGCTGAACGGCGAGATCGGCTGGGGCTTCGGCCTGGGGTCGAGGCCCTACCCGGTATTCAAGAACTTCTACAGCGGGGGTCTGGGGTCGGTGCGTGTGTTCGAGCAGAACTCGCTGGGCATCGTTGACCCGACCGGTGCCTACGTCGGCGGCACGCGCAAGATGAATGCCAACGCCGAGCTGTACATTCCCGTGCCCGGCATGGGCAACGACAAGAGTCTGCGCTTCTTTGCCTTCTTCGATATCGGCAATGCTTGGGGCGAGGACCAGTCGGTCACCTGGGGCAGCCTGCGTGCATCCACCGGTCTGGGCATCAGTTGGGTCTCGCCGCTGGGCCCGTTGAAGCTGAGCTACGGCACACCGGTCATGTACGAGGGAACCGATAGAATCCAGCCTTTCCAATTCCAGATCGGGACCAGATTCTGATGAAGACGCTGCCGCTGACCACCAGGGTGCTTGCTGCCGCGGCATGGGCTGCAGTGCTGTCGTTGTCGGCGGCCGGTGCCATTGCGCAGGAATTGAAGATCGGCTACGTGAACAGCGAGCGCGTGCTGCGCGAGGCGGCCCCCGCCAAGGCCGCGCAGGCACGGCTCGAAGGCGAGTTCAGCAAGCGCGAGAAGGAACTTTCCGAGCAGGGCGCACGCCTCAAGGCCTCTGCCGAGCGCCTGGAGAAGGAAGGGCCGACCCTGGCCGAGAGCGAACGTGCACGCCGTCAGCGCGAACTGGTCGAGCAGGACCGCGAGATGCAGCGCCGCCGCCGCGAGTTCCAGGAAGACCTGACGCAGCGCAAGAACGAGGAGCTGCAGGCTGTCGTGGAACGCGCCAACCGCGTCATCAAGCAGATCTTCGAACAGGAAAAGTACGACGTCATTCTGCAGGAAGCCATCTTCGCCGGACCGCGCGTCGACATCACCGAGAAGGTGATCAAGGCGCTCAACGGCGCGCCGCCCGCCGCACCACGCTGAGCGGCCACACCGCAGGCCTGGATGTTCGAGGTCCGCAGCGGCGAACTGGTCGCGCAACTGGGCGGCGAATTGCTAGGCAATGCCGCGCTTGTGCTGCGCGGCATTGCGCCGCTCGAAGCCGCCGGTATCCACGACATCGGCTTCCTCTCCAGCGCAAGGTATCTGGCGTTGCTGCAGCAGTCCGCTGCCGGCTGCGTGATCGTCGGCCCGGACCAGCGTGCGGCGGTGGCCGTGCGGCCCAGTGCCATCGTCACAGCCGACCCCTACCTGTACTACGCCCAGCTCACACAATGGTGGGCGAGGCAAACGCGCAAGCCGACGCGGCCTGGCGTGCATCCGAGCGCAGTGGTCGAGCCGAGCGCCAGCGTGCATGACGAGGCCAGCATCGCGGCGCTGTCCCATGTGGGCGAGGGCGCGGTCATCGGCCGCGGTGTCGTGATCGGGCCGCAGTGCCATGTCGGCGCCCATGCGGTGATCGGTGAATTCACGCGCCTGGCGGCGCAGGTCGTGGTCGGCGAGCGCTGCCGCATCGGCGCGCGCTGCATCCTGCACGGCGGCGCGGTCATCGGCGCCGACGGCTTCGGCTTTGCGCCGACCGAAGGGCGCTGGGAGAAGATCGAGCAGCTGGGTGCGGTGGACATCGGCGACGACGTCGAGATCGGCGCCAACAGCTGCGTCGACCGCGGCGCGCTGCAGGACACGGTGCTGGAGCAAGGCGTCAAGCTCGACAACCTGGTGCACATCGCGCACAACGTGGTGGTCGGCGCGCATACCGCGATGGCGGCCTGCGTGGGCATTGCAGGCAGCACGCGCATCGGCGCGCATTGCACCTTCGCCGGCCAGGCCGGCGTGGTCGGGCACGTGCAGATCTGCGACCACGTGCACATCGGTGCGGCCTGCGCCGTGACGCGCTCGATCACCAGGCCGGGCAGCTACGGCGGCATGTTCCCCTTCGACGAGAATGGGGTCTGGGACAAGAACGCCGCCACGCTGCGGCAGCTGTATGCGCTGCGCGGCCGCGTGCGTGCACTGGAAAGCAAGAACACATGAAGATGGACATCCACCAGATCCTCAAGCGCCTGCCGCACCGCTACCCCATCCTGCTGGTCGACCGGGTGCTGGAGCTGGAGGTGGGCAAGCGCATCCGCGCGCTGAAGAACGTCAGCGTCAACGAGCACTTCTTCGAGGGCCATTTCCCGCAGCGCCCGGTGATGCCCGGCGTGCTGATGCTTGAGGCGCTGGCCCAGGCGGCGGCATTGCTGAGCTTCGAGACGCTGGACATCAAGCCCGACGACAAGACCGTCTACTACTTCGCCGGCATCGACGGTGCGCGCTTCAAGCGGCCGGTGGAACCGGGCGACCAGCTGATCCTGGACGTCGAGGTCTCGCGCATGAAGGCCAGCATCTGGAAGTTCAACGCCAAGGCGCTGGTCGGCGAAGAGCTGGCGGTCGAGGCCGAGCTGATGCTGGCCATGCGCCGGCTGGACTGAAATCTCCATGGCACGGATCCACCCGAGCGCGCTGGTCGACACCCAGGCCCGGCTCGGCGACGATGTCGAGGTCGCCGCCTATGCGGTGATCGGCCCGCACGTGCAGGTCGACGAGGGCACGCGCATCGGCGCGCATGCCGTGATCGAAGGCCACACCACCATCGGCCGCGACAACCGCATCTTCCAGTTCTGCTCGATCGGCGGCGCGCCGCAGGACAAGAAGTACGCCGGCGAGCCCACCCGCCTGGTCATCGGCAACGGCAATACCATCCGCGAGTTCTGCACGCTGAACACCGGCACGGTGCAGGACGCCGGCGTCACCCGTGTCGGCGACGACAACTGGATCATGGCCTACGTGCACATCGCGCACGACTGCCAGGTGGGCAGCCACACCATCATCGCCAATGCGGTGCAGCTCGGCGGCCATGTGCAGATGGGCGATTGGGCCTTCCTCGGCGGGCTGTCGGGTGTGCACCAATTCGTGCGCATCGGTGCACACGCGATGACCGGCTTCCAGACACGGCTGTCGCAGGACCTGCCGCCCTATGTCACCGCCTCGGGCAACCCGGCCGAGGCGCAGGGCATCAACCAGGAAGGGCTCAAGCGACGCGGCTTCAGCGCCGAGCGCATCGATGTGGTCAAACAGATGCACCGCCTGCTGTACCGCAAGAGCCTGCGCCTGGACGAGGCGCTGCGGCAGATCGACGCGCTGCGCGCCGAGCAGCCGCAATCCGAGGCCGACATCGCGCTGATGCTCGACTTCCTCGCCGCGGCCGCGCGCGGCATCGTGCGCTAGCGCCGCGCATGGCGGCCGACGCGCCGCGCCTGGCGATGGTGGCGGGCGAAGCATCGGGGGACCTGCTGGCCGCACTGCTGCTCGGCGGGCTGCGCCAGCGTTGGCCCGCCCTGAGCAGCATCGGCATCGGCGGGCCGAAGATGATCGAGCAGGGATTCGACGCCTGGTGGCCGCAGCACAAGCTGGCGGTGCACGGCTATGCCGACGCGCTGCGCCACTATCCCGAGCTGTCGGGCATGCGCCGGCAGCTGGCGGCGCGGCTGCTGCACTCGCGCCCCGATGCCTTCATCGGCGTGGACGCGCCGGACTTCAACCTCGACCTGGAGGCGCAGCTCAAGCAAGCCGGCATCAAGGCCATCCATTTCGTCTGCCCGTCGATCTGGGCCTGGCGCGGCGGGCGGGTCAAGCGCATCGCGCGCAGCGTGGACCATGTGCTGTGTCTGTTTCCCTTCGAGCCCGAGCTGCTGCAGCGCGAAGGCATCGCCGCCACCTTCGTCGGCCACCCGCTGGCCGACGTGATCCCGCTGCAGCCGCCGCGCGCCGAGGCGCGGCATCGGCTCGGACTGGGCCCGCACGAGCCGGTGATCGCGCTGCTGCCCGGCAGCCGCCTGGGCGAGATTCGCCACATCGCACCGGCCTTCCTGCAGGCTGCCGTGCTGTTGCAGCAGCTTCGTCCAGCCCTGCGCTTCGTGCTGCCGGTGGCGCCGGGGCTGCGTGCGGCGCTGCAGCCGCTGATCGCGCTGCATGCGCCGGGCGTGCCCCTGGCGCTGGTCGACGGCGTCTCTCACGATGCCCTGGCGGCCTGTGACCTGACGCTGATCGCCAGCGGTACGGCCACGCTGGAGGCGGCGCTGTTCAAGCGGCCGATGGTCATCGGCTACCGCATGCATTGGCTGAGTTGGCAGATCATGAAGCGCATGAGCTACCAGCCCTGGGTCGGCCTGCCCAACATCCTGTGCCGCGAATTCGTCGTGCCCGAGTTCCTGCAGGATGCCTGCCAGCCCGCGGCGCTGGCCGACGCGGCGCTGCAGGGGCTGGACGATGCGGCCGGCGCCGAGCAGCTGGCCAGGCGCTTCACCGAATTGCACCTGCTGTTGAGGCGCGACACCGCGCGCTGTGCCACCGATGCGATCGCGAAAGTTCTTGAAGCTTGAGCAGCTGGGCCTGGACTGGCACGGCCCGGGGCTGGTCGCCGGCGTGGACGAGGCCGGCCGCGGCCCGCTGGCCGGCCCGGTGGTGGCCGCAGCGGTGATGCTCGACGAGCTGCAGCCGATCAAGGGCCTGGCCGATTCGAAGACCTTGTCGCCGCGTCGGCGCGAGCAGCTTTACGACGAGATCCGCGCCAAGGCGTTGTGCAGCTGCGTGGCCGAGGCCAGTGCGCGGGAGATCGATGAGCTCAACATCCTGCAAGCCACACTGCTGGCCATGCGCCGTGCCGTCGAAGGCCTGCGGCTGCGGCCGAATCTCGTGCTGGTCGACGGCAACCGGCTGCCGGTGCTGGGCATGCCGGCACGGGCCATCGTCAAGGGCGATGCCAAGGTACAGGCCATCGCAGCCGCGTCCATCCTGGCCAAGGTGCACCGCGATCGGCTGTGCCTGGAACTGCACGAGCGCTACCCGCAGTACGGCTTTGCCGCCCACAAGGGCTACCCTACCGCCGAGCACCTGCTGGCGCTGCGCACCCATGGGGCCTGCGTCGAGCACCGGCGCAGCTTCGCGCCGGTGCGCTCGGTGCAGGCCTCGTCATGACGACCGCGCCGCTGGGCATCCGCTCGCGCGACAACCCGAGCCTGGCGCTGGTGCGCCGCGCGCTGCGCGACCCGGGCGCCTACCGGCGCGCCGGCGCTCTGATCTGGCTGGAGGGCGACCACCTGCTGCGCGCCTGCCTGGCGCGCGGCCGGCCGCTGCAGCAGGTGCTGCTGACCGAATCTGCCTGGTCGCAGCCGGCGCTGCGCCGGCTGGCGGACCAGGCGCAGCGCGTGCTGCTGCTGCCCGACGCCTTGTTCCGCGAGCTGAGCACGCTGGAATCACCGGCCTCGATCGGCGCGCTGGTCGAGCGGCCTCCCAGTGCGCCGCTGCGCGCGGATGTGCCCACCGTGCTGCTCGACCGGCTGCAGGATGCCGGCAACGTCGGCAGCATCCTGCGCAGCGCCGCGGCGCTGGGCGTGCAGCAGGTGGTGGCCCTGAAGGGCACGGCGGCGCTGTGGTCACCGAAGGTGCTGCGTGCCGGCATGGGCGCGCACTTCGCGCTGCAACTGCACGACAGCCTGGAGCTCGACGAGTTGCAGCCGCTGACGCTGCCCTGGGTGGCCACCAGTTCGCACGCGCCGGCGTTGCTGCATCGCTGCGCGCTGCCCCAACCCTGCGCCTGGGTCTTCGGTCACGAGGGGCAGGGTGTGGCGCCGGCACTGATGGAGCGCTGCGCGCTGACGCTTCGCATCGCCCAGCCCGGCGGCGAGGAATCGCTGAACGTCGCCGCGGCGGCGGCGATCTGCCTGCACGAAAGCGTGCGCCAGCGCGGCGCCTAATAGACCAGCCTGTCCGGGCGGATGTCGCGCAGGATCGTGGTGGCGATCTCCTCGATCGACTTGTGCGTCGACGACAGCCAGGCGATGCCGGCCTTGCGCATCATCAGTTCGGCTTCCAGAACCTCGTGGCGGCAGTTCTCGATCGACGCGTACTTGCTGCCGGGACGCCGCTCGTTGCGGATCTGCGAGAGCCGCTGCGGGTTGATCGACAGGCCGAAGCACTTGGTCTTGTGCGCGGTCAGCGCCGGCGGCAGCTTGCCGCGCTCGAAGTCTTCCGGGATCAGTGGGTAGTTGGCGGCCTTGATGCCGTGCTGCATCGCCAGATACAGCGAGGTCGGCGTCTTGCCGCTGCGGCTGACGCCGACCAGGATCACATCGGCGCTGTCCAGGTTGCGCGCCGATTGGCCGTCGTCGTGGGCCAGCGAGAAGTTGATGGCATCGATGCGGTCGTGGTATTCCTCGCTCTTGGCGGCGTCGGAGAAACGGCCGATGCGGTGGTTGGACTTGACACCGAGCTCCTCTTCCAGCGGCTCGACGAAGGTACGGAACATGTCCAGTACCATGCCCTTGCAGGATTCGGTGGTCAGCACGCGGCGGATCTCGTCGTTGACCAGGGTGATGAAGACGATCGGGCGCTTGCCCTCGTGCTCCGCCGCCTGGTTGATTTCCTCGAGCACCGTCCAGGCCTTGTCGACCGAATCGATGAACGGCCGGCGCACATGTCTTGGCCGCGTCTCGAATTGCGCCAGGATCGAGTTGCCGAAGGTCTCGGCGGTGATGCCGGTGCCGTCCGACACAAAGAATACGGTGCGATTGGGCATGGCGGACACCAGGCCGCACGGCCTGCAAGTTGAGCGCGGATGATAGGGAATAACTCCTTAGAATTCGCCGCAACAGCCCCCGCGTCGAATCCACCATGCAAGCCCACGGCAGCAAACCACACGCAGAAGATGCCGCCGAAGGCCGGATCGGCGCCATGGGAGCACCGCCTTTGTCACATCACGGAGCCTTCCCATGTCTTCCACCGCTTTGGCGACCGCCCTGGTCGTACCCTTCGAGCAGCTGAGAATGACCGACGTCGAGTCGGTAGGCGGCAAGAACGCCTCGCTCGGCGAAATGATCAGCCAGCTCTCGGCTTCGGGCGTGGCCGTACCCGGTGGCTTTGCCACCACGGCACATGCGTTCCGCCAGTTCCTGAAGCACGGCGGCCTGGCGCAGCGCATCCAGGCGCGGCTGGACACGCTGGACACCGACGACGTGCGTGCGCTGGCCGAAGCCGGCGCGCAGATCCGCCAGTGGATCGTGGACACGCCGTTCCCGGACGACCTGCAGGCAGCGGTCAGCGCGCAGTTCGAGATGCTGACGCGCGACAACCCCGGCGCGTCCTTCGCCGTGCGTTCCTCGGCCACCGCCGAGGATCTGCCGGACGCATCCTTTGCAGGGCAGCAGGAGACCTTCCTCAACGTCAAGGGCATCGAGCAGGTGCTGCGCAAGATGAAGGAGGTCTTCGCCTCGCTGTACAACGACCGCGCCATCAGCTACCGCGTGCACAAGGGCTTCGCGCACAGCGACGTGGCGCTGTCGGCCGGCGTGCAGCGCATGGTGCGCTCCGACCTGGGAGCGGCCGGCGTGATGTTCACCATCGACACCGAGTCCGGCTTCAAGGACGTGGTCTTCATCACCTCGAGCTATGGCCTGGGCGAGACGGTGGTGCAGGGCGCGGTGAACCCGGACGAGTTCTACGTGCACAAGCCCACCCTGAAGAGCGGCAAGTTTCCGATCATCCGGCGCAGCCTGGGCAGCAAGCTGATCCGCATGGAATTCGCCAGCGAGCAGGAGCGCGCTGCCGGCGGGCACCTGGTGCGCACCGTGGACACCGCGCCGGAGCTGCGCAACCGCTATTCGCTCAGCGACGCCGACGTGATCGAACTGTCGCGCTATGCGCTGATCATCGAGCAGCATTACGGGCGTCCGATGGACATCGAGTGGGGCAAGGACGGCCAGGACGGCAAGCTCTACATCCTGCAGGCCCGGCCCGAGACGGTGAAGAGCCAGGCCGAGGGCAAGGTCGAGCAGCGCTACCGCCTCACCGGTGACCGCGCGAAGAACGTGGTGCTGGCCGAAGGCCGCGCCATCGGTCAGAAGATCGGCACCGGCCCGGTGCGGCTGATCCGCTCGCCGGCCGAGATGGAGCGGGTGCAGCCGGGCGACGTGCTCGTCACCGACATGACCGATCCCAACTGGGAGCCGGTGATGAAGCGCGCCGCGGCCATCGTCACCAACCGCGGCGGGCGCACCTGCCATGCGGCGATCATCGCGCGCGAGCTGGGCATCCCGGCGGTGGTGGGCTGCGGTGATGCCACCGACAAGGTGCACGACGGCGCGCTGGTCACCGTGTCCTGCGCCGAGGGTGACACCGGCTACGTCTACGACGGTCTGCTCGAAACCGAAGTCAGCGACGTGCAGCGCGGCGAGATGCCGTACTGCCCGATCAAGATCATGATGAACATCGGTAACCCGCAGCTGGCCTTCGACTTCGCACAGATGCCGAATTCCGGCGTCGGCTTGGCAAGGCTGGAATTCATCATCAACAACAACATCGGGGTGCACCCCAAGGCGATCCTCGACTACCCCAACATCGACACCGACCTGAAGAAGGCGGTGGAGTCGGTGGCGCGCGGCCATGCCTCGCCGCGTGCCTTCTACGTCGACAAGCTGGCCGAGGGCATTGCCACCATCGCCGCGGCCTTCTGGCCGAAGAGCGTGATCGTGCGGCTGTCGGACTTCAAGTCCAACGAGTACCGCAAGCTGATCGGCGGCAGCCGCTACGAGCCGGATGAAGAAAACCCGATGCTCGGCTTCCGCGGTGCGTCGCGTTACGTCAGCCCCGAGTTCGCCGATGCCTTCGCGATGGAGTGCGAGGCGCTCAAGCGCGTGCGCAACGACATGGGCCTGGTCAACGTCGAGATCATGGTGCCCTTCGTGCGCACCGTGCGCCAGGCGCAGAAGGTCACCGAGATGCTGGCCGAGCGCGGCCTCAAGCGCGGCCAGAACGGCCTGCGCCTGATCATGATGTGCGAGGTGCCGAGCAACGCCATCCTGGCCGACCAGTTCCTGGAGCACTTCGACGGCATGTCGATCGGCTCGAACGATCTGACCCAGCTGACGCTGGGGCTGGACCGCGATTCCGGCCTGGCCCAGCTGGCCGACGATTTCGACGAGCGCGACCCGGCCGTGAAGGCCCTGATCTCGCGCGCCATCGCCGCATGCCGGGCCACCGGCAAGTACGTCGGCATCTGCGGCCAGGGGCCCAGCGACTACCCTGACTTCGCCGACTGGCTTGCGCAGGAGGGCATCGTGTCGATCTCGCTCAACCCCGACACGGTGGTCGAAACCTGGCAGCGCCTGGCCAAGCGCTGAGTCCATGCGGGCCGGGACGCCGCGCGGCGCCCGGCCGATCCGATACTAGGGAAACGCCTAGTCGGGCTTGCGAGTGCTTTGCGCCGGCTGTCAGAAAGCTGTAAGGCCGGGACGAAAAAGTCCAATCGGACGACAAGACCCCATGCTGAACTTCCTCAACCTCGTGCAACTGGTGCTGTACATCGCCTTGCTGGCCCTGGCCGGCCAGGCCGTGTTGTTCGTGCTGGCCGGACCCAAGCGCGAACAGAACATCTTCTATCAGCTGCTGCAGATCGTCAGCAAGCCCTTCACGCTGCTGGTACGCAAGATCACGCCGCGCCAGGTGGCTGACCGCCATGTGCCGGTGGCCACCTTCTTTCTTCTGCTCATCGTCTACGCCGTGGTCACCTTCGAGAAGATCGCGCTGTGTGTCGAGTCGGGCATGGAGGGTTGCAAGTGAAAGGCCTGACCTACCTGTGGCTGAAGGTGCAGGCCATGGCCTGGCTGGTCATCGGCCGCAATGCCCAGGCATTGAAGGTGTTCGACGAGATGGTGCGTCGCTACCCCGAAGCTGCCTACCCGCGCGCCAGCCGGGCGCACCTGCATGCCCAGGCCGGGCGCCATCAGGCGGCGCTGGACGACTACGACGAGTTGCTGCGCCTGAAGCCCGACGACGCCCGCACCTGGTTCAACAAGGGCTTCGTGCTCGAGCTGCTGGGGCGCTGGGACGAAGCGCTGGCGGCCTTCCAGAGGTCTACCGAACTCAGCCCCGAGCTCGACCGCGCCTGGTATGGCCTGGGCCTCGTGCTGATCCGCATGCAACGCTTCGACGAGGCCATTGTTGCCCTGAAGCGCAACACCGAACTGCAGCCCATGAGTCCGTACGGCTGGTACCAGCTGGCCCGGATTCATGTCGACAGGAAGGAGCCCGACGAGGCGGTGAAGATCATTCGCCATCTCAAGGGCTTCGAGCCGAAG
>JAGTRL010000393.1 GCA_018261815.1 Pseudomonadota bacterium
GGGCTTCGCGCTGCCCACCGAGGACGCGATCCGCAAGATCACCAGCTGCGGCCTGGCCACGGCCATCTGCGACATCGCCATCTTCGACGACGAGGGCCATGAGGTCACCACGCCCAACGTCATCGGCGAGGTGGCCTACCGCGGCCAACAGACCAACGCCGGCTACTGGGACGAACCGGGCAAGACCGCCGAGGTCTTCCGCAAGGACGGCTTCGTGCTCAGCGGCGACTGGGCCAAGATCGACGAGGAGGGCTACCTCTGGCTGCTCGACCGCAAGAAGGACATGGTGGTGCGCGGCGGGCAGAACGTCTATTGCATCGAGGTCGAGAACAAGCTGTTCCTGCACCCGGCCGTGCTGCGCGCGGCGGTGGTCGGCGTGCCCGACCATCTGTTCAGCGAGCGGCTGAAGGCGGTGCTGGTGCTCAAGCCCGGCCACACGCTCACGCCGCAGCAGGTGCGCGAGCACTGCGCCGCGCTGCTGGCCCCCTACGAGGTGCCGGAGTACGTGGTCTTCGCCGCCGCGTTGCCCACCAACGCCGCCGGCAAGACGCTGAAGCCCCCGCTGGTGGACTTCTGGGGCGACGGCCTCGACTCTGCAGAGTCACGTCTGGCCGCCTTCTGCGCCAGCCAGAGCGAGGCGCTGCTCGACAAGCCTCAGCTGAAGCTGGACGGCCAGGTGCTGACGCCGCGCCAGGTGTTGGCGGCACTTCAGGCTGGCGATGCGCTCGGCCAGCGCCTTGCGGTGGCCATCGAGCACGGCGGTATCGTCGCGCTGACGCGCCCGGACGAGGCGCGCTTCAAGACATGAGCGAAGACACCACCGATACCCCCAGCGTGTACGACCGGCTCGGCGGCGAGCCCGCGGTGCGGGCCCTGGTCGAGCGCTTCTATGCGCTGATGGACGAGTTGCCGCAGGCACAGGCGGTGCGCCGGCTGCACCCGCCCAGCCTGGCGCACAGCGCCGACAGCCTGTTCAAGTTCCTCAGCGGCTGGTTCGGCGGGCCGCCGTTGTACATCCGCAAGCGCGGCCATCCACGCCTGCGCATGCGCCACATGCCCTTTGCCATCGGCCCTGCCGAGCGCGACCAGTGGCTGCTGTGCATGCGCCAGGCGCTGGCCGAGCAGGTCACCGACGACCCGTTGCGCGCCGCGGTCGAGCAGGCCTTCGTCGGCATGGCCGACCACATGATCAACCGGGCCGATCCGGTCTGAGGTCGCGGGCCTTAACGCTCGCCTCACCGACTACTAACCGAGCGCTAACCCCGGATCCCTATCTTCGTCTGCATGCGGAATGTCCCGCGATGTGCCGAAGAAGGAATCCGATGAAGACCCAACCCCTGAACACCGCCCTGATCGTTGCCGGCGTGCTCGCCGTGGGCACCGCCGGGGCCTTCAACCTGAAGCCCGAGTGGCTGCATGCGGCCAAGGCCGACATGCTGCCGTCCGCCCCCGCCAGCGCCCAGACCGGCGGCGACGTGCAGGTGGCCGCGCTGACGCCCACCGCCGCGCCTGCGCCGGTGCCGATGATCGCCGGCAACGGCCAGGTGCCGAACTACCGCGCCATCGTCCAGCAGTTCGGGCCGGCCGTGGTCGGCATCACCGTGGCCGGCACGCAGAAGCCCGAAGGCGGCGGCAACGGCCGCGGCCTGCCGCCGGGCATGGAGGACGACCCCTTCTTCCAGTTTTTTAAGGGCATTCCCGGCTACGGCCAAGGCGGCCCGCGCGGCGAGGCGCCGTCGCAGCCGTTCCGCGGCCAGGGCTCGGGCTTCATCATCAGCGCCGACGGCCTGATCCTGACCAATGCGCACGTGGTGCGCGATGCCAAGGAAGTCAAGGTCAAGCTCAGCGACCGCAGCGAATATGAGGCCAAGGTGCTGGGCAGCGACCCGGTGACCGACGTGGCGGTGCTGCGCATCGAGGCCAAGGACCTGCCGACCGTGCGCCTGGGCGACCCGAAGCAGCTGGGCGTGGGCGACCCGGTGCTGGCCATCGGCGCGCCCTTCGGCTTCGAGCAGACGGCCACGCAGGGCATCGTCAGTGCCAAGGGCCGTTCGCTGCCCGGTGATGCGGTGGTGCCCTTCATCCAGACCGACGCGGCGGTGAACCCCGGCAACTCCGGCGGCCCGCTGTTCAGCGGCAATGGCGAAGTCATCGGCATCAACGCGCAGATCTACTCGCACACCGGCGGCTACCAGGGCCTGGCCTTCGCCATCCCGATCGACGTGGCACTGAAGGTCAAGGACCAGATCGTCGCCACCGGCAAGGCCAGCCACGGCCGTCTGGGCGTGAGCGTGCAGGACCTGAACCAGAACCTGGCCGAGTCCTTTGGCATGAAGCGGCCCGACGGCGCGCTGGTGGCGCAGGTGGCGCCGGGCAGTGCCGCGGCTGCGGCCGGCCTGAAGCCGGGTGACGTCATCACCCATGTCAACGGCGAGGCGCTGCAGCGCTCGGGTGCGCTGTCCAGCGTGATCGGCATGGCAGCGCCCGGCGAGAAGGTCACGCTGACGGTGTGGCGCGACCAGAAGGCCATCGATATCGAGGCCAAGCTCGGCGGCGCGACCCCGGCCGACGAAGCCGTGGCCGATGCCGGCGGAGACGCCGCGCAGGGCCCCCGCCTGGGCCTGTCGCTGCGCCCGCTGCAGCCGGGCGAGAAGCAGCAGGCCAGGGTCGACGGTGGCCTGGTGGTCGAACAGGCCAGCGGAGCTGCCGCGCGCGCCGGCATCGAGGCCGGCGACGTGCTGCTGGCCATCAACGGCAAACCGGTGAGTTCGATCGAGCAGATCCGCGGCGTACTCAAGAGCCAACCGAAGAGCGTGGCGCTGCTGGTGCAGCGCCAGGGCAATCAGATCTTCGTGCCGGTGCCGCTGGGCTGAGAGCGGACGCAGGGCCGTGCCTGCGCACGGACCTGCGCTGCTCGAAGGGCCCGAACTGTGCGAGGGCGGGTCCTGCAAGTCTGAGATCGAGACATGCCCGCTCCCACGGGGCGGGCGGTCCTGTCCATACTTGGGGGCATGAGCTCCCGACGACCCCCCCCTCCGTACTTGCAGCGCCGCGCACTCACCGCCGCGCTTTGTCTCTTGCCGGCATGGGCCTTCGCCCAGGTGGCTTCGGCCGGCGACTGGCGCAGCGCGCCAGCCTCGGCACGCATCGGCTACGAGACCATCACCCTGCCCGGCGACGAGCGTTTGGGCCTGGTCGGCCTGGCCTACCTGGTCGAGGCGCGGCCCGGGCTGTGCCTGGG
>JAGTRL010000394.1 GCA_018261815.1 Pseudomonadota bacterium
GGCGAAGGCGCCACCCATCATCGCGCTGTGCGCGCCGGCGGCGATGGCCTTGGCCAGATCGCCGGAGTAGCGGATGCCGCCGTCGGCGATCAGCGGCACGCCGCTGCCCTGTATGGCCTTGGACACCGCTTCGATGGCCATGATCTGCGGCACGCCCACGCCGGTGACGATGCGCGTGGTGCAGATCGAGCCCGGACCGATCCCGACCTTGACCGCATCGGCGCCGGCTTCGATCAGCGCCAGCGCTGCCGCGCCGGTGGCGATGTTGCCGCCGATCACGTCCACCTGCGGATAGTGGCGCTTGACCCAGCGCACCCGCTCGAGCACGCCGTCGCTGTGGCCGTGTGCGGTATCGACGACGATGGCATCGACTCCAGCCCGCACCAACAGTTCGACGCGTTCTTCGGTGCCCTCGCCCACGCCCACCGCCGCGCCGACGCGCAGCTTGCCGAAGCCGTCGCGCGCGGCATTGGGGAAGTCGGTCTGCTTGGTGATGTCCTTCACCGTCATCAGGCCGCACAGCTCGAAGGTGTCGTTGACCACCAGCACGCGCTCCAGCTTGTGCCTGTGCATCAGCGCCTTGCCATCCTCGATGGTGGCGTGCTCGCCCACCGTCACCAGGCGCTCGCGCGGCGTCATGATCTCGCTGACTGGCGCGTCCATGCGTGTTTCGAAACGCAGGTCACGTCCTGTCACGATGCCCACCACCGCCTTGCCCTTCAGCACCGGGAAGCCGGAGATGCCGTGCCGCTTCGACAGCGCCATCACCTCACGCACCGTCACGTCGGGCGTGATGGTGATCGGGTCGCGCAGCACGCCGGACTCGTAGCGCTTGACGCGTGCCACCTCGGCCGCCTGCTTCTCGGGCGACATGTTCTTGTGCACGATGCCGATGCCGCCCTCCTGGGCGATGGCGATGGCCAGGCGCGCCTCGGTGACGGTGTCCATCGCGGCAGACACCAGCGGCAGGTTCAGGGTGATGTTGCGAGAAAGGCGGGTGGCCAAGCTGGTATCGCGTGGCAACACCTTCGAATAGGCGGGCACCAACAACACGTCGTCGAAGGTGAGCGCTTTGCCGAGAAGGCGCATGGATGAGGCTCCTGAGGAGGGTAGGGACAGGTCATTGCTGACCCATCCCCCCCTAAGAACCGGACTTGCGACTTTCACCGCATCCGGCTCAAGCACAACAATCTGTGCGGGTTCGGGGAGCACGCGATTCTATCAGGCAGCCCCTCTTTTCCGCACCGAAGCCTCAGCCCGAGGCCGGCTTCGCAACTGTCAAACCAAGGGCATGCAGTTGGCGATGACACACCGGATGCAGGAGCACCCGGTTGGACAACGAGTCCGACCCTCCCGCCACCCGTGCTACCAGGTGATGGTCGTGCCACCCCGTTTCTTCCGTGAGGGCCTCACCACAATGAACACACCTGCCCTGCTGTGAGAGGAACAGCGTCGCCCATTGCTTGCGGTACGCCATACTTTTCAGCAGGCGCTTCGCGCGCAGGTCTTCGCCGTACGCTTCCCACTCGGGGTCAAAGGGGTTGTAGCCGCCTTTGACCTTTCGATGCCGGACGATCTCCGTATCGGTAAGCCGATACAGGCGCATCCATCGCGGTTCGCCCTCCTCTTCCGACCGAACTCGCGCAGCGAACTCGGTCCTGCCCTCAACGGTCGGCCAATGCTTCGCGGCCACCCATCTCGGGGACTTCTTCGGATGCCTGCGACGTGCCCAGCGCGTCAACCGCCACCACAGCAGCGAGTCGAGTTTGCCGAACGTCTCCTTGGCGACCACCGGGTGGTGGTACTGCGCCCAGCCTCGCAAGACTGGATTCAGCAGCTGTATCAGCTCCGCCTGTTTCACCATCGGGTTGGCCTTCACGATCCCCTTCACCTTGTCGTAGAACGCTTGCGCGTTCTTCTTACTCGGCTTGATCAGCAGGGTTCCCGAGTACTTCCGGAAATTCCAGCCGAGGAAATCGAACCCTTGGTCTATGTGTGTGACTCGCGTCTTCGCCGGCGATAGGCGCAATCCTCGTTGTGCGAGAAAAGCTTCTACCCACGGCCGGACCTCGGTTTCGAGGAAATCTTTCGACTCCCCCGTGATCACGAAGTCATCGGCGTACCGGACCACATTGACCTTGAGCCTTTGGACCTTGGTCGAACCCACTTTCACACGCAGGTGCGATTGCAGTCCGGCTTCCAGTCCGTTCAGTGCCACGTTCGCCAAGGTTGGCGAGATGATGCCGCCTTGCGGCGTGCCCGCTTCGGTGCTTGCCAGTTGGCCTTGGTAGACCACTCCTGCCTTCAACCACTTGTTCAAGATCGCCTTGTCCGTACGGACGTGGTTCACCAGCCATTCGTGATTGATGTGATCGAAGGAACACACGACACACTACCCATCTCGAAGAGCTTCCGCCGGCCGTGCGGATCGTTCGCAGAGGCCATGCCCTTGAAGGGCTGGAACTCGCGGTGCTCGGGCGCCGCAAGCGGGCTGGCCTGCTGCATCTGCTGCTGATCCTGCCATGCGAGTCGCGCTCCCTCATTCCCGCCAGTTGGACGGACCTGCAGCTGCGCATGGGCGCGGCTGCCGACGACTCGTCTGCCGCGGCACCGGCGCTACTGGCCACGATCAAGGACTTGTTCAAAGCACGAATCGTCATCGACGCTCTGCTCGGCCGCATGGCCGACGCACAGGAGATCGACGATGCAACTCGAACTGGTCTTGGAAGCTGCCCCCGAAGCCGCACAGGCGCTGTGGGAGCAATTCGACCCCGCTCAACAGCAGGCTCTCATTCAGCGCCTGGCCCTGCTCATCGTCAAGGCCGCCGTCGCGGCGCCGCACGCTGAGGAGCATGGCGATGAGTGAACACACCAAGATCAAGCCGTCGCACCTGAGCCGCATCGCGATCGTCTACGTGAGGCAATCGTCGGCCGCACAGGTCGAGCACAACCGTGAGTCCACGGCCCGCCAGTACGGATTGACCCAACGCGCCGCGGCACTGGGCTGGAGCACCGATCGGGTCACCGTGATCGATCAAGATCTCGGCCTGTCCGGGGCCACAACGCATCAGCGCAGCGGCTTTGCGCGCATGACCGCCGAAGTGGCGTTGTCGCACGTGGGCATCATCCTCGGGCTGGAGGTGTCGCGCATGGCGCGCAACAACGCCGACTGGTATCGCCTGCTGGACCTGTGCTCGATGACCGACACGCTGATCGGCGACGCCGACGGCGTGTACCACC
>JAGTRL010000062.1 GCA_018261815.1 Pseudomonadota bacterium
CGCGCAGCACGCAGCTCAGCGCATTGGGGCGGGCCGAAGGCAGGTAGTCGCCGGGCATGGGGTGCAGCAGCTCGAAACGCACGCCGTCCCAGTCCCAGGCCTGTCCGGCGGCGCAGCGCCGGTGCGGCACGCCGCCCGCCAGCAACGGGTGGCTCTCGGGCAGCGAGCTGGCCATCGAGGCCACCGGCAGCCGCGCCAGCAGCGAGGCGGCGCCACCGACATGGTCGATGTCGCTGTGGCTCAGCATCAGCAGGTCGATGCCGGTGTCACCGCGCGCGCGCAACAGTGGCAGCAGCACGCGCTGCGCGGCGTCGGCCTGCAGCGAGTAGCGCGGCCCGCTGTCGTACAGCAGCAGGTGGGTGCGGGTGCGCACCAGCACCGCGGTACCCTGGCCGACGTCGGCCGCGATCATCTCGAACTCGCCCACTGCCGGCCGCTGCAGCGGCGGCGCCAGCAGCGGCAGCAACAGCGGCAAGCCGAGCGCCCGCAATCGCCAGGGCAATGGCATGACCAGCAGTGCGCCGCCCAGCAAGCCCACGGCCATGCCCCAGCCTGGTGCCGCTGCGGCCGTCCACAGGCCGAGCGGGCCGCGGGCCAGCAGCTCCAGCACGGCCACCAAGGCCTGCACCAGGGCGCTGGCCACGGCCCACAGCGGCGGGATCAGGATGCCGAGCAGTGCCAGCGGCACGATGGCCAGCGTCACCAGCGCAATGGCCAGCAGGTTGGCGACGAAGCCCGACAGCGACACCTGCTGGAAGAACACCAGGCTCAGTGGCGCCAGGCCGACGCTGGCCACCGCCTGGGTGCGCAGGCCGCGGCGCAGGGCCTGCAGCAGAGGGCGGGCGCGCCCGCCACCGGCCGCCAGCGGCGGGCCCGAGACCGGCTCCGACACCATCAGCAGCCCCACGGCCACGAAGGACAGCCAGAAGCCCGGCTGCAGCAGCGCCCAGGGGTCGAGCAGCGTGACCACGCCGGCGGGCCGCCAGCAGCACCAGCGGCGACGGCCACCGCAGCCCGGCGCTGCGCAGCAAGGCCAGCGCGACCAGCATCCACAGCGTGCGCTGCGCCGGCACACCCCAGCCGGCCAGCAGCGCATAACCTGCGGCGGCCAGCACGCCGCCCCACAGCGCGGCCGTCGGTGCCGGCAGCGCCAGCATTGCGCGTGGGCTCAGGCGCCACAACGGGCCAATCAGCCCGGCAGCGAGCCAGGCGAACAACGTCACGTGCAGCCCGCTGATGCTCATCAGGTGCGCCACGCCGGTGTCGCGGAACAGGTCCCAGTCGTCACGATCGATGGCCGCCTGGTCGCCCACGGCCAGGGCCGCCAGCACGCCGGCAGATTGGGCATCGGGCACGCGCAACAGGATCGCGTCGCGTACCGCCTGGCGTGCGCGGCCCACCGGGTGGCCGGCGGCATCGGCCAGCTTGCGGTTGACGGCACCGGCCGTGGCCCGCACCGTGCCGCTGGCGCGCAAGCCCTGCTCGAACATCCACAGCTCGAGGTCGAAGCCGCCCGGATTGAGCGTGCCGTGCGGCTGGCGCAGCCTTGCCGTCAGCAGCCAGCGCTGGCCGGCGCGCAGCTCCTGCGCAGGCGCGGCGAGCAGCGCGTCGCCGTCGAAGCCGCGATACCAGCCAAGCGAGACCCGGTCGGGCACGTTCACCGGCTGGCCGTCCAGCCGCGCCTGCTCGACGTGTAGGACAAAGCGCGTGCCCTGCGGCCCCGGCTGGGGCAGGCCGCTGATCACGCCAGTGAGCTGCAGGTCACGCCCTTCCAGGACCGTCGGCAGTGTTTGGGCCAGCCGCTGGCCGGCGCGCCAGCCGGTGCTGCCGAATCCGGTCAGGGCCAGCGCCAGACACAGGCAGGCCAGCGAGGCCGCGCTGCCTGGTGCGCGCCGCCCCGCCGTCCACCAGGCCCCTGCGAGCAGCAGCGCGGCGAACAGCAGAGCCTGGTAATGCACCAATGGCCACAGGGCCGGCTGCTGCATCTGCAGGCCGATGCCGGCCAGCCAGGCCAGTGCCGAAGCGGCCATGCGCCAGCCCGCGTCCAGCGGTGGGCTCGAGGCCGGCGTGGCAAGGCCTGGGCTCATCACTGCCAGTGTAGGATGACCCTCCCCTGGACTGCGCGCCGAACATCATGTCCGTTCAAGCCCGACTCGATGCCCTGGGCATCACGCTCCCGCCGCTGGCCGTGCCGGCCGCCGCCTACGTGCCCTTCGTGCGCAGCGGCAAGCTGGTGTTCGTCTCCGGCCACATCGCGCGCAAGGACGGCAAGCCCTGGGTCGGCCAGCTCGGCCTGACGATGAGCACCGACGAGGGCAAGGCCGCAGCACGTGCCATCGGCATCGACCTGCTGGGCACCCTGCAGGCCGGCGCCGGCGGACTGGACAACGTGGCGCGCATCGTCAAGGTGCTGAGCCTGGTCAACAGCACCGCCACCTTCACCGATCACCACCTGGTCACCAACGGCTGCTCGGAGCTGCTGGGCCAGGTCTTCGGACCCGAGGTCGGTGCACATGCGCGCAGCGCCTTTGGCGTGGCGCAGCTGCCGCTGGGTGCCTGCGTCGAGATCGAGCTGATCGCCGAAATTAAGTGAAGCACCCCCGCAGCGCCTTCGGCGCTCCCCCTCCAGGGGGTGCCGAGGGCGGCCCGGCAACGACGGATCCGTGGCGGCTGCTCGTTGCGTTCAGCGTGTCCGGCCGCAGCTTGCGTCGCCACGGGATGGAAGATTGAAGTGAATGCTGCATCGAGGCGCACGCCGCTGCTGCTGGGCATCGCAGGCCTTAGCTTGGGGTCGGTGGCGGTGGCGCTGTGGACCCAACATTCACTGGGCATGGAGCCCTGCCCCTGGTGCGTCCTGCAGCGGCTGATCTTCGTGGTCATCGCGTTGGTGGCGCTGCTCGGCCTGGCCTGGCGCGGTGCCGCCGGCACGCTGATCACGGCCCTGTTGATGATCGCGCTGAGCCTGAGCGGCGTAGCCGCTGCGCTGTGGCAGCACTTCGTCGCTGCGGCCTCCGATTCCTGCAAGCTGACGCTGGCCGAACGCATCATCAGCGGCCTGGGTCTGGACGGCAGCCTGCCAGAGGTCTTCCAGCCTCGTGCCAGCTGTGCCGACGCCGCCGTCAATCTGCTGGGCCTGCCCTATGAGTTCTGGAGCCTGGGACTGTTCGTGCTGCTGGGCCTGATGACGTTGGTTCTGCTGGGCGCGCGCAGGCGCTGACCCATGGCAGCAGCGCCAGCGCCCGCCGTGCTGATCAGCGAGGTCGGTCCGCGCGACGGCCTGCAAAGCCTGAAGCGCACGATGGCCACCGCGGACAAATGCGCCTGGATCGACGCACTGCACGCCGCCGGCCTGCGCGAGATCGAGGTCGGCTCCTTCGTCCCGGCGGCTCTGTTGCCGCAGATGGCCGACGTGGCCGAGGTGGTGCGCCACGCGCGCAGCCTGCCGGGGCTGACGGTGCTGGCACTTGTGCCCAACCTGCGCGGCGCGAGCGCCGCGCTGGCCGCCGGCGTGCACAAGCTGACCGTGCCGGTGTCGGCCAGCGCGGCGCACTCGCTGGCCAACGTGCGCAAGACGCCCGCGCAGATGGTCGACGAGGTGCGCGCCATCGCCGCCTGGCGCCACGAGCACGCCCCCACGGTTGGGCTGGAGATCGGCCTCTCCACCGCCTTCGGCTGCACGCTGCAGGGCCGCGTCGACGAGGACGAGGTGATCCGCCTGGCCGAACAGCTGGTGGCCGCAGGCGCCGACGAATGTGGCCTGTCCGACACCGCCGGCATGGCCAACCCGGCGCAGGTGCGGCGGCTGTTCACGCGGCTGCGCGCGGCCCTGGGCGAGCGCGCCGGCGCCGCGCACTTGCACAACACGCGCGGCCTGGGCCTGGCCAACTGCCTGGCTGCCTACGACGTGGGCGTGCGCGCCTTCGATGCCTCGCTCGGCGGGCTGGGTGGCTGCCCCTTTGCGCCGGGCGCGTCGGGCAACGTCGTCACCGAGGACCTGGTGTTCATGTTCGAGGCCATGGGGGTGGCCACCGGTGTGGACCTGCCCGCGCTGTTTGCCGCACGTGAGACGCTGCGCGCCGGACTGCCCGGCGAGCCGATCTACGGCATGACGCCCGAGGCTGGGCTGCCGCTGGGCTTTGCCCCATGAGCAGATGAGCGACGACACACTGCCGCTGGCCGGCCGGCATGGTGAGACAGACCTGCCGCTCGCCGGCCTGCGGGTCATCGAATTCACCCACATGGTGATGGGCCCGAGCTGCGGAATGATCCTCGCCGACCTGGGCGCCGAGGTCATCAAGGTCGAGCCGCTGGAAGGCGACAACACGCGCCGGCTGCTCGGCTCGGGCGCGGGCTTCTTCTCGATGTTCAACCGCAACAAGAAGAGCCTGGCGCTGGACATCAAGGATCCGCGCGGCCGCGAAATCGTGCTCAAGCTGGTGGCCGATGCCGATGTCTTCAGCGAGAACTTCAAGGCCGGTGCGATGCAGCGGCTGGGCCTGGGCCCCGACACGCTGTCGCGGCTGAACCCGCGGCTGATCTACGTGTCGCACAAGGGCTTCCTGCCCGGGCCCTACGCGCAGCGCACCGCGCTCGACGAGGTGGTGCAGATGATGGGCGGGCTGGCCTACATGACCGGCCCCGAAGGCCGGCCGCTGCGTGCCGGCAGCAGCGTCAACGACATCATGGGCGGCATGTTCGGCGCCATCGGCGTGCTCGCCGCGCTGCAGGCGCGGCACCAGACCGGCCGCGGACAGGAGGTGCAAAGCGCTCTGTTCGAGAACAACGTGCTGCTGGTGGCCCAGCACATGATGCAGTTCGCCGTCACTGGCCAGGCTGCCGCGCCGATGCCCAGCCGCATCTCGGCCTGGGGCATCTACGACGTGTTCACCGTCCAAGGCGGCGAGCAGATCTTCCTGGCGGTGGTGTCCGACACGCAATGGACGCTGTTCTGCGATGCCTTCGGCCTGGGCGAGCTGAAGATCGACCCGCGCCTGGCCGGCAACAACGACCGCGTGCGCGCACGCGACTGGCTGCTGCCGCGGCTGCGCGAGCACCTGGCCAGCCTGGACGCGGCCGAGATCGGCGCGCGCTTCGAGGCCCGCGGCCTGCCCTACGCACCGATCACCCGGCCACAGGAGCTGTTCGACGACCCGCACCTGCGCGCCACGGGCGGCCTGGCGCCGGTGACGCTGCCTCCCGATGCCAGCGCCGCCGGGCATCGAATCGACACGCGCACGCCGCTGCTGCCGCTGGCGATGGACGGCCGGCGCCTGCCGCTGCGCCGGCCACCACCGTCCTTGGGCGAACACAGCCTGCAGTTGCTGCGCAGTCTGGGCTACGACGCGGCCACCATCGCCATGCTGTGCGCCGATGGCGTGGTCGCCACGCCGGCGGGGCCGGAACTCACTTCTTGATCACCTGCTCGCGCGCCTTGTCGCGCTCCTTGCGCGCATCCAGTCCCAGCTTGTAGGAGGTGTAGTACTTGAAGATGTTGCGCACGTAGGTGGTGGTCTCGACGCCGATCTTCTCGGCCGTGACCAGCTCGACGTTGTTGAACCACTTGTCCGCGTCCAGGCCGCGCTTGCCGGCTTCCTTGCGCATCTTGGCGATGTTGCCCGGCCCGGCGTTGTAGGACGCGAAGGCGAAGAGCGCGCGGTTGGCCGGGCTGAAGTCGGCATCCTTGAAGTAGCGTGTCATCAGCTGGTCCATGTACTTGGCGCCGGCGTGGATGTTGGCCTCGGTGACGCGGATGTCGCCGACCTTCAGCTCGGCGCCGGTGGCCGGCATGATCTGCATCACGCCGATGGCGCCGACATGGCTCTTCGCCTGCTGGTTGAGCTGCGACTCCTGGTAGCCCTGCGCCGCCAGCATCAGCGGGTCGAAGTTGTATTTGTCGCCGTACTTCTGGAACAGTACCAGCAGCTCCGAGAAGCGCTGGGCATCGGCATCGGCGCCGGCATCCTTCAGCGCCTTGATGCGCTTGGAATGCTGCTGGCGCAGGACGTTGGCCACGCCCAGTTTCTTCAGGTGGTTGGCATGGAAGTCGTTCAGTTCGGCAGCGAGCTTCGGGCTGTCCTTGCGCAAGGCCCAACCGACCAGGCCACCTTCGCGCACCACCGCGCCTTCGTTGAGCTGCATCTTCGGCAGCACCGGCGCCCACATCTTGGCCTTCCAGTCGTCGACGACGATGTAGTCGAGCAGCCCGACGTTGAGCATCTCCATCATGTCCTCGTCTTCCAGCTCGTCGGGCACGGCCACCAGCTTGATCGCCGGCTTGCCGCCTTGGGCCAGGCGCTGGTTCAGCGCCACCAGGCTGCTGTGGTAGCTCGAGGACCAGCGCACATGCACCGTCTTGCCCGACAACGCCTCGGCGGTGGCCACCGGCGCGGCCTTGGCCCCGCTGAGCACGATCTCGCGGTTCGGCTTGGCATCGGGCGGCGCGACGAAGTCGACGAGCTGCCGGCGTGCATCGGTCACCGTCAGGTTGCCGGCGGCGATGTCGCCCACGCCCTGGGCCACGCCCTCGAGCAATTCGTCGCGCGTGGTCGGCACCAGGTACAGCGTGATCGGCCGCTTGCCCAGCTGCGCCTTGTACTTCTTGTTCAGGTACTGCTCGAAGGCGCGCGCCGTCTCGGCGGTGATGCCGCGTTCGCGGCCCTTGTCGTTGTAGAACAGTGTGCGGCTGAACGGCACCAGCACGCGGATGTGACGGCGTTCGAGCATGCCGTCGAAATCGCCGGTCCAGGCACGCGCCTCGGTGGGCAGCGCGCGCAGCTTGGTGGCGGAGGCCGAGGCCGGCGCCGCCGGCTGGGCTGCCAGGGGACTGGTGGCGACCAGGCCGGCGATCACGACCAGGGCACTCAGGAAGGCAGGATTCATCACGGGGTCTCCTCGATGGCCGGGCGTAGCATCTGCCGCCCGCTCGGATTGCATCATGATGCACCGGCCACGGCGCAGGCCTCCTTCCTTCCACGTTCATGAGCGACCCCCTCGAGTTCGACCACATCGTCGTCGGCGCCGGCACGGCCGGCTGCCTGCTGGCCAACCGCCTGAGCGCCGACCCGTCGCGGCGCGTGCTGCTGGTCGAGGCCGGCGGCAGTGACCAGCACCCCTGGATCCACATCCCGGTGGGCTACCTCTACTGCATCGGCAACCCGCGCACCGACTGGTGCTACCAGACCGAGCCCGACGCCGGGTTGAACGGTCGCACGCTGCGCTATCCGCGCGGCAAGGCGCTGGGCGGCTGCTCCAGCATCAACGGCATGATCTACATGCGCGGCCAGAAGCGCGACTACGCGCGCTGGGCCGAGCTGACCGGCGACCCCGGCTGGTCGTGGGATAGGGTGCTGCCCTACTTCAAGCGCCACGAGGACCATTTCGGCGGCGCCAACGAATGGCATGGCGCCGGCGGCGAATGGCGCATCGAGAAACAGCGGCTGCGCTGGGACATCCTCGACGCCTGGGCGCAGGCCGCGATGCAGGCGGGGCTGCCGGCCAGCGAGGATTTCAACCGCGGCGAGAACGAAGGCGTCGGCTACTTCGAGGTCAACCAGAAAGGCGGCTGGCGCTGGAACACGGCCAAGGCGTTCCTGCGGCCCACCTGCATGCAGCGAGCCAACTTCACGCTGTGGACCGACGCGCAGGTGCAGCGCCTGCAACTCGCGCCCGACGCCGATGGCATGCAGCGCTGCCAAGGCATCGAGGTGCTGAAGGACGGCCAGCGGCTGCTGGTGACGGCGCGGCGCGAGACGATCCTCAGCGCCGGCGCCATCGGCTCGGTGCAGATCCTGGAGCTGTCGGGCATCGGCGATGGCCCGCGGCTACAGGCCTGCGGCGTGACGCCACGGCATGAGCTGCCCGGCGTGGGCGGCAACCTGCAGGACCATCTGCAGATCCGTGCGGTCTACAAGGTGCGCGGCACGAAGACGCTCAATCGCATCGCCGCCACCTGGTGGGGCAAGGCCGGCATCGGCCTGCAATACCTGCTGACACGCAGCGGACCGATGAGCATGGCGCCGTCGCAACTGGGCGCCTTCACGCGCAGCACGCCCGAGCAGCCGTACGCGAACATCGAATACCACGTGCAGCCGCTCAGCCTGGATGCCTTCGGCGAGCCGCTGCATGGCTTCGACGCCTTCACCGCCAGCGTGTGCAACCTCAACCCCACAAGCCGCGGGAGGGTGCATATCCGCAGCCCTAACGCCGCCGACGCGCCTCGCATCTCACCCAACTACCTGAGCACGCCGGAAGACCGCCAGGTCGCTGCCGACTCGCTGCGCGTCACGCGCCGCATCTGCGCACAGCCGGCGCTGGCGCCCTACCAACCCGAGGAATGGAAGCCCGGTGTGCAGTACCAGAGCGACGAGCAGCTGGCCCGGCTGGCCGGCGACATCGCCAGCACCATCTTCCACCCCGTGGGCACCACGCGCATCGGCCGCGACGACGACCCGATGGCGGTGCTGGACACGCGCTGCCGCGTGCGCGGGTTGCGCGGCCTGCGTGTGGTCGATGCCGGCGCCATGCCGCAGATCACCAGCGGCAACACCAATTCACCGACGCTGATGATGGCCGAGCGCGCGGCCGAATGGATCATCGCGGACGCGATTCGCGCGCGCTGATCAGAGCACTTCGTCTTCCTGGTCGCGGGCCACCTTGCCCATCGCCGCGAGAGCGCTCTCCAGCAGCGCCATGCCAGGGGCGATGGCCAGCTGGGCTTCTTCGCACAGCAGCGCGATGTCCTGCGACGAGATCTTCAGGTGGGGGCTCAGGGGCGTTCCCTTGACGAGGATTTCCTTGCCCAGCCGCGGCAGCATGGCCACGGTACGGCCGTCGCGGCGGACCTGCAGGTCGATGCGCGGCTGCCCGTGCTGGTTGAAAGCCTCGATGGCGGCGACGAGGTTCATGGTCGCTCCTTGCTCAAGCCGCGCATTGTCATGCATCCGGCGGGGGCTGCAGGCCTGCGCAAGCCGGGTGGCATACTGCCTTGCATGAACACGCCGCCGCTGCCGCCGGCCGTCCCGGGTGAGCGCTTCGAGTTCGACAGCGCCGCCGGCCGCATCAGCGCCTACGTCGCCGGCCAGGGACCGCCGCTGCTGCTGGTGCACAGTGTCAATGCCGCCGCGTCGGTGGCCGAGGTGCGGACGCTTTTCGAGCACTGCGGTGCCACGCACACCGTGTTCGCGCTCGACCTGCCGGGCTATGGATTTTCCGAACGCAGCGATCGCGACTACACGCCGCGGCTCATGACCGATGCGCTGCTGGCCATGCGCGAGCCGATGCGCCGGCGCTGCGGCGAGCGGCCGGTGGATGCACTGGCCGTGTCGCTGGCCAGCGAGTTCCTGGCGCGCGCGGCGATGGAATCGCCCGAGGCCTGGCGCAGCCTGGCCCTCGTCAGCCCCACCGGCTTCAGCGGCCCGCGCTCGCGCCGCGACGCGCCGGGCAGCACGCAGGCCATGCCTTGGCTGTACCGTGCTCTGCGCGGGCCGGGCTGGGGCGGCGCCCTGTTCCGCGCCCTGACGCGGCCGGGCGTGATCCGCTACTTCCTGCAGCGCACCTGGGGCGCGAAGGACATCGACGAGCAGTTGTGGCGCTATGCGGTGATCACCACGCGCCAGCCCGGTGCCGAGTACGCGCCGTTGCACTTCCTTGCCGGCAGCATGTTCAGCACCGACATTCACATCGTCTACGAACAGCTGTCGCTGCCGGTGTGGATGTCGCACGGCGTGCGCGGCGACTTTGTCGATTACCGCGGCAAGCGCCTCGTCGAAGGCCGACCGAACTGGCGCTTCGACGTGCTTCCCACAGGCGCGTTGCCGTACTTCGAGGTGCCTCAGCAGTTCAACGCCACCTACGACACCTTCCTGCGGGGCAAGGTCGCCGTTCAGGCCGCCAGCGCCTGACGCTCCAGTTCGGCCTTCAGGCCGTTGGGCAGTTGCAGCTGGCGCGCCAGCTCGTCCAGGCAGGCGCGCGCTCCATGAAGCTGGTCTCGTCGGCCATCAGCACGCCCCATGCCCCGCCGGCAGCGGCACCGGCGCCGAACTGGCCCCAGTCGACCGGTCCCGCGGCGCGCGCACCCGGCGCCTGCGCCTTGCCGTCGATCATCGACAGGCCGGACTTCAGCAGTTGTTCCAGCATTCCTTGCGCATTCATCGATCAGACCTTTGGTCGGGGATGTTCTGGGCAGCCTCATGGACCCGCCCGCGGGCAATGGGTTCCATGGGCGCTACAGTCGGCTCGCCACTTGCATCGTGCCGCATGCCCGCCTTCCCGCAACGCATCGTCTGCCTGACCGAAGAACCCACCGAGGTGCTGTACGCGCTGGGCGAGGAGCAGCGCATCGTCGGCATCTCCGGCTACACGGTGCGGCCGGCGCGCGCGCGCCAGGAAAAGCCGCGCGTCTCGGCCTTCACCAGCGCCAAGCTGGAACGCATCCTGGCGCTGCAGCCCGACCTGGCGATCGGCTTTTCCGACATGCAGGCCGACATTGCCCAGGCCCTGATCAAGGCCGGCGTCGAGGTGTGGATCAGCAACCACCGTTCGGTCGAGGGCATCCTGGCCTATGTGCAGCGGCTCGGGGCGATGGTGGGTGCCGCCGCCAGGGCGCAGGCCTATGCCGACGCACTGCGTGCGCGGCTCGATGCGGTGCGCGAAAGCGCCGCACGGCTGCCGCGACGCCCGCGCGTGTACTTCGAGGAATGGGACGAGCCGCAGATCAGCGCCATCCGCTGGGTCAGCGAACTGGTAGGCATCGCCGGTGGCGACGACATCTTCCCCGAGCGCGCCGCTGCCAGCCTGGGCCGCGAGCGCATCGTCGCCGACCCGTTGGAGGTGGTGCGCGCAGCACCGGACCTGATCATCGGCTCGTGGTGCGGCAAGAAGTTCCGCCCCGAGAAGGTCGCGGCGCGCCCCGGCTGGTCCGAGGTGCCCGCGGTGCGGGACGGCGAGCTGCACGAGATCAAGTCTCCGCTGATCCTGCAGCCCGGCCCGGCCGCGCTGACCGCTGGGCTGGATGCGCTGCATGCCATCGTCTCGCGCTGGGCACTCAGACGATCAGCGCCGCAATGAACACTCCAATCATCATGAAGGCGATGACCACCTTGGACACCAGCCCGGCCATGATGCCCAGCCACGTGGCCAGCCCGACCTTGACGGCGCGCTGGTGGTCGCGGCGCGCGATGAACTCGCCGATCGCGGCACCGACCAGCGGCATGAACAGCACGCCGACCAGCCCCATGAAAAGCCCGGCCACCGTGCCCAGCACCGCGCCGATGATGGCCTGGCGGCTGGCCCCGGCCTTGCGTGCGCCGAGCAGGCCGGCCACGTAGTCCAGCACCCAGGCGAGCAGCGCGAGCACGCCGATCACGGCCAGCACGCCCCAGCCGACGCGGCTGTAGCCGTCGATCCAGGCGCCAACCACGATGCCGGCCAGCACGAACAGCGTGCCGGGCAATGCCGGCAGCACCGTGCCGGCGACGCCGACCACGATCAAGGCGATGCTGAGGATCCAGAGCAGGGTTTCGGTCATGGGATGGCGGCGAGTCGGGCCCGGCAAAGGTGGCGCCATTGCCGCGTCGTTCAAGTGCGGCTGCCGCGACAATCAACGTGCCATGCGATTCACCGACACACGCGTCGCCCATGTACTGAAGGATCCGGGGGCCTTCGCGCTGCGCACGCTGCAGGCCTTTCGCGCCAACCAGGGCCTGCTGCTGGCCGGCGCGGTGGCCTACTACGCACTGCTGTCGATCGTGCCGCTGCTGATCCTGAGCGTGATCGCGCTGTCGCACTACATCGCGCAGGACGCGCTGCTGGCGACCCTGGGCCGCTATCTCGAATGGTTGATGCCGGGCCAGTCTGGCGCGATCGTCGGCGAGCTGCGCAACTTCATGGCGCACCGCGACGTCATCGGCTGGGTGCTGCTGGCCAGCATGCTGTTCTTCAGCTCCCTGGCCTTCACCGTGCTGGAGAACGCGATGTCGGTGATCTTCCACCACCGGGTGGCGATCCGCCGCCGCCACTTCATGGTGTCGGCGCTGATCCCCTATGCCTACATCCTGAGCCTGGGCCTCGGGCTGCTGCTGGTGACGCTGGTGGCCGGCAGCCTGCAGGCCATGGGCGAGACGCAGGTCGAATTCCTGGGCCGCACATGGTCGCTCGATGGCACTTCGGGCGTGTTGCTGTACCTGCTGGGCTTTGGCGGCGAGGTCTTCGTGCTGGCCTCGGTGTACATGATCATGCCGGTGGGCCGGTTGTCGTGGCACCACGCGCTGATTGGCGCCGTCACCGCTGCGCTGCTGTGGGAGCTGTCGCGCCATGTGCTGCTGTGGTACTTCGAGACGCTGTCGCAGATCAGCACCGTCTACGGCTCGCTGACCACCGCGATCGCCGTGCTGCTGAGCCTGGAGGTGGCCGCCACGCTGCTGCTGCTGGGCGCGCAGGTCATTGCCGAGTACGAGCGCATCGGCCGGCCCGACGCGCAGCGGCCGCCGCGCCGCTTCAGCACGCGGCCGGGTTGATGCAGCCTCAGGCCGCGAACAGTCCGGCCTGACGCGCCGCGTCGAGCAACAAAGTGGCCAGCGTCGACAACTGCTGGGCGACGTCGGACGACGGCGGGGCGCTGGCGCGAGCGCTCCACATCAGCCGGCCGCTGGCCACGTCGGTGAGCGACGCGGTGGTCGCATAGCCGGTCTCGGCCGGGCCGGCGCCCCCCAGCGGCGCCGAGACGCCGAAGCCCACGCCGCCGCCACTGCGGTAGCTGCCGCCGAAGCCGCCAATGCCGATGCCAATGGACGGCCCGGGCGCCACCGCCACCACCTCGGGCGAGATCTGCGTGCGCAGCAGCGCCACTGCGCCGGCACTGCGCGCGGTCTGCAGCAGCGCCACCTCGGTGGGCGCAGTGGCTTCACCGACATCGCCGTTGTCGGGCGCCAGCACCGGCACCGCGCCCAGCGCCGACAGCTTGGCGGCCATGCGGTCGGCACAGACGCGGCGCAGCGTCGGGTCGGCGGCCTGGCAGGCCACCAGCACCTTGGCGCCGCGTGGCGGCTGGCCCGCGAACTGCGGGTCGCTCCACTGTGCGTTGATGCGGCTGCCGGCACAGCCGGCCAGCAACCACAGCATCGACAGCAGCAGTGTGCGCCTCATTCCGGCGCCACCTGCACCAGACGCTTGCCGATGGCCTCGCCTTTCATCATGCCGATCAGCGCGGCCGGCGCGTTCTCGAATCCGGGCACGATGTCCTCGTGGAACACCAGTTCGCCACTGCGCAGCCACGGTGCGACGCGCGCCTGGTACGCAGGCAACTTGTGCACATGATCGTAGATGATGAAGCCGGTCAACTGGATACGTTGCGTCAGCACGGCCTGCAAGCCGCGGATGCCGGCGTCGGTCGTGTCGTTGTAGGCCGAGATCATGCCGCAAACCGCGATGCGCGCGGCCACGTTGGCATGGCGCAGCGCCGCTTCCAACGTGCGGCCGCCGACATTGTCGAAGTACAAGTCGATGCCGCGCGGGCAATGCGTTTGCAGGGCTTCGTCGATGTCGACACTGCGGTGGTCGAAGGCAGCGGCGAACCCACAGCGCTGCAGCAGGAAGTCCACCTTGTGCGCGCTGCCGGCAGACCCGACCACACGCGCGCCGGCCCGTTTTGCAAACTGCCCTGCCAATTGGCCCACGGCCCCAGCCGCTGAAGAAACATAGACCGTGTCGCCCGGCGCCGGCCGACCGATCTCGATGGCACCGACCCAGGCCGTCAGCCCCGGCATACCCAGCACCGACAGGAACTGGCTGGCTCGGCCGAGCGACGGGTCGATGCGGTGCAGCCCTTCCCCACGCGGCACGACGCAGCGTTCGGCCCAGTCCAGGAAGCCCCAGACCAGATCACCCGCCCGGAAGCGCGCATGGCGACTGGCGATGACGCGGGCCACCACGCGCGAAACGATCGGCCGGCCCAGTTCGAAGCCCGGCGCATATGACGGGCCAGCGTTCATGCGCCCGCGCAGATAGGGGTCGGTGGACAGGTACAGCGCCTGCAGCAGCACATCCTCGGCTCCGCACTCGGGTTCGGCGCAAGGCTCGATGCGAAAGCAGGACTCGTCGACCCAGCCGACCGGCCGGCGGCTCAGCACGATGCGTTGGTTCATGCGCCACTGTATCCGCAGGCAGCGGACAGGCGCATGGGCGGCAGCGATCGATGCCCGGCAACGACGCATGCCGCCCACACGACTACCGCACCAGCAGTACCCTCATGCCCAGGAGCTTGCCGGCCGTGCGGTCGAGCACCTGCACCGTGGTCTGCCGTGGCTTGAAGCCTTCGGGCAATGGCAGGCTGCCGCGCAGCACCTCGTGACTGCCCAGGTTCAGCGCGATCGGTTTCAGCGCCAGCGTGGTCGGCGTGCCACCCGCCGACTCGCCGGCGACATTGAACTGCATCACACCGGTCAGAGGCTTGCGCGGGCTGCCCTCGCGCCACAGCACCACCTGGTAGTCGAGCTCGCCGCCGCGTGCATTGAACTGGCCGGCGCGCACCTCGACACTGCCACCGCGCGGGTCGGGCGGCAAGGCCTGCACCACCGAGGCCAGGTCTTCGCGCAGCCGCTCGGCCTCGGCACGGCTGCTGGCCAGCTCCTCGCCCAGCGTGCCCTTGTCGGCCAGTGCCGCCTGCAAGCGCTGCTGGGATTGCACGAGTTCGGCCTTCAGGCGCAGCCTGTCGCCATCGGCCTGCTCATAGGACTGGCGCAGCGCGGCCGATTCGCCGGCCGACAGCCGCGGTGGCAGATAGCGCTCCTGTACCGCGATGACACCGGCCGCTCCTGCGAGCAACCCGCCCACCAGCAGCCACAGCCAGCCGGGCACGCGCCGGCGCGGACGGCGGCTACCGAGGGAATCGAACATCGCGGGACGGGAACGTGCGAACAAGTTGGGGAACTCCGGCTTGAGAAACAGACCTGAAAGCTACTACGCAATACGGTAGGAACTGCAACACGATGTACCCGGACCGATCCGTGTCGCCCTGCCGCATCGAAGACCGGGCCCGGCTCTGGCCCAGCGCACAGAGCCAAGGGTACCCGGCTCGACAATTACGGTCGGTTGCATTCAGAAAACACCACAGGCCATGGCACGGGGCTATTGTCCTGGCAGAAGCAGCGCTGCGGCAACGGCACCGTGGCCAGGCCCCCGGGAGGACAGCATGTCGGACGAGTTTGACGAGATCCTGGAACCGATCGCCCCACGCACCAGAGTGACGGCGCCTACCGGCATGGCCGGCCCGCGCCTGGTGGCGCGGCTTTTCGCTGCCGCCGGCACCCCCCTGCGCGTGCGCCTGCTGCGCTGCCTGATGCGCCCGCTGGGGCCGCTGGGCGCCGCCGGCGTGGCGGCAGGTGCCTTCGCTGCATTCCTGGACCCGCGTGGCGGCGGCGAGCCGGTCATCGACCTGGAGGCCGCGGCGCAGGTGTCCAGCCAGCAGGTGCATGAACTGGCGCGCTTTGTCGAACAGGTGGAACCACAAGCGCTGCAGCAGTTTGCCGGCCTGGTGTCGAGCAGCTCGCTGGCCATGGCCACCTTCAGCGCGTCGGCGCTGGTGCTGCTGTACCGCCGGCTTCAGCCCGGTTCGGCGGGCAAGCGCAGCGTCACGCCGCCAACCTGAACAGCATCCACAAGAACAGCCCCAGCTGCACTGCCCAGAAGCTGGCACGTATCAGCACCTGCAGCGGCCCCGTGCCCCACAGATGGGCGGCGGTCTGGCCGACGCGCGCATAGAGCACCCAGGGAGCGAGGCCCTCCACCGGGCCCAGATCGCCCAGCGCGGCCGCGGACAGCACGATCACCGCGAAAACCTGCAGATTTTCCAGGCAGTTGGCATGGGCGTCCTCGATGCGCTTGACCAGCGACGCATCGTCAGCGGCCTTGGCGCCGCGCGGCCAACTGTTGATCGGCGTACCGGTCAAGAAGCGGCCGCCGCGGTAGGCAAAGACCAGCAGCACCAGCATCAGTGTCCAGGCGGCGAAGCCCATGAGGGCTTGAATGGCGGTCATCGTTGGGTCTCCTCGTCGACCGTGGGGCTGCCGCACAGCCGCCGACCCTCAAGGCGAGGCCAGACCCACGCGCAGTTGCACGGCCGGCACCGCAGTGCTGGTCGGCGCACCCAGCTGGTCCGAGGATACGCCGCGCGCGATCAGGTACTTGCGCACGCTGTCGGCGCGCTGCTGCGCCAGTGGTGACACTGCGGCAGTATCACCGGGCGCGGCCAGCAGCTCCACACGCGCCGCCGGCTTGCGCTGCAGGCTCTGCGCCAGCTTGTCCAGCACCGCCGCGAGCGGCGGCTTGACGATGCTGCGGCCGGCATCGAAGCAGTAGTCGCGCGGCACGTCGACGGTGAACGCAGCCTCGCTGCGCTGCGTGATGCGCACCGGCGTGCCTTCGAACCACGACTGCAGCCACTGGCGCTCGACCGCCAGCGAAGACGGCCGTGGTGCCGGCGCGGCCGGGGGAGCGGAGGGCGCAGCCGGTGCGGGCGTCGGGCTGGGCGGGCTGCTGCAGCCATGCAGAGCCATCAACAGCAGACATGCTGCAGCAAAGCGATGCACCGGTTCGCGATTCACCGGTCGATGCTAGGCCGGCGGCTGCGCCGAAATTGCCACAAAACGTAACCGCCTCAGGACCCGCTGCGGCAAGCGGCGAAAGGCTGGTACGCCGCCGTTGAGGCGTCATCGCGTGCTTGCCTTACGCTGCCCGCCTCCGCCGGCGGCTCAATTCGAACGTAGCCATCACAGTACATCCAAAGGGCCGGCGTTGTGTCGGTGGCGCTGCACACGTCCACCCTGCTGCCTAGTCGCTTCGTCAAGGAGTCACACATGGCCACCAAGTTTGCCCTTGACCAAGACCTGTTGGACCGCACCTTCCGCGTCAGCGGGGAGCCCACCAAGCAGGCAACCGTCGCACGCGTGCCCCGGGAGTTAATCGCTCGCAGAGAGCAGCGGCGCGTCGCCGAACTCTTCGAAAAATTGGAGTGGGACGGGTCGTCTGACTACAAGGCAGAACGGACCCGCCATGCCACGCAACGCGCCAATACTGGCTGATCGATTCCTGCGGTCAAACGCCAGGTGGCTTCATTGCGCTCCAGCCGTCGGCTTGGGCAGCGGCGCCAGCGTGGCGCGCAGCCGCTCCAGCGCGTCGGTGGCCGTGCTCACCGACTTGCCCAGCGCGTCTTCGACCTGGCCGATGTGGCCGAGCATCAGCTCGATGGCGCGCTCGGTGTCGCCGGCTTCCAGCGCATCGACGATCTGCCCATGGTCGGCACACGAGGCGCGCGCATCGTGCGTGGACTGGTAGAGCGTGGCCACCAGCATGGTGCGCGCGGTCAGGTCGCGCAGCATGCCGGCCAGCAGCTTGTGGCCCAGGCATTCGGCCAGGCAGACGTGGAAATCGGCCAGCAGGAAGGCGCGCGTCGGCGCGTCGGCTTCGTCGATGGCCTGCTGCTCGTCGGCGATGTGGCCGCGCAGCCGGCGGATCACCGACTGCAGCGGCCGGCC
>JAGTRL010000395.1 GCA_018261815.1 Pseudomonadota bacterium
GCAGGCGCACGATGAACCAGCTCACCGGCACCGACACCAGCAGCGGGATGACGACGGACATGCCCAGGTACACCGGGAAGTCGCCGTCGAAGCCGAGTCCGAAGCCGGCCGTCAGCGCGAACAGCGCTGCCACCGACAGCGTCACGCTGCAGGCCGCCACCGCCGCCACGCTCAGGGCGACGGGGCTGCGCAATACGATCTGCCGCCAAGCTTGCTGCATGCACGGTTTGTCGGCGCCGGCCAGGCCGGCTTGAGCCCGCGCGCCGCGACAGTCTGCCCGCTCGGCCGCGGCCGAGGCTCAGGTGCCGCAGAAGGTGCGGTAACTGGCCGTCACCGCCGCCGGGGCCGGTGCGGCGTAGGCCGCGGACTGCGTCGTGTCGTCGTACGGGCGGCGCAGCGCGGCCAGCAGCCGCTCGAAGGGCACCAGGTCGCCCTCGTCCGAGGCCGCCGCCAGGGCTTCCTCGACGCGGTGGTTGCGCGGGATCACCCACGGGCTGACCGAGCGCATCCGCGCGGCGCGCGTCTGAGCGTCGGCTGCCTCGGCGGCCAGCCGCTCGCGCCAGCGCTGCAGCCAGACGCCGGGCGCCTGGGGGTCGGTGAACAGCGCGCGCAACGGCGCCTCGTCGCCGGCGGCCGCGTCGGCCAGGTGTCGCCAGCCGAGCGTGAAGTCGACCTGCTGCGCCTGCAGCAGCGCCAGCCAATCCTCGGCCAGCGCGCTGTCGGCGGCAACGTCGTCGCTGCGCTCCAGGCCCAGCTTGGCCCGCTGGCCGCGCAGCAGCGCCGTGGCATAGAGCGCCGGAAAGGCGTCGATCACCTCGGTGACCTGAGCCACCGCCTGGCGCACGGCGGTCTCGTCGTCGGGCGCGGCCATCAGCGGCAGCAGTGCCTCGGCCAGGCGTGCCAGGTTCCAGCGCGCAATCCGCGGCTGGTTGGCATAGGCATAGCGCCCCTGGTGGTCGATGCTGCTGAACACCGCGCCGGGGTCGTAGGCCTCCATGAAGGCACAGGGCCCGTAGTCGATGGTCTCGCCCGAGATCGTCATGTTGTCGGTGTTCATCACACCGTGGATGAAGCCGACGTTCATCCATTGCGCCAGCAGCGCCGCCTGGCGCCCGGCCACCGCGCGCAGCAGCGCGACATGGCGCTCGGGCACGTCGGCCAGCTCCGGGTCGTGGCGGGCGATCGTGTAATCGGCCAGCGCATGAAGCTTGTCGAGCTCGCCACGCGCGGCGAACATCTGGAAGGTGCCCACACGCAGGTGGCTGGCCGCTACGCGGGTGAGCAGGGCGCCCGGCAAAGGCCGCTCGCGCTGCACCGCCTCGCCGGTCGCGGCCACGGCCAGCGCGCGGGTGGTGGGGATGCCCAGTGCGTGCATGGCCTCGCCGATCAGCACCTCGCGCAACATCGGGCCTACCGCCGCCTTGCCGTCGCCGCCGCGCGAAAAGGGCGTGCGTCCGCTGCCCTTGAAGGCGATGTCGCGGCGCCGGCCCTGCCGATCGATCACCTCACCCAGCAGCAGGGCGCGGCCGTCCCCCAGCTGCGGCGAGAAGTTGCCGAACTGGTGGCCGGCATAGGCCTGCGCCAGCGGTGCGGCGCCTTCGGGCACCTGGTTGCCGGCGAAAAGCGCCGCAGCCTCCGCGCCCTGCAGGGCGCTGGCCTCCAGCCCCAGCTCGGCAGCCAGCTCGTGGTTCAGGTACAGCAGCCGCGGCTCGGGCACCTGGGCCGGCTGCCAGGGCAGGTACAGGCCCTGGAGATCGCGGGCGTAGCTGTTGTCGAAGATGAATTGCACAGACATGCCGTTGGGACCGTTGGGAATGTCAGTGTGCCTGTGCACGAAGCCCCCTGTCGCTGAAGAGGTTGAGGCGCAGCAGCACATGGCACCGCGCTCGCTGGCATCCCGGGCCTGGCGGCGCGACGCAGGGACTGGCCCGGGCTGTGGTGCAATCGATGCATGCTGAGCTCCCTGAAGCAACTATTCAGCGCCCTGCAGCCGCCCGCAGCGGCTGCACCCGCGCAGGCCGTGGAGCACACCTTGCAGCTGGCCACCGCGGTGATGCTGATCGAGGTGATGCGTGCCGACAGCCACTTCGAGGCCGCCGAACGGCGCGCGGTGATCGACGCGCTGCGCGCCAAGTTCGCGCTGGCCGACGACGAGATCGCACGGCTCATCGAGCTGGCCGAGCAGGCGCGCCGCGACGCCACCGACTGGTTCGAATTCACTTCGCACATCAACGCGCATTTCGACATGGCGGCCAAGATCCGCATGGTCGAGTACATGTGGCGCGTGGCCTATGCCGACGGCCACCTCGGCGAGCACGAGCGCCACACGCTGTGGCGCCTGTCGGACCTGCTTCACGTGCCGCACGGCGCCTACATTCACGCCAAGATGCGCGCCAAGGACGCGGCCGGCGCCTGAGTCACCAGGGCAGGCGCTCGCCGTTGTAGGCCACGAAGGCGCCGCTGTCCTCGGCCTGCAGGCCGTCCAGCACCGCCAGCATCTCGGCCGCGGCCTGCGCCGGCTCGTGGCCGATCTCGTCGCCGCGGAAAGGCCTTGACAGCGCCGAGCGCACTGTGCCCGGGTGCAGCGCCGCCAGCACGGCGCCGGGGTGGGTGCGGCGCAGCTCGATGGCAGCGGTCTTCAGCAGCATGTTCAGCGCCGCCTTCGACGCGCGATAGCCGTACCAGCCGCCGAGCCGGTTGTCGCCGATGCTGCCCACCTTGGCCGACAGCACGCCCAGCAGGCTGCGCTGCCGGTCGAGCAGCGGTGCGAAGTGGCGCAGCACCAGCGCCGGGCCGATGGTGTTGGTGCGGAACAGCGTGTCCAGCGCTGCGGCGTCCAGATCGGCCAGGCGCTTTTCAGGCGCCAGCGCAGGGCCGTGCAGCACCCCGGTGGCCACCAGCACCAGGTGGAAGGGGCCCTCGCCACGCAGCGCCGCCGCGGCATCGGCGATGCTGCCGTCCTGCGCAAAGTCGATGGCCGGCACCGATGCGCGGTGCAGCGCTGCCAGGCTGCCGCAGCGTGGGTCGGCTTGCAGCTGGTGCACGAAGGCACCGCCGAGGGCACCACGTGCGCCGATGACCAGGACTCGGTAGCCCTCAGGCAGCGACTGCATGGCGTGTCCGGGTCGGTCCAGGCGGTGTCATGGCGGCCATTGTGGGTGAGGCCCCCTACACTGCGCCGATGTGCGGGCATCACCACCACAGCCTTCGATGAACACCCCCTTG
>JAGTRL010000396.1 GCA_018261815.1 Pseudomonadota bacterium
CGGTTGCGGTCGGTGGGCGCTGGTGGCTCTACTCACGCTGCCTGGCACAAAGCAGTCGTCAGGCCCGACGACCGGCGCATGCTCGAACGACGGCTGTATGAGGTACAGCCGCCACAGGCCGCCGGCCGCTCCTGCATCGCATTGCGCGTGCTTGCCACCGTTACCGCCCCTCGGAGCTTCGATGGAGTCGGGTCATGATGGCGCAACTTCCATCCGAACAAGTTCGGATAGAAGAACTGTGATCGTCCGGTGCCGCCCTGACGCTCCGCCGCTGGCGCGGACCGTCCGGTAGTCGGTCATTCCTCGAGCGTGATCACCCTGTAGCCGGGATCGGAGGTGATCTGCGCCTCGGTGTAGGGCAGCTTGACCCACTGGCGCGCCGAATACTTGAGCGTGAGGTCGTTGAAGTGTTCGCTGGAGGCGTGCGACGACTGGCCGTAGGTCAGGATGCCCTCGGCCTGTGGGCCGCTGCTGTCCCAGGTGACGAACTGGATGTAGCTGTTGCCATAGGCACCCTGATTGGTAGCCGGGTCGGCGGTGTAGATGGTGGCCCCTGTGCCCAGCGGGTCCAGCGTCTTCTGTCCGCGCCAGTTGTTGAAGGTGTAGCGGCCACCAGGAATGGGCAACGGCGCGCCATTGCGCAGCAGCACCTGCACGTCCTTCGGCCGCGCGCGCCGCTTCTCCAGGGTGTTGAACTGCGGCCCTGCCACCAGCGTTTCCAGCAACGCAAGCGCCTCAGGAATGTTGGCGGCGCCACGCGGCGTTTCAAGCGGGTCGGCGACACTGAACGGCACGTTCCACCAGGTGGCCGCCTTGAGCTCGCCCAGGGCTTCGTAGAACTCGCCGAACAGCACCGCGCCCGAGCTGTCGAAGCCGTGTCTGAGGTCCCAGCCCTGCAGCACGGTGCAGGCGTCCTGTGCGGCGGCCGAGGCGCTGGCGGAGATCAGGCAGGCGGTGGCAAAGTCGGGCAGCCACTTCTCGGCACGCAGGAAGCGGCCTTGCAAGTACAGCTCCTGCAGCTTGGCCACGGTGAAGCGGTTGCCGGCCAGGCCGTCGCTGCCGGCCAGCCGGTCACGCACGATGGCGTGGCCGGTGCGGGTGCGCTCGCCTTGCACCGCCCCTTCGACGTCGGGACCAGTGGCGATGATCTTGGGATAGCCGCTGAGGAAAGTTTTCAGGCTCGGCCACCAGTGGCTGTCGTTGGCGTTGACGATGTAGTCCGACCGCACGGTCCAGGGCCGCTGTGCCGCCACCACCGAACCACTCCAGTCGCAGGCGGCGGTGCTGCCGGTCATGACGACCAGGCCGATGCTGTTCATCAGGTCCTGGAAGGGATAGGGGGCGCCCGGCACACAGCCGGCCAGCTGCGCGTCGGCCACATTGGCGGCGACCGAGAAGTTGCCGTAGAGCACGTTGCCGGCCTTGTCGGCGGCCATCGTGTTGACCCAGGGCATGGCCGTGTAGGTGGCGGCCGCCTCACGCAACGCATCGACGTCGCCGGCCTTGCCATTCAGGATGACCTGGTCGATCAGCTTGTAGTTGACGTAGTTGGCGTCCTGGATGGCAAAGGCGCTGGCGTTCGTCCACTGGAAGCTGCTGTCCATCAGCATCGGGCCGAATTCGCTGAGGTACAGGGTGCGACTGAGGTCGTGCAGCGTGCCATCGGCCTGCTTGGCCTTGATGGTGATGGGCACCGCCGTCAGCGGCTTGGAGACACCGTCCTTCAGGTAGCGCTTTGGGTCCGCCGGGTCGAGCGTCAGCACGCGCAGCGTGAACCGGTTGTCGGTGGAGAAGGTGTGGGTCCAGGCCAGCCTGTAATTGAAGCCGATCAGCGGCAGCGGCACGCCGAGCAGGGTCGCGCCGTAGACGTCGTATCCGGCACTGGCCACCGTCAGATGCACCTGATTCAGCCGCAGCGCGCCCCACCACGGGAAATGCGGGTTGCCGAACACGATGCCGGTGCCCGTTTCGGTGACGTCCTTGCCCAGGCCGTAACCGTTGGAGCCGATCTGGTGCTCCTGCAATACCTTCAGCGACTGCACGATGCTCGAGCGCTGCAGCGAGGCCAGCATCGGTACCGCCCCGTCGTCCGCCGATGTCCGCTTTGCCGTGGCCCCGCTGGCCGCAAGCGCGGTGGGCGGCTGCGCGCTACCTATGGCGTTGATGAAAGCCATCGAACTGCCGGCCATTGCCGCCTGCATATAGTGCAAGTAGGCGTCGGCCTCGGTCATCGGCTTGATCCAGGCCTTGTCCCTGCATTCGACCGGCAGGCCGGCAGTGCCGGCCTCACGCAGGTAGCGGTTGTATCCGGCCACGAAACCAGCCGTGACGTCCTGCGCCTCTGTGCCCGACGCAGCCTTCACGCGTTCGGCCAGCGCGGGTGTGAACAGGAGGCGGTAGAAGAAGTCAGAGTCGACGTTGCTCCACTGGTCGCCCAGCTGCCCGAGATAGCCGCCGGCTTCGCCGAAGTGCTGGGCGCGTTCGCCGTGCAGCGTCACCAGCACTTCGGCAAAGGTACACACGTTGTCCTTGGCAAATGCGTAGCCGTAGCCATAGCCGGCGCCCTTGAAATTGTCTGCCTTGACATGCGGCACGCCGTACGACGTGTAGCGCACCGTGGCGGAATAGGCCTTCGGGTCTTCGTCGTCTGAACCGAAACAGCCGGCCAGCGCCATGCTCAAGCCGGTCAAGGTCAGCCACGCAGCGCGGCAGAATGGGGCGTGCAGGTTCATGGTGAGCATCCTGGAGGTAAGGTGGGATCGGCTGGCGCGGAGTAGATCCACTGTATGCACACGGCTCGCGTACACCGACCCCGGTGTCGCAAGACTCTAACGCGCCGCGCTTGCGGCGACGCCTCGGGTAAGCACGGTCGAAGCGGTCGCCGCGCAACCTCAGATCAGGGGCGGGGCGCCTTGCTGGCCCGGTGGGCCACAATGGCCGCGGAAGAAGGGGCAGTGTCCATTCCACCTCGGAACTCGACGTTCGGCGGCGGCGGGACGCATAGACGGGTCAGCGACTCGGCGACGATGCCCGCCAACGACTGCTCCCACTGGCAGCGAACGTTCGCTGTCGACCCATTGCTGTCTGACGATATTCCAGAATGCTCGCCCGAAAGCCGCCGTTGGCGACAGCGCGCGCTGCGACCATCAAACCACGGTGACGGCATCGCCGCCCCTTCGGATGCCGGCCTCAGACCTGAGGTCTAACAACGTTGGCCGAG
>JAGTRL010000063.1 GCA_018261815.1 Pseudomonadota bacterium
GATCCCGGAAAGTGCCCATGGCACCAACCCGGCCAGCGCACAGATGGCGGGCATGACCGTCGTCGTCACCAAGTGCGACGCGATGGGCAACGTCGACATGGACGACCTTCGAGCCAAGTGCGAGCAGCACAGCGCCAAACTGGCGGCGGTGATGATCACCTACCCCAGCACGCACGGCGTGTTCGAGCTGCGCGTCAAGGAGCTGTGCGCACTGGTGCACCGCCATGGCGGGCGCGTGTATGTGGACGGCGCCAACATGAATGCGCTGGTCGGCGTGGCCGCGCCGGGCGAGTTCGGCGGCGACGTCAGCCACCTCAACCTGCACAAGACCTTCTGCATCCCGCACGGCGGCGGCGGCCCGGGCGTGGGCCCGGTGGCGGTGGTCGCGGACCTGGTGCCCTTCCTGCCGGCGCACCGCACGGCCGGACTCGGCGGCGAGCTGAGTGTCGGCGCGGTCAGCGCCGCGCCGCTGGGCAATGCCGCGGTGTTGCCGATCAGCTGGATGTACTGCCGCATGATGGGTGCCGAAGGCCTGCGCGAGGCCACCGAGGTGGCCATCCTCAGCGCCAACTACATCGCGGCGCGGCTGTCCGACCACTACCCGGTGCTGTACAGCGGCGGCAATCCGGAGCTGAAGGGCGGCGGCGTGGCGCACGAATGCATCCTCGACCTGCGGCCGCTGGCCAAGGCCACCGGCATCGGCGCCGAGGACGTGGCCAAGCGGCTGATCGACTACGGCTTCCACGCGCCGACGCTCAGCTTCCCGGTGGCCGGCACGCTGATGATCGAGCCCACCGAAAGCGAGCCGCTGGCCGAACTGGACCGCTTCTGCGACGCGATGATCGCCATCCGCGCCGAGATCGCGCAGGTGCAAGGCGGTGCGTGGCCCAAGGACGACAACCCGCTGAAGAACGCGCCGCACACCGCGGCGGCGCTGCTCAAGGCCGACTGGCCGCATGCCTACAGCCGCGAGCAGGCAGCCTACCCGGTGCCGGGCCTGAAGCGGCAGAAATACTGGAGCCCGGTGGGCCGCGTCGACAACGTCTGGGGCGACCGCAACCTGATGTGCAGCTGCCCGCCGCTGAGCGACTACGCCTGACCGGGCCGCCATGGCCGTTTCGGTATTCGACCTGTTCAAGATCGGCATCGGGCCGAGCAGCAGCCACACCGTGGGGCCGATGCGCGCGGCGCGGCTGTTCACGCTGCGCCTGCAGCACGAGGGCCTGCTGGCGCGCGTGCAGCGCGTGCGGGCCGACCTGTACGGCTCGCTCGGCGCCACCGGCAAGGGCCACGGCAGCGACAAGGCGGTGCTGCTGGGGCTGCTGGGCCACGAGCCGGACACGGTCGAGGTCGAGGCCATCCCGGCGCTGCTGAAGGCAGTGCGCGACAGCGGTCGGCTGAAGCTGGCCGCGGTCCATACGGTGGAGTTCGCCGAGAAGCGCGACCTGCAGTTCCACCGCCGCGAAGCGCTGCCGCTGCATGCCAACGGCATGCGCTTCACGGCCTTCGATGCCGCCGGCAGCGAACTCGACGCGCGGGTCTACTACTCGGTCGGTGGCGGCTTCGTGATCAGCGAGGAACTCGCGGCCGACGGCAGCAAGCTCAAGGCCGTGGCGCCGGACACCACGGTGTTGCCGCTGCCCTTCCACAGCGGCGCGGACCTGCTGGCCATCACCCAGCGCGAAGGCTGCAGCATCGCCGAGGTGATGCGCAAGAACGAACATCACTGGCGCAGCGATGCCGAGATCGACGCCGGGCTGCTGCAGATCTGGCAGGTGATGCAGGACTGCGTGCGCCGCGGCTGCCGTACCGACGGCACGCTGCCGGGCGGCTTCAAGGTCAAGCGCCGGGCCAGCGCGCTGTACCGCGACCTGACCAGCCACCCCGAGGCCGCGCTGCGCGACCCGCTGCAGGTGCTGGACTGGGTGAACCTGTACGCGCTGGCGGTGAACGAGGAGAACGCTGCCGGCGGCCGGGTCGTCACCGCCCCCACCAACGGCGCGGCCGGCATCGTGCCGGCGGTGCTGCACTACTACGCCAGGTTCGTCTACGGCGCCACCGACGCGGGGGTGATCGACTTCCTGCTCACGGCCGCGGCCATCGGCCTGCTCTACAAGGAGAATGCCAGCCTCTCCGGCGCCGAGGTCGGCTGCCAGGGCGAGGTGGGCGTGGCCTGCAGCATGGCCGCCGGTGCGCTGGCCGCGGTGATGGGCGGCACACCAGCGCAGGTGGAGAACGCCGCCGAGATCGGCATGGAGCACCACCTGGGCCTGACCTGCGACCCGGTGGGCGGGCTGGTGCAGATCCCATGCATCGAGCGCAATGCGATCGCCTCGGTCAAGGCCATCAACGCCGCGCGCATGGCGCTGCACGGGGACGGCACCCATTTCGTGAGCCTGGACAAGGTCATCAAGACCATGCGCGAGACTGGCGCGGACATGATGACCAAATACAAGGAGACCGCCAGGGGCGGCCTGGCGGTCAATATCGTCGAATGCTGACGGCGGCTACTTGCCGGCCTTGAAGCTGGTGAAGGTGCGCGTCTGCACGCGGCGGATGTCCTGCGGCACCGGCTCGGGCACGGTCATCGCGGCCTTGGCCGCGTCGCTGGGGAAGACACTGGGGTTGTTGGCCACCTCGGGCTTCACGTGCTTCAGCGAGGCCTTGTTCGGGTTGGCGTAGAACACCTTGTTGGTCAGCGAGGCATGCACCTCCGGGCGCAGGATGTAGTCGATGAACAGGTGCGCGTTCTTCGGGTGCGGAGCGTCCGCCGGGATGGCCATCACGTCGAAGAACATGGTCGCACCCGACTTCGGCACCAGCGCCTCGATGATCGGGCCCTTGCCAGCCTCGATGGCGCGCGCACGGGCGATGTTGATGTCGCCCGAATAGCCCATCACCACGCACAGCGAGCCGCCGGCCAGGTCGTTGATGTAGCCCGACGAGGAGAAGCGCGCCACGTAGGGCCGGATCTTCTTCAGCATCTCGGCGGCGTCCTTGTAGTCGGCCGGGTTGCGGCTGTAGGCCGGCTTGCCGACGTGCAGCATGGCCACCGGCAGCACCTCGGAGGCCGAATCCAGGAAACTGATGCCGCAGGACTTGAGCTTCGCCGCGTACTTGGGGTCGAAGATCAGCGACCAGGGGTTCTCCGGCATCGGCAGGTCACCCAGCGCCTTCTTCACCTGCGGCACGTTGATGCCCACGGTGATGTAGCCCCACAGCCAGTCCACCAGGTACTGGTTGCCCGGGTCGACGCGCGCCAGCAGCTCCAGCAGCGCCGGGTCGAGGTTGTTCCAGTTCTTCAGCTGCGAGCGGTCGAGCTTCTGCAGCAGGCCGCCGTCGATCTGCATCTTGGCGAAGGGCGCGCCCGGCACCACGATGTCGTAGCCGCTCTTGCCGGCCACCAGCTTGGCATGCAGGATCTCGTTGGTGTCGTAGTTGTCGTAGCGGACCTTGATGCCGGTTTCCTTCTCGAAGTGCTTGATCGTGTCTTCGGCGATGTAGTCCGACCAGTTGTAGATGTTCAGCACCTTGGGCTCGGTGTTCTGCGCGACGGCAGCAAAGCTCAGGCCGAGGGTTGCCGCCAGTGCGGCAATGAATTTGACAGTCAGGTTTTTCATGGCGGCGAATGTTCCAAGAGATGCGGCGCCTGCTGCGACACCCGGGCCGCCCACAAGTTCCTTCGCGCTATTTTGCCGCCTCAGCGCAGCAACGTCCGGATCGCGGCCATCACCTCGGCGCGGTGGCCCAGCAGCAGGTGCCCGCCGGCATCGAAACCCAGGAAGCGCGCACCCGGGATGTGCTGGCAGCTGTAGCGCGCCGAAGCGTAGGTGCCGAAACCGTCGTCGCGCGCACTGATGCATAGCGTGGGCGCGCGGATCGATTCCAGCGCCACCCGCGCCGCACCGGTGGTCAGGCGCGAATCGTTGCGCAGCCCCTGCCGGCGCAGGCTCACCGGCTGGATCATCGCGAGCATCGCATCGGCGCGGCGCTGCTCGTCGGGCCCGGCTGCCGCATAGGCTGCGGGCGGCGTGGCCAGTACCAGGCGCCGGGCGGTCGCCGGCGCCAAGCGCGCCAGCAGCCACAACGGCAGGTCGGCGCTGACTATGGCGTCCAGCAGGCGCAGCGCCCAGGCCGGCGTCGGCACCGCCGGGTCGGGTCGGTAGACCGCAGGCACCACCAGCAGCAGCGCGCGCGTGCGCTGCGGGTGTCGGACCGCGAAGTGCAGCGCCGACACCGCGCCGGCCGACACGCCCATCAAGGCCGCATTGGCCAGGCCCAGCGCGTCGAGCAGGCAGGCCAGGTGGTCGGCCTGGCGCTCACCCGAGGGGTCGGCAGGAAGAGGGCTGCGCAGGTAGCCGAAGCGCGAGGGCGCGATCAGCCGAAGCCCCTGCGGCGCCAGGCTTTGTCCGAGCGCCAGCCCCTGGTCGAAACCGCCGCCGCTGCCGTGCACCAGCAGCAACGCCGGTGCGTCTGCTGGGCCGGACTCCGCGAACTCGATGTCGCCACAGGCGGTGTGCAGCACGCGGCTGCCGCTTTTTACGCGCTGCTGCTGCGCGTACAGGTCGCGCCGGAACTCGAGCGCCAGCGCACCGACCCCCACTGCCAGTGCCACCAGCAGCGTGCCGGCCAAGATCCGCGTCCACCGCATGGCCGCGCTGCCTTGGCGCCGCCCGTCGCTAGACCTTCGGCACGATCAGGATCTTGCCGTCGCGCTCACCCGCCGCGGCGGCGGCCACGGCCTGCTTGATCTGCGGCAGGTCGTAGGTGGCCTGGATCCGGGCCTTCAGCTGTCCGGTGGCGATGAGCTTGCCGATCTCGCCGAACATCGCCATCTGCTGAGGCGGCGTGGCCTTGCGGAACCACAGCGCCAGCCAGAAGCCGCGCAGCGACACGTCGCGGAAGACGAAGGCGCGCGGCGACACCACGCAGTCCTCGCCGCTGAGCATGCCGTAGTTGACCAGCGTGCCGCCCTCGCCCACGCAGCCGGCCAGCCGGTTGGTGGCCTGCCCGCCGATGGCGTCGATGGCCAGCCGGATCGTCTCCTGACCGGTGGCCGCGGCCACGCGCCGGCCCAGATCGGGCCCGTCGACCAGCACCACATCGCCGCCCGCTGCCTGCACCGCAGCCACGGCCGAGTCGCGGCGCACCACGTTCACGGTCTTCAGGCCGCGCCGTCGCGCCAGTTGCACCAGGTACTCCCCGACGCCGGAGTTGGCGGCGTTCTGGATCACCCATTCGCCCGGCTGCAGGTCCACGAACTCGCTGAGCAACAGCGACGCGGTCGGCGGGTTGACGGTCATCATCGCCAGCTGCAGCGGGTCGGCGTCGTTGGGCAGCGGCATCAGGCGCGCCGCGTCGGCCACCACATGCGTGGCCCAGCTGCCCAGGCCGATGGGCAGCAGCACCGTCTGCCCGAGCGGCGGCGTGCTGACACCGGGTCCATGTGCCACCACCTTGCCCACGCCCTCGTTGCCGCCAATGGCCGGCAGCGGCGGCAGCCGGCCGTACTCACCCGTCAGCGTCAGCACGTCGGACGGATTGATCGGCGCGGCCAGCACCTGCAGCAGCACCTGGCCTTCGCCCAGCACCGGATCGGCAAACTCCACGCATTCGATCGAGGCCTGCGGCACCGGGCCGCGCTGGGTGTACTGCGCCTTCTTCATGTCGGAGTCTCCGGTTTGTACCAACGGGGGAAAAACTTTGCCACCTGCGGGCCGGAGGATTTCAGCGCGTGGCAGCCGTCGATGCTGAACGGCTTTTCCTCCGGGTCCTGCGTCATCACTTCCCACATCGCCTGCAGCGCCGCGCTGCCCATCACGCCGGCCAGCTCGTTCATGTGGGTGCAGCCCGCCGTGCGGCCGAACAGCCGGCGGATGGCGTCGCGCCAGCCGCGCGCCACGCGCACGCCCACCAGCTGGCCGTAGTCGGGCGTGATCGCGCCGCAGGCTTCGCCATAGGGCCCGGCATCGGTGGCGGCCTGCACGGCGACGATGGTCGCGGTGCGGTCCAGCGTCAGCCGCAGGCGCATCGAATGCATCGGCTGGCCCGGCGGCAGCATGCCGCCGGCACAGGGCACCGGTTGGGTCCAGGCATCGGTGAGATGGCCTTCGATGTCCCACAGGCCGTCGCTGCGGGCATAGGCGTTGATGGTGATCGAGCGCTGGTGCGAGGCTTCGCGCGCGCAGTCGGGTGGTGGCAGGGGCATGGGGCGAGCAATGGAATGTGAAGACAGTGCAAGATACACCGTCGCCAACCTCACCGCCGCCGCGCCATGCCCGACCAGGACTCCATCGAACGCATCGGACCCCATGTCTACCGCCATTTCCAACCCCCGCAGCTGCCGGCGCAGCAGCACGCCACGGTGGCCATCGTCGGCGGCGGGCCGGTGGGCCTGGCCACCGCGCTGGGCCTGGCGCGGCAAGGCGTGGCCAGCGTCGTGATCGAGGCCGACGACAGCGTCTGCGTGGGCAGCCGTGCCATCTGCCTGTCGCGCCGCAGCCTGGAGATCTGCGATCGCCTGGGCGCGCTGCCGGAGATGATGGAACGCGGCCTGCCCTGGTCGGGCGGGCGCAGCTTCTGGCAGGACACCGAGGTGTTCCGCTTCTCGATGCCGCTGCACGAAGGCCAGCGCCTGCCGCCGATGATCAACCTGCAGCAGTACTACATCGAGGACGCGCTGCATGCCGCGGTGGCCCGCGCCAACGCCCAAAGCCCCGGCTGCATCGCCATCCGCTGGGCCACCACGGTGGAGGCGATCGAGCCGCAAGCGCAGGGCGTGTCCTTGAGCCTGAGCAACACGCTGGGCCGCGGCAGCTTGCAGGCCGACTGGGTGGTGGCCTGCGACGGCGGCCAGAGCTTCGTGCGCAACGCGCTGGGCCTGGCGCTAGAAGGCACGGCCTACACCGGCCGCTACGTCATCGTCGACATCACCCTGCCCAGCGCTTACCCGACCGAGCGCCGCGCCTGGTTCGACCCGCCGTGGCACCGCGGCGCCACGGTGCTGATGCACCGCCAGCCCGACGACCTGTGGCGCATCGACTGGCAACTGCGCCACGGCGACAGCACCGAAGAGGCAATGCAGCCGGAGAACGTGCGCGCCTTCGTACAGCGCCACCTGGATGCCATCGGCGAAGGCCACCTGCCGTGGGAGCCGGCCTGGACCTCGATCTATCGTGCCGGCGCGATGACGCTGCAGCGCTACCGCCACGGCCGCGTGCTCTTTGCCGGCAATGCCGCGCATGCGATGCCGATCTTCGGCGTGCGCGGGCTGAACTCCGGCCTGGACGACGCCGACAACCTGGCCTGGAAGCTGGCCGCCTTGGTGCAGGGCGGGCCCGAGGCTCTGCTGGACAGCTACAGCGCCGAGCGTGTGCAGGCCTTTCACGTCAACGCCGAGAGCGCGCGGCGCAGCACCGAGTTCATGTCGCCGCCGTCGCGCGGCTTCGACGTGCTGCGCGAGGCGGTGCTGTCGCTGGCCGCCGAGCATCGCGGCATCGCCGAGCTGATCAACCCGCGCCAGACCGCCGCCGTGGCCTACACCGGATCGCCGCTGTCCACGCCGGACGCCGAGGCCTGGCAAGCCGGCCCGCGGCCCGGCGAGGTGCTGCCCGAGGTGCCGCTGGCCGGAGCCGTGAGCCATGTCACCGAGGCGGTGGGCCCCGGCTTCGTGCTGCTGCACTTCGGCGTGCCGCCGCGCGAGCTGTCGACGCAGGGCCTGCGGATGCTGCCGGTGCTGGCGCAGGCCAACGCCGCCTGGCCGCAGGCCCTGATCGACGCCGGCGGCCGGCTGGCGCGCGAATTCGACGCCCAGGACGGCAGCGCCTACCTGCTGCGGCCCGACGGCCATGTGGCGGCGCGCTGGAAGCACTGCCAGGACACCGCGTTGCAGGCCGCGCTGCGCCGCGCGCAGGGCTTCGAGGGCGCCGCGCTCGACGCCCCGCCGCCGCCCGGTACCGGCAGCGCCCGCGACCGGCTCTACACCCGGCTGGCGCAGGGCGTCAGCGACGCCGGCGCATCGCGCGAGACGCTGTTCCTGGCGCGGCTGGCGCTGCTGTTGTGCGAGCGGCTGGGCGACGAGTCCGCGGCCGGCGCCGCCATCGACGCGGCGCTGAAGAACCTGCCCGAACCCTCGCTGTCCGCGGCAAACGCCACCTACTGAAAGCCCCTCCAACCCACGGAGAAACATCTCGACCACACGCCGAGCCCTCCTTGCTGCCGTCGCGACGCTGTGGCCGACGTTAAACGTCCTGGCCCAGGCCGGCGCTCTGCGTTGGGTGGCGCCCTACCCGCCCGGCGGCGGCGCCGACGTGCTGGCGCACACTCTGGCCGAAACCATGCGTAGCACGCTGGGCGTCAGCATCGTGGTGGAGAACAAGCCGGGCGCATCGACCAACATCGCCGCGCAGGACGTGGCCCGCGCCGCACCCGACGGCCGCACCGTGCTGCAGGCCGACAACGCGCTGATGGCCTTCAACGAGCACCTGTTCAAGAAGCTGCCGGTGGACCCGGACACGGACTTCAGCTACATCGGTGGCATCGGCAAGTTCCCGCTGGCGCTGGTGGTGCACCCGGACTTCCCGGCGAAGAACTTCAAGGAGTTCATGGCCTACGTGCGCGCCCACCCGGGCCAGGTGAACTACGCGTCGCCGGGCAACGGCTCGCCGCACCACCTGGCGATGGAGATGTTCAAGCACCGCACCCAGACCTTCCTGGTGCACGTCCCCTACCGCGGTGCCGCGCCGACCATGCAGGACGTGATGGCCGGCCAGGTGCCGGTGATGCTCCTGGACCTGGCCTCGGGCCTGCCGACCATGCAAAGCGGCAAGGTGCGCGTGCTCGCCTGCGGCGGCAAGGCGCGCACGCTGCTGCTGCCGGGCGTGCCCACACTGATCGAGGAGAACGTGCGCGATGTCGAGGTCTTCGCCTTCCAGGGCCTGCTCGGCCCGGCGGGCATGGCACCGGCCACCGTGCAGCGGATGAACGGCGAGCTGAACAAGGCGCTGGCCAACACCACCGTGCTCAAGCGCTTTCTCGACTTCGGCATGGAGACGATGCAGGGCACGCCGGAGCCGTTCCGCGCCTTCGCGCGCGCCGAGTCCAGGCGCTGGGGGCCGATCATCCGCGACAACGGAATTGCGCTGGATTGAATCGCGACAAGCGCTTCAGGCCAGCAACTTCACCGGCGGCTCCAACGCGAGAGCCTTTGCTCGCTTCGAACTGAGGTCGACACGATCGATCCGGTCAGCGAAGCCGGATGGCCATCGCCATGGCGTGATCTGGCCGCAGAAGCTCTCTTGACTGCGCCGCGCATTCGAACGGAGTATCGATGAGCGACGTTCAATGCATTGGACGCAGGCAACGAGAGTGGAAACAATGCGGCGCGGACCAATCCTCTCGCGCAGTTTGGACGCTCGCGAGCATTTCAATGTTGTGCACATGGCCCAGGCCTGCTAGCCGGACGAGGAATTGCCTTGCTTTGTCGAGGGCCTGCGCTCGACCGTCCTTTCAAACCTCGTACGCGCGTGCCGGGGTCGGCCTGCTGTGGGCACTGTGGTTCGTTCTGTGCATGGCGCAGCCGCTGCCCACGCATGCAGCCGATGGCCATCCGCTCGCGCCGCTCGATACCTCGAGTCCGCGGGCCACGCTGGGTAGCTTCCTGTCGGCGACGGACGAGCTGGGCCGGCTTGCCGCGGCCTACCGCGAGCAGCCCAGCCGCGACCATCACGCTCGCATGGCCAAGCAATTGCATCGTGTGCGTCGGCTTCTGGATCTCAGTGGCGTCCCGCCGACAGCGCAGCGCGAGGCCGGTTCGGATGCAGTCGTGGTGCTGATGGACGTGATGGGCCGCATCGAGCTGCCGACCGCCGAGCGTGTGCCCGACGAGGCGGCGATGAAGCTGCGTGCCGATGCCGGCGCGCCGCCGCGCTGGGCGATCCCGAACACCGAGATCGAGATCGCCCGGGTCAAGGAGGGCGAGCGTGCCGGCGAATACCTGTTCTCGCCGGCGACCGTGGCGCGAGCCAACGAGTTTCACGCGGCGGTCGCCGATCAACCGTACCGGCGGCCGATGACGATCGAGCAGCCATGGCGGCTGGCACAGCTGTGGGGAGGCTGGCTGCTGCCGCCAAGCGTGATCGACGGCTTGCCGGACTGGCTGAAGTCGAGCCAGGGTGACCAGGTGGTGTGGAAGTGGTTGGCACAGCTGGTCACGCTGAGCATGGTCTTCGCCCTGGTCTGGGGAGCGTATCGCTGGTCCGGCCGCTTGGCGCCGGGCCACACGGTGCGCGAGCAACTGCGCGCGCTGGTGGTGCCGGTGGCCTTCCTGCTGCTCGTGCCCTTGCTTGCCTACGTCACGCGCGCACACATCAACGTCACCGGACTCGGCGCCCAGTTCGAACAGGTGCTGGTGCCCGGCCTGACCTATCTGGCGCTGGCCTGGCTGATCTGGCAGGCCGCCATCTTCGCGGCGGAGCTCATCATCTCTTCGCCGCGAATCCCGGACCAGGGGCTCGACGCGCACCTGCTGCGCCTGATGGCCCGGGTGCTGGGCCTGATCGGCGTCGTCGCGGTGCTGATGTGGGGCGGCAACCGGCTGGGCCTGCCGCTGTACGGGCTGATCGCCGGCGTCAGCATCGGCGGTCTGGCGGTGGCCCTGGCCGCGCAGGGCACGGTCGAGAACTTCATCGGCAGCCTGAACCTGTTCGCCGATCGCCCGGTGCGCATCGGCGAGACCTGCCGCTACGGCGACGACGTGGGCACGGTCGAGGAGATCGGCCTGCGCTCGACGCGCCTGCGCGGCTCGGATCGCACGGTGACCACGGTGCCGAATGCCGACTTCTCGAAGATGAAGATCGTCAACCTGTCGCGCCGCGACCGCCTGCTGACACGCACCACGCTTGGCCTTCGCTACGAGACCACGCCGGACCAGTTGCGCTTCCTGCTGACGCGGCTGCGCGAGATGCTGGCCGCCCATCCGCGCATCACCGAGGCATCCCCGCGGGTGCGCTTCGTCGGCTTCGGCGACTCCGCGCTCAACGTCGAGATGCAGGCCTACGTGGCGACGGCCGACTTCGCGGAGTTCCTAGCGGTGCAGGAGGACATCTTCCTGCGCACGATCGACGTGGTGGCAGAAGCCGGCACCGGATTCGCCCGTCCTTCGTAGACGCTGCTGCGCACGCGCGAGCCGTCTTTTGCCTCCGGGTCGGGTCTTTCCGGCGTCGCCGATGGGTCACAATCCCGCCTCCCGCCGAGGGGAGCGCACTCGCCGCTCACCCTGCACCTGCAACCACCCAAACCCCTTCGACCATGGCCGAAAAGCCCGGCAGCCGCATCGCCATCGACCGCCTGAAGCGCGTACTGGGCCGCCCCGGGCAGGAGGAGTCGCTGTCCCCGGCCACGAAGACGGTGCTCTTCTTCGCCGTCGTCTTCCTGCTGGTCGCCCTGGTGGCCTGGCTGGACCCGCGGCCGAGCCTGCGCCACGTCAAGCTCAGCATGCTGTCCGGCAGCCCGACCGGCCAGTACCACGCCCTGGTCGAAGGCTTCGCTGGCGAGGTGTCGCGCCGCAACGGGCGACTGATCAATGTTCCTACGGCCGGATCCGCGGAGAACATCCAGCGCCTCATCGCTGCGCGCACGACCTGTGACCTGCAGTTGGCACTGGTGCAGGATGGCATGGTCTATCCCGAAGGCCACGGGCTGCAACTGATCGGGCGCCTGCCGGTGGCGGAATCGCTGGTCCTGCTGGGCCGCGACCTCGATCGCTTTCGGGCGCCGGCCGACCTGAAGGGCATACGCCTGGGCATCGGTCCGATGGGCAGCGGTACCGAACAGCTGATGCGGCGCGTGCTGGCCGAGCTGTCCGGCCTCGACATCGTCGTCTCGACCCCGTCGATCGACGTGCAGCTCGCCATGCTCGAGCGTGGTGAGCTCGACCTCGGCGCGATGGTCATCTCGGACAAAGCCAGGCTGCTGGCCGACGCGGTGGTACGCCGCAATCTGGACATCCTGGCGATGCCCAACGCGGAGTCGCTGACGCGCCGCTTGCCGTTTGCTCGCGTCGGCGTGATCGAGGCCGGACAGCTCGACTACGTGCGCCAGCTGCCGCGGGTGGCCAAGCCGGTGCTGCAGATCGACACCCTGATCATCAGCAATGGTTGTGCATCCGATGGGGCCATTCAGGGCCTCATGGCCGCGCAGGCCGAGCTGTCGCCGAACTTCGTGCGCCACAACAAGGGCCAGCCCAACCAGACCGGACTGCCGCTGGCCGGCGTCGCGCAGAACTTCTTCAAGGACGAAGGCCCAGACCTGCTCGGCACCTACGCACCGTGGGCGGTGGACATCCTGCCGCTGCCCACCTGGATCCAGATCGGTGTGGCCATCTCGGTGTTGTTCAGTGCCATGACGATGGGCCATCGATTTCGCCTGTGGCGCATCGATGCCAACCGGGTTAGGCTGGAGAGCCAGATTGCCGAACTCTTCGGCGAAGGCACGACGGTCCACGCGATTGCCGAGATGCCGGCTGATCCGCGGCATGCGACGCCGCAGGCGCGAGCCAGGATCGACCAGCTGCTGGCACGCCTGGGCGCGCTGCGCGACCGCTGTCGTCGGCACTCCCTGTCGGTGCTCGTCCCCATGGGCGAAGAGATGTCCTACCGCTATCAGGAAGCGCTGATCTCCGACCTGCTCGACGCAACACGGCTGTATCGAGATCGGTTGCCGAGCGAGTGATTTCAGGCGCTCGCTGGCAGCGCCCTCAGCGCGGGCTGCGTGCGCCGATCCACCTCAGGGCCGGCTGTGCACGGCGCCACATCCGCCAGCCCCAGAACAGGCGCACCGACCAGCGAACCACGCGCCGCGGCCGCAGCAGCAGCAGCACCAGCAGCGTACCGAGTGGCCACTCGGGGTGGCTGCGCAGCCATTGCGCCCCGGCGCGCACCTGGTCGACCACGGCCAACGGGGTGCGCATCACGGTGGCCTGTTCGCCCAGTTCGGCGCGCAGTTGGGCGCTGCGGGCCAACAAGCCCGCCCGCTCGAGTTCGAGTTCGCGGTAGCGATCGGCCATGAGCCACTCAGCGAGGCTCGGCCAGGTCGGCGGCATCGCGCCGCAGCTCGGCCAGGCTGGCTTCGAGAGACCGGCCCGCGGCGCGCAACTGCGCGCGCGCGGCGAGCAATCCCCCTACGCTCGCGCCGATGAACAGCAGCATCAGGACCCCCAGCACGATGGGCCGCTGTGGTTCCGGGAAAAGCGAGACCAAGAACGCAACCAGCAGCACCAGCCCCAAGGCAAGCGCCACCAGCGAAGCAGCCGCGATCAGCAAGGCGTCGAACAGGCGCAGCTTCTGCTGATCGAGCTCATTGAGCACCAGCTGCAGCCGCACATGCGCGAGCTCCAGCAGCGTCGCCAGCAGACGCTTGAGCGACACCATGAGTCCCTGTCGTCGCAACGGCTGATCCATCACTCGGCTCCCAGGGGCCGGAGGTTGACCGAGGGCGCGAATCGCCCACCGCCTCGTCCGGCAGTCATCGTCGCGAGCATGGCGGCGGCTGCGTCAGCGGCGCGAAATCAGCATGCCCAGCAGCAGGCCGATGCCGGCGGCGATGCCGACCGATTGCCACGGGTGGCCGAGCACGTAGTCGTCGGTCTTGTGGCCTACGGCCTTGGCTTTGTCGATCGACCAGTGCTGCAGGTCGTGCAGGCTGTCCTTGGCCTTGGTCAAGCGCAAGCGGGCACGCTCGCGCAGCGCCGTGGCGCCTTCTCCCGCCTGATTCGCGCTCAACTTCAGCAGATCCTCGGTGTCCTGGATCACCGCGTTCAGATCGCTCATCAATTCACTCTTCGCGCCTGCAGTCAGTTCACTCATGGATGTCCTCCCAAATTGGTCGATGCACGATAGCGCAAAACCTGTTGGCTGCCGCACATGCCACAGCCACGCTCGTTGGCCCGTCTCCGTAGATGCAAGTGGACGCAGCGCAGCCTTCCGTCGGCTATGGCCCGGCCTCCTGCGTCAGTGTCAGCAAGATGTCGGCGTACCAGGCGCAGTTCAGGCCCAGCGATTCGTCTCGCAGCAGATCGCGGTGGCCGACGTCCAGCCGCACCGAGTGCACGCCCAGCAGCCGCCAAGGCAGTGCCCATGTGGCGTGGCCATCGTCGGCGCGGTGCATCACCACGGGGGCGCCGCTGGTGCCTCGATGCGTGCGCGCATCGGTGAGGAAGTAGCCCTCGCCACCGAAGCGCATGCCGTAGCAGGAGGCCATGGCCGCATGCCGCACCACCGGCAGGTGATGCAAGGTGTCATGGAAACCCAAGGGGAAACCCGCCACCAGCAGCGGCTCGCCGGCGCGCACGTCGCTGAAGGTCCCGCACAGGTGCGCCGGCGTGAAGGCGCGCAGCACGACGCCGGGCGGCAACCGGCTGCGATCGAGTTCGACCACGGCCACGTCGATGCCACCCCCCGCGTCACAGCCCTGGCGCCACACGGGTTGGCCCCAAGCGTACAAAGGCACCGAAAAAACCACGGACAGCGCCAGGTTCTCGGCGTCGGTATGCAATTCGATTTCCAGGCGATCGGGACGGTGGTGGGTGGACTCGTCGATCAACACGTGCCGGCTGGTCACCAGATACAGCCGTGCGCCGCGCTCGAAGAAGAACCCGCTGGCATTCGTCAGCGCGCTGCCCTGCCAGAAGGTCGAGACCCGGGTGACACAAAGAAAGAGCGGGTCCGCCGCCAGCGCTGCCGCCTGCTGACCCGCCTGCAATGTGTCGCCAACTGCGTTCATGGTTCCGGCTGGACTCGGCTGTACGGCTGCGTGTATCCGTGGCGCTCGCGGAAACAGTGCAGCTTGTGGTTCGCTTCGGGCTCAGGCGATTCCCGCGGCCGCCCTGACTTCCGCGATGAACGCCTGCTCCTTGTCGCTGACGCGCACGCCACCAAAGCCCAGGAAGCCGCCTTCCTTCGATGCGTTGGCGGCCTGCTCGGCGACGCTCACGAGCATCGACTTGTAGGCCTGAGCCTCGGCCGGCGTGGCCTTGGCGGCGACCAGGGCGGCAGTCGATTTGACCCGCTCGAGCACGGCAGTCTTCAGGTTGGTCATCTGCTGCTCGCGCGAGCCTTCGCCCAACATCGACTTCGGATCGGGCATGCCAGGAATGCTGCGGTCGGCCGCCAGCGCCGAAAACAGCTCCAGCCCGCTGTTCGTCTTGAGCGCCTCGGCCATGCTCTTCGCCCCGGCAAGGCTTTCCTTGACTGACGAGAACAGTCCCGACGGATCGGCGGCGGCCGTGCCGCCCGCGACGAGCGACGGCGTCAACCGCAGCAACGTCCATTCCTCAGCGGTGAAAGTGTCCTGCTTGGCCATGATCGTTTCCCTTCGGATTTACTGCTTGTTGATCTCGACGCGACGCGCTTCGGCATCGCTGCCGCCAGCGCCGGCTTCGACGAACATCGGCGGCTTCATCTCGACGCTGGCCTCGGCCACGCCCGCAGCCTTCAGCGCATCGCGCACCGCCGAGGCGCGGCTCTTGGCGAGTTCCTCGTTCTTCGCCACGTCGCCGGTCTTGTCGGTGTAGCCGGTGACCGCCACCTTCAGGCCGTCCTTCTTGATCATGTCGGCCGCCGCGCCGATGGTCTTGCTGCCGTCCGCGCCGATGGCGGCGGAGCCGACCTCGAAGTAGACCTTGGCCGGCAGCGACAGGGCCATCGCAGCCGGCGCCACAGCCGGTGCGGGGGCCGGTGCGGTGACCGCCGCCGTGGGGGCCGGCGCCGGGGTCGGGGTCGGGGTCGACCCGCCGGACATCAGGTTCCACAGGTACAGCAGCACCGCCGCGCCGATGACCCACGGCAGCCAGCGCATCAGCCCGGACTTGGTGGCGGTCGTCGCAGCGGCGGCAGCGCTGTCGGCCATGCCCGCGCCGCTGGCCACGGCCGCCCCGGCACGCTTGGCCGTGTCGGCCGCCTGGCCACCCAGGCCGCCCAGGAAAGCGGAGGGGCTGGCGAAGCCCAGCGCCGAACTCATGCGGCTGTCGAGCACACCCTGCAGGTTCGGCCCCTGGCCGGACAGCAGCGAAGCCAGAGAGTTGGCGTCCATGCTCTTGTCGCCCATGAACTTCTTCAGGAAGGTCAGGACCAAGGGCACGACCATGGCGAGCAGGCTCGTCGCCGACGAACTCTTGATGCCGCTGTACGAGGACAGCGCGTTCACGATCGCACCGCCCTTGTCACCGAACAACCCCGGAACAAGGCTGCCGGTACCGGCCTTGAGCAGGGCGTTCACGCCTGAGCCGCCACCCCCAAAGAGGCCGGCGATGTTACCCAGCGTGGAGACATCGAGATTGGCGCCGTTGATCAGCGACATCAGGCTCGAGGCACCCTGTGGCGTGGCGCCTTTCTGCGCGATGCCGCCGATCACGGCCGGCAGCAGCGAGCTCAGCGCGGTCTGGGTCGAGCCTGGCGATTCGCCGAGGAATTGCCCGGCGAGCTTCGAGAAATCTCCTCCCAGGGCTTGCTGGGCGAGCGAAAGCAGATTGGCGTTCATGTCGATCCTCCTGTGGTTTGGTGTGGGGTGTTCGGGGTCTGATGCCCGATTCGCGGTATGGGGCCGGGCTACGGCTTCTTGGCCGGTGCGGCGCCGACGACCGTGAGTTCGGCGTCGATCACCCCCGCCTTGACCATGCCGAGCTGGCGTGCGGCGGCCAGCGACACGTCGCCGACGCGGTCGGCCTGGGTGGGGCCGCGGTCGTTGACACGTAGCGTGACGCTCTTCTTGTTCGCCAAATTGGTGACCTTGACACGTGTGCCGAAGGGCAGCGTCTTGTGTGCCATGGTCATCGCCTCGGGGTTGTAGCGCTCGCCGCTGGCGGTCTTGCGACCCGCGAACTTCTTGCCGTACCAGGCGAGCTTGCCCGATTCGGCGGCCGCGGAGGCGGCCGGGGTGGCTGCCGCCGCGGGCGCCGACGCTGGCGCGGCAGCCGAAGTGCCTTGGGCGAGAGCGGCAGAAGCGCTCAACGCAAGAATCGACGCGGTGACGGCACCGCGCAGGAATGTTGGGTTCACTCAAAATCTCCTAGTGTTCTGTCCCATTATTACGTGGCATAAATAATGCATACGACTGCGGTATTGTGGGAACGGAGATACCGCGATGACGAGAGGCAGGCCAAAGGCGGAATTGATGCTGACCGACGACGAGCGCGCGCAGCTTGCTTCGTTCGCGCGCAGTCGATCGCTGCCGGCATCGGTGAGTTCTCGAGCCCATATCGTCCTGAGCAGCGCCGAGGGCGAAGCCAACAGCTCGATCGCCGCACGGCTGAAGCTGACCAACGCCACGGTGGGCAAGTGGCGCACTCGGTTCATCGAGCGTCGGGTGGGCGGCCTGTACGACGACATGCGC
>JAGTRL010000397.1 GCA_018261815.1 Pseudomonadota bacterium
CTGCCGCTGTTTGCGCCGCACCTGCACCCGGCGATCGAGAGCGACGACTTCGGCTCCTTTCGCGGCGCGGCCGATGGCCTGGCCTTGCGGCTGTCGTTGTCGGACGCGGCATTGCATGCGCGGCTGTGCCCGCCGGACCCGGTGGAGCGCCTGGTCTTCGAACTGCTGGAACAGATGCGCGTGGAATCGCTGGCTCCGCAGGCACTGCAAGGCGTGGCCCACAACCTGCGCCACCGCTTCGAACAATGGTCGCTGGCCTTCCACCGCTCGCGCCTGACCGACAGCGCACGCGGCATCCTGCTCTACACCGTGGCCCAGGTGTGCCGCGCCCGGGTGAGCGGCGAGCCGGTGCTGGAAGAGACCGAAGACCTGATGGAAGCCACGCGTGCGGCGCTGGCCCCGGCCATGGGCAGCGACCTGGCGGGCCTGCGCCGCCAGCGCCAGGACCAGGCGGCCTATGCGGTGCACGCCCTGGGCATTGCGCGGCTGGTGGGTGAAATGCTGCATTCGGCCGATGACGAGGACGATGACCACGCCGACAGCGTCGACGCCGAGGACAGCGAACGCGCCGCCTTCGGCCTGGTGATGGAACTGGACGCCAGCGTCGAAGAAGGCGTGGCCGCGGCCGTCAGCGGCCACAGCCGGGTCTTCGAGGCGGCGCAGCAGCAGTACCGCATCCACACCACCGCCTACGACCGCGAAGTGCCGGCCTCGGCGCTGGCGCGCGCCGAGGTGCTGCAGGAACATCGTGTGCAGCTCGACCGGCTGGTGGCCGCGTCCGGCCTGAACCTGGCGCGGCTGGCGCGCGAGCTCAAGGCGCTGCTGGCCCGGCCCGTACACGACGGTTGGGACAGCGCGATGGAAGAAGGCCGCATCGACGGCCGGCGCCTGGCGCAGTTGATCGCCTCGCCGACTGAGCGCCGTCTGTTCCGCAGCGAGCATGTGGACGCGCAGGCCGATTGCGCGCTGGCCTTCCTGATCGACTGCTCCGGCTCGATGAAGCAGCACATCGAGCCCGTGGCCGTGCTGGTGGACCTGTTCGCCCGCGCGCTGGAACAGGCGGGCGTGGCCAGTGAAGTGCTGGGCTTCACCACCGGCGCTTGGAACGGCGGGCGCGCGCGGCGTGACTGGCAGCGCGCGGGGCAGCCGCCGCAGCCTGGCCGGCTCAACGAGGTCTGCCACATGGTGTTCAAGGATGCCGACACGCGCTGGCGCCGTGCGCGCGCCGGCATTGCGGCGTTGCTCAAGACCGACCTGTTCCGCGAAGGCATCGACGGCGAGGCGGTGGACTGGGCCGTCGCCCGGCTCGAGGCGCGGCCCGAGACGCGCAAGCTGCTGGTGGTGGTATCTGACGGCTGCCCGATGGACGGTGCGACGAACCTGGCCAACGACGCCTACTACCTGGACAACCATCTGACGCAGGTGCTGCAGCGCCACGAGCGTGCCGGCCGCGTCGAGGTCTGCGCACTCGGTGTCGGGCTGGACCTGAGCCCGTTCTATTCGCGCAGCCAGGCGCTGGACCTGGGCACGCCGCCGGGCCATGCCGTGCTGCGCGACATCCTGCAGTTGCTGGCGCGACCGGCGCGGCGCTGAAAGCCCGCCAGTGTTTGCGCTGCCGATGCCCTGGCCGCTGCTGGTGGCCGCCCTGTGCGTGGTCTTCGCCGCCGGCATCGTGCGCGGCTTTGCCGGCTTTGGTTTTTCAGCCCTGTGCGTGGCCGGCCTGTCGCTGTTCATGTCGCCGGCGCAGGTGGTGCCGCCGGTCTTCGTGCTGGAAGTGCTGGCCAGCCTGTCGCTGCTGCGCGGTGCACTCAGGCATGCCGACTGGCGCTGGCTCAGCTGGCTGGTGCTGGGCAATGCGCTGTGCATCCCGCTGGGCGTGGCGCTGCTGGCCTATGTGAGCGAGACGCCGCTGCGGCTGCTGATCGGCGCGTTGCTGCTGCTGGCCGCCACGCTGCTGCGCAGCGGCTGGAAACTGGCGCTGCAGCCCACGCCCGCCATGCGCCTGGCCACCGGGCTGGTGTCGGGCTTCGTCAACGGGGTGGCCGCCATTGGCGGCATTGCCGTGGCGGTGATGCTGAGCACCACTGCGCTGCCACCCGCGGCCATGCGCGCGACCATGATCCTGATGTTTCTCTTTACCGACCTGTATGCCCTGGCCTGGGCCGCCGCGCTGCCTGGCGACGGCGCTCAGGATCTGTTGGGCGGGCGCACGCTGCAGTTGGCACTGTGGCTGGCACCGGCCATGCTGGCCGGCATCTGGTTCGGCCAACGCGCCTTCGTCGGTGTGTCGAGCGAGGCCTTCCGCCGCCATGTGCTGAGCCTGCTGATGCTGATCGCCGGGCTGAGCGTGCTGCGCGCGCTGTGGGCTTTGATGGCGTGATGGTCGGTGCCGGTGTCGCCCGCCTGCTCGCCACCGGTCGGGCAGTCGTCTCGAGGTGTGGAAGACGGGCAGGATTTCGAGCCATTCGCCTCGCGCCCTGTAGGGCACGATATAGCGGATGCCGGTGACGATCAACTCGCGTTCCAGGCACGCGGCCAGGCCGGCCGAGTGCGGGTTGCTCGGCAAGTTGCGCGACGGCGGCAAGCACCCGTTGGACGACCAGGCGCGCGGCAGCCGCGTCATCCATCGCAATGTTGGCGGCCTTGTCGTCCAGGTTGCGCAGTGCCTTGCGCAGCCATCTAACGCGCATCGGCCTTCCACTTGCGGGCGAGGGCGTGGACGTCCTTGTCGCCGGCAAAGTCGCCGGCGTCGGCTTCCTTCAGTGCAGCCTTGATCTCTCCGATCTGCCACTCGTTGTTCTCGATGTACGTCACGATGGCTTCAGCGGCCAGGAAGGACTTGCTGCGCTGCGTCGCCTCCGATAGCAACTCGAGGCGGTCCTTGACCTCGTCTTCGAGGCGGACGGTCATGGTCGTGGACATGGTTTGCAAGCGTGTGCTCTGAAGTACACACCCTACCACCGGGGCTACCGGGCAGGCTGCTACAGCAACGCACCCATCTGCGCCGCGGCGGCGCGAAGCGCCGGCAGCCGGTGCTGCGCCTCGGCCAGCGACAGCCGCGCGCTCGGCGCATGCAACGCGATGGCCGCGCGCGCGCGCCCGGTGCTGTCACGCACCGGCACGGCCACGGCGATCAGCCCGGCGATGAACTCCTCGCGGTCGTTGGAATGGCCCTGCGCGGCAATGGCC
>JAGTRL010000398.1 GCA_018261815.1 Pseudomonadota bacterium
GACAACTATGCGGTGGGCAGCGACCGGCTGCTGATGGTGGCCAGTGACCGCATCTCCGCCTTCGACGTGGTCATGGGCCAACCGATCCCCGGCAAGGGCCGGCTGCTGACGCGCATGGCGCTGTTCTGGTTTGCGCGGCTGGCGCATGTGGTGCCCAACCACCTCAGCGGCGATGACCCGGCCAGCGTCGTCGCCGAGGACGAGCGCGCCCAGGTCAGTGGCCGCTCGATGCTGGTCAAGCGGCTGAAGCCGCTGCCGGTGGAAGCCGTGGTGCGCGGCTACCTGGCCGGCTCCGGCTGGGCCGAATACCAGCGCGCAGGCACGGTTTGCGGCGTGCCCTTGCCCGCCGGGCTGGTGAATGCCTCGCGCCTGGGCGAACCGATCTTCACGCCGGCCACCAAGGCCGAGGCCGGCGCGCACGACGAGAACATCAGCTTCGCGCAGATGGAACAGATCGTCGGTGCGGAACTGGCGGCGCGCGTGCGCGAGGTCTCGCTGCGCCTGTACCGCGAGGCCGCTGCCCACGCGCTGCAGCGCGGCATCATCATCGCCGACACCAAGTTCGAGTTCGGCCTGGACGAGGCCGGCACGCTGACGTTGATGGACGAGGTGCTGACCCCCGATTCGTCGCGCTTCTGGCCGCTGGACGGCTACCGCGAAGGCGCCAACCCGCCCAGCTTCGACAAGCAGTTCCTGCGCGACTGGCTCGAGGCGGCGCGCGTCGACGGCCAGCCCTGGAACAAGAAGGCGCCGGCGCCGGCGCTGCCCGAGCAGGTGGTCCGCGAAACCGGGGCGCGCTATGCCGAGGCGTTGCGCATCCTGACGGCCTGATCACCCATGGCCTCACGCCTGCTCGCCCAGTTGGCTGCGCGCATCGCCGCGGCGCGCGACCCGGTCGAAGCGGCCTGCCTGAGGGCGCAGCGCGGCATCTACCTGGCGCGGCAGGGCAAGTACGACGAGGCCGAAGCCATCGTCAAATCCATTCGCGACGAGTTCGGCACCCGGCCGAACGCCGAGGTCACGGCCTGGATCAGCCTGGTCGAAGCCCTGATCCACTTCTACAGCCAGCCTGGGCCGAAGGCACTGGACCGGCTGCGCCGCCCACATGCCCTGAGCCGCGCGATGAACCACCCGCTGCTGGTGCCGCTGTGCGCCGCGTGGCTGGCGCACATCGAGTTCAACGCCAACCGCATGGAGCCGATGCTGCAGTACGCGGTGGAAGCGCTGCGCCTGGCCCAGTCCGCCCACCATGCCGCGCTGGCCCGTGTGAGCCTGGTGGTTGCCGACGCCTTTCACTATGCCGGCCGCTTCGACCTGGCCCGCCCTTGGTATGCAGCCGTTCGCGAGCACGCCTTGGCCGACGGCGACGACGCGATGATCAGCGCCATGCTGCATAACGTTGCGGCGTTTAGGGCAAGCAAGGCGCGCTTGAGAGATTCCTATGGTGAGGCGGACATGTTGGAGACCGCTTAGGCAATGATGGAGGCGGAGTCAACTGGCAACTTCGACATTGGAATTGGGACGGCGTCGCTTTCTTGGTTTGTCCCCCTGTTGCGCGCGCAATTGCTGACCGTCGAAGGTCGCTATGAAGAGGCCATTGCTTTGTTTTCAAGCAACCTTGAGAGTGCCGAGTCTCAGGGTGTCGCTCGCCTCTTAGTTGCCTTTCTTGCGGACTACGCCTGGTGCAGATTTCAACTTGGTCAGTCGGATGCGTCGCTAGCCTGCGCCAATAGTTGCATGGCCGTCGCAACTGAAGACTGTGATCCTGACGATCTAGCCGCGTCGTTTGCACGAGTTGCCGCAATCATGGATGCGAACGAAAGGAGAGAAGACGCAGCCAATTTGCGGAGTCAGTCTCGCAAGTACTTAGACGCGCACCTTGCATTGCAGACAGCACTCTTGGACCGGCTGCTCTTAGCGTTTCCCGATGGCAAGTGGAGCTCGGCGTGACCGGAGGCATCTGGCGCAACAGCAATCAACGCCGGAACAGACGGCGCTACGTACGCCGGAAAATCCGTTCCATTGCCACGTCGATCACCATGCAGCACAGGCTGTAGATCAGCGAGCCGATCAGAGCAGCACCAAAGCCGGTGACGCTGAATCCGTCGAGCACCGACGCCGCCCACCAGAACATCAACGCGTTGATGACGAACAGGAACAGTCCCAAGGTCAGCAGCGTGATCGGCAAGGTCAGCAGCACCAGCAGCGGCCGCACCAGCGTGTTGAACAGGCCGATGACGAAGGCCGCGATCAATGCCGAGCCGAAACTTTCGACGATGACACCACGGTAAAGGTGGGCCACCAGCAGCAGGGCGGCGGCCAGCAGCAGCCAGCGCAAGATCAGTTTCATGGCGGCCAGCATAGCGCGCCATGCACCCCGATGGCCTGCAACGTCGGGGAATGACAACCTCCTGGTGCAAATCTGCTTCTCAGGCCCCGTCGTAGGCATTAACATCGTTTGCGCCGGAAATCCGTCCAACACGAGGGTCGATCAGACCTCACCGGATCCGGCCGAAGTCCCTAGACCAGATGGAGAAATCACACATGGCAACTGCGAAAAAGGCTCCCGCGAAGAAGGCCCCGGCCAAGAAGGTTCCCGCCAAGAAGGCCGCGCCGAAGAAGCCGCCGACCAAGGCGGCCGCCGCCAAGAAGGCTCCCGCCAAGAAGGCCGCGGCCAAGAAGGCCCCTGCCAAGAAGGCGCCGGCGAAGAAGCGTGCACCCAGTGCTGCCTTCATGAAGGCGATGACCCCCAGCGCGGCGCTGGCCGCGGTGATCGGTGACAAGGCCATGCCGCGCACCGAGGTCACCAAGAAGATCTGGGAATACATCAAGAAGAACGGCCTGCAGGACCAGGCCAAGAAGACGATGATCAACGCCGACGCCAAGCTGAAGGAAATCTTCAAGAAGGCCCAGGTGTCGATGTTCGAGATGACCAAGCTGGTCAGTGCCCACCTGAAGTAGGTCTGGGCTGGCCCGACGGGGCTGCGGCGTCTCTGGCGCCGCAGCCCTTTTTCATGGGCTCTCGGCGGCCAGCCTGCGCTCCAGGAAGTCCAGCCGGTCCTGGCCCCAGAAGATCTCGCCGTCGATGACGTAACTGGGCGCGCCGAACACGCCGGCATCGAAGGCTTGCTGGGTGGCGGCTTCGTAGCGCTGCTGCACCGCGTCGCT
>JAGTRL010000399.1 GCA_018261815.1 Pseudomonadota bacterium
GTCGGTGCGCTGGCAACGCGTGCTCGGCGAAGCCGGCCTGTCCGGGGCCTCGGGCCGCGTCGAGCCGCGGATGCGCCCGGTGGGCCGCGACCAGCAACTGATCGAGTTCGAGCGCCCGCTGTCGCGCCGCGAGGCCGCGTCGCTGCGCGACAAGCTGATGGCCCGTCCAGACGTCGACTGGGTCGAGCCGAACCTGCGTGAAAGGCGGCTCCAGGCATCGCCCAGCGACCCGCTGTTCACACAGCAATGGTGGCTGCAGCCGGTGAGTGGCAGCAATGCCAACGCCCTCGAGGCCAGGTTGCGCGGTGTGGCCGGTTTCCAGACTGCCTGGCTGCGCGCGAACCAAGCGCCGGCGGTGGTCGCCGTGCTCGACACCGGCATCACCAGCCACCCCGACCTGGCGGGTCGCGTGCTTCGGGGCCATGATTTCGTCAGCGTGATCGAGTACGCCAACGACGGCGATGGGAGAGACACCGACCCCAGTGACCCCGGGGACTATGTCAGCAGCGCCGATCTCGCCAGCGCTCTCTTCACCGGCTGCGCGGTGGAAAGCAGCTCCTGGCACGGCACCATCGTTGCCGGCATGATCGTTGCCAACGCCGACAACAGCGAGGGCGGCGCCGGCATCCATTGGGGCGCGTCGGTGCTGCCGGTGCGTGTGGCGGGCAAGTGCGGCGCCGATTTGCCCGACATTGTCGACGGCATGCGCTGGGCGGCGGGCTTGCCGGTGGCTGGCACTGCATTGAACCCGAATCCGGCCCGAATCATCAACATCAGCTTCGGTGGCAGCGCGGCCTGCGGCCCGGCGTACCAGAGCGCCGTGGACGAGTTGCGCGCCATCGGCGTGGTGGTGGTGGCCGCGGCGGGCAACGACTGGTCCGGCCCGTCGCGCCCGGCCAGTTGCCCCGGCGTGGTCGGTGTCGTCGGCCTCAACCGTGACGGCTTCAAGACCAACTATTCGAACTTTGGCGACCAGATCGGCATCAGCGGCATTGCCGCGGTGGCCGGCGACGACAGCCAGGGCGCCTGGGGCTCGGTGTTGGCCGACAGTGGCCTGGTGACGCTGACCAACCGCGGCAGCACCGTGCCCACATCGGGCGGCTATGCGCGTCTGTACGGCACCAGCTTTGCCGCGCCGCAAGTGGCCGGCACCATTGCCCACATGATCAGTCTGAACCCGACGCTGAGCTACAAGCAGATCGTGCAGGGCCTGCGCGCCAGCGCGCGGCCGCATGTCGTCTCGCCGAAGATCGCGCAGTGCTCGGACAGCAATCCCGGCCGATGCATCTGCACCACCGCCACCTGCGGCGCCGGCATCCTGGATGCCGATCAGGCGTTGCTTTACGCCACGATGCCTGACAGCTACGTGGCCCCGCGGCGGCTGGCCGAGGTCATCGACAACGCCCAGGTCGACGCGGCACTGGCCCTGGCCCCGCAGGATCGCCCATCGAACGTGGTGCAGGTGTCGTCGAGCAGCAGCGGCGGCGGTGCCTTCGGCGGCTTCTGGCTGCTGGCGCTGGCGACGGCGGCCCTGACCCTGCCGGCGCTGCGTACCCCTCGGCGCCGCTGATGCTCAGCGGGTCGCAGCGCAGGCGCTGACTTGGCTACCGGGTAGGGTGGCCACCAGCTCCTGAAGCCGCTGACGCAGCGCTTCATCGGGCTGCTCCACGCGCAACCAGAACTGTGGCTCGCGAGCATCACCAGCCATCTCGGCCGGCTGCCGCTGCCATGATGTCGGAGCGCGCAGCGCCAGCGCGAGGGCGGACTCGATGGATTCGATCTGCCCGGCGCTGAAAGGCCCGGCCTGAATACAGCTGGCGTCAGGCGTCGAGGCGGCTGCGCCGACGGCGCGCACGCGCACCGATTCGGGATTGACCTGCGCCGCGAGCCGCTGCGGCTCGCGCTCGTGTTGCGTGGACAGTCCGACATAAGGCTGCAGCCAGCCGCGCGCCAGGGCGAAGAAGCCCAGGTTGGCCAACAGCAGCAGCGCCACCAGCATGCGCATGAGGCTCAGGCCGCCGTGCGAACGCTGACTTCGCCGCTGACCAGCGTGTGCAACCCGCCCGAGCGCACACGCAGCGCACCCTGTTCGTCGATGCCCTCGGCAATGCCTTCGGCAACGCCCGGGTAGGTGGTGCGGACCGGCTGGCCGAGCAGCAGGTCGCGCCGCCGGTAGGCCGCGGCAAAGGGCGCCAGGCCCTCGGATTCGAAGCGCTTCAGCGTCTGTGCCAGCGGCGCGGCCACACGCCTCAGCGCCTGCGGCGCGTCGAGGTCGGGCCACAGCTCCTGCAGGCAGGCGAAGCCCGAGCTCAACTCCTGCAACAGCGGCTGCGGCCGCACGTTCAGGCCGATGCCGATCACCGCCATGCGCCGCTCACCGACGGCCACGGTCTCGATCAGCACGCCGCCGAGCTTGCGCCCGCGGCCGGGCGCCTCCATCAGCCACAGATCGTTGGGCCATTTCAGGCCGATGCGTGGCGGCTGGTCGCCCTGCGGGGGGTCCAGAGCATCCGCCAGGACCACGCCGACGGCCAGCGACAGCCCCGACCAGGCCGGCGGGTTCAGCGGCAGCGCCAGCGAAAAGGTCAATGACAGCCCCGGGGTCGAATGCCAAACCCGGCCCTGGCGGCCGCGGCCGCTGCTCTGCGATTCGGCCACCAGCAGGCAAGGCCGCGTGTCGTCGTTGCGCCGTCCGTGCGGCGTGGGCACTTCCCGGGCCACTGGCGCACTGTCGAGCTGCCCGGGCGTGGTCACAGGCGCATGGCGCCAGCCGCTGGACAGGCGCGCGCGCTCGAGCAGCCGGGTGTTGGTGGAATCGGCGCTGGCCACGATCTCGACACTGATGCCCGGAAGCAGCGTGTCAAGTTCCTGCCACAGCGGCTCTGCGCCCCAGTGCTGGTAGCGGAGGGCAGGCATCGTCGGTAAATTCCTGCGTCAGCGCCGCTTCGGGGCGAGCAGCGTGCCGCGGCAGTTGGGGCTGCCGCAGTGGCAGGGGAACTCGCTCTTCAGCTTGGCCGTCATGCGCCCTTCGATCACCAGGCCGTAGTCGTAGAACAGCTCCTCGCCAGGCATCACGTCGCGCGTGGCCTTGATGAAGACACGGCCATCGACTTCGTCGGCCTCGCAGTTGGTGTCGCAGGCATGGTTGATCCAGCGCGCGGCATTG
>JAGTRL010000400.1 GCA_018261815.1 Pseudomonadota bacterium
TCACCAGCGGGCAACCGCAGGCCGCGGCCTCGATCAGATTCTGTCCTCCGAAGCGCCCGAAGCTGCCGCCCAGCAGCGCTACGTCGGCCGCGGCATAGTACAGCGGCATTTCGCCCATCGAGTCGCCCAACCAGAGGTCGGCGTGCAGCGCCTCGTCCGGCGGCAGCGCGGTCCACTGGCTGCGCCGCAGCAGCTTGAAACCGAAGCCCGCCGCCATGTCGGCCACCGCATCGAAGCGCTGCGGATGGCGCGGCACCAGCAGCAGCAGCGGCCGCGGCACAGCCAGAGCGGCCCAGCATTGCAGCAGCGGCATCTCCTCGCCTTCGCGGGTGACCGCTGCCAGCACCACCGGGCGGTCCAGCATCTGGCGCCATTGCAGGCCGCACGCCAGCAGCTTGGGGTTGGGGCTGACATCGAATTTCAGGTTGCCACAGACCTGCACCCGGCCGGCGCCGAAGCTGCGCAGGCGCCGCGCGTCGGCCTCGCTCTGCGCCAGCACGGCCGCCAGCGTGCCGGCCACCGGCCGCACCAATACGCCGATGCGCTCGCCCTTGGCCTGGCTCTTTTCACTGAGCCGGGCGTTGGCCAGCACCATCGGCACACGCTCGGCTGCGGCGCCGCGCAGCAGGTTCGGCCAGATCTCGGTTTCCATCAGCACGCCCGCAGCCGGCCGATGGTGGCGCAGGAAGCGGCGCACGGCGCCAGGGGTGTCCCAGGGCAGCCAGCATTGGGTGTCACCGTCGCGCAGCAGCGCCGCGCCGGCCTCGCGCCCGGTGGCCGTGCCATGCGTCAGCAGCAGCCGCAACCCGGGGCGCCGCGCCCGCAGCGCGTCGACCAGCGCGGTGGCGGCGCGGGTCTCGCCCAGCGACACCGCATGCAGCCACAGCGCACCTGGCACGGCGGCGCGGTAGCCGTAGCCCAGGCGCTCAGCCAGCGCATGGCGGTACAGCGGCTCGCGCCGGCCGCGCCACCACAGGCGCAGCAGGTAGGCCGGCGTCAGCAGGCGCAGCAGTGCCGAGTAGCCGGCGCACGCCAGCCAGCTCTTCATCGGCGCGGCGCGCAGGCGCAGGCGCGGTGCAGCCGGATCAATGTGCCGCCGTGGCGATCTGCGCGTCGGGTTTCACCGCTCGCAGCGCCGCCATGAACTGGCTCTGGATGCGCTGCAGTGCGGCCGGGCTGTCGCCTTCGAAGCGCAGCACCAGCACCGGCGTGGTGTTGGACGCTCGCACCAGGCCGAAGCCGTCGGCGAACTCGGCGCGCAGGCCGTCGATGGTGACGATCTCGGTGGCGCCGTCGAAGCGCGCCTGCTCGCGCAGCTGCTGCACCACGCGGTGGTGCTCGCCTTCGTCGCAGGGCACGTTCAGCTCCGGCGTGCTGTGGCTGGTAGGCAGCGCGTTCAGCAGCGCGCTCGGATCCTTGCTGCGCGACAGAATCTCCAGCAGCCGCGCCGCGGTGTAGGTGGCATCGTCGAAGCCGTACCAGCGTTCGCTGAAGAAGATGTGGCCGCTCATCTCGCCGGCCAGTGGTGCGCCGGTCTCCTTGAGCTTGGCCTTCATCAGCGAATGACCGGTCATCCACATCAGCGGCACACCACCGGCGCGGCGGATGGTCGGCCCCATGTGCATCGAGCACTTGACGTCGAACAGGATCGACGCGCCCGCGTGGCGCTGCAGCACGTCGGTGGCAAAGAGCATCAATTGGCGATCGGGGTAGATGATCTGCCCATCGCGCGTGACCACGCCCAGACGGTCGCCATCGCCGTCGAAGGCCAGGCCGAGTTCGGCACCAGTGCGCTGCACGGTGCCGATCAGGTCGGTCAGGTTTTCCGGCTTGCTCGGGTCTGGATGGTGATGGGGGAAGTTGCCGTCGACCTCGCTGTACAGCTCGGTCACGTCGTTGCCGAGCGCACGCAGGATGCCCGGCGCGGTGGCACCCGGGATGCCGTTGCCGCAATCGACGACGATCTTCATGCGTCGCGTCTGGCGGATGTCGCCGACGATGCGCGCCTGGTATTCGGCGGCGATGTCCATCGTCGCGCTGCGCCCGACCCCCTGCGTGTAGGCCTCGGCCTCGATGCGCCGGCGCAGGCCCTGGATCTCGGCGCCGTAGATGGCACGGCCGGCCAGCACCATCTTGAAGCCGTTGTAGTCCTTCGGGTTGTGGCTGCCGGTGACCTGGATGCCGCTGCGGCAGCCATGCGCCTCTCGGGTGGCGGCCACGTAGTACAGCATCGGCGTGGTCACCGCACCCAGGTCCACCACGTCCAGCCCAGTCGAGGCCAGACCGCGGATCAGCGCCGCCGCGAGCGACGGCCCGGACAGGCGCCCGTCGCGGCCCACCGCCACGGCGCGCTCGCCGGCGGCGACGGCCTCGGAGCCAAAGGCGCGTCCCAGATGTTCGGCAAAGACCTCGTCGATGCTGCGGCCGACGATGCCGCGGATGTCGTAGGCCTTGAACACGGACGGGTCGACCTGCATGGAGCGCTGCCTTGTGGGGGTGATGGGCGGATTGTAGGCAGCGACCCATGCCGCACCGGCTGGAGGCACAGGTCCGAAAACGGCGAGTCCATTGGCCTGCGACACCTATGATCGGGCCATGACCTTGCACGACGACGCCGCCTACCTGGCGCTGAAGACCCACGATGCCCGCTTCGACGGCCGGCTGTTCGTGGGCGTCACTTCCACCGGCATCTATTGCCGGCCGGTGTGCCGGGTGCGCACGCCGCTGCGCCGCAACTGCCAGTTCTTTGCCAACGCGGCCAGCGCCGAGCGCGGCGGCTTCCGCCCGTGCCTGCGTTGCCGGCCGGAGCTGTCGCCAGGGCTGTCGCTGGCCGATTCGTCGCAGGTGTTGGCGCAGCACGCGGCACGGCTGATCGAACTGGCGGCACGCAGCGGCGCCGACCCGTACCTGCCGGACATCGCCGCGCAACTGGGGGTCACCGACCGCCACCTGCGGCGCATCTTCCGCCTGGCGCATGGTGTGACGCCGATCGACTACCTGAGCACCCAGCGCCTGCTGCTGGCCAAGCAGTTGCTCACCGACACCGACATGCCGGTGACGCAGGTGGCGCTGGCCAGCGGGCATGCGAGCCTGCGCCGCTTCAATGCCGCCTTCATGCAGCGTTACCGAATGAACCCCAGCGCGTTGCGCAAGCAGGCG
>JAGTRL010000064.1 GCA_018261815.1 Pseudomonadota bacterium
AGGGCATCTTGCTGTACAGCGCGCCGTTGATCGAATGCGTGCCCACCGTGCCCATCACCAGCGTGTAGCCGTCCGGCGGCGACTTGGCCACGATCTCGGCGCCGATGTTGCCGCCCGCGCCCGGTTTGTTGTCCACCACCACCGGCTGGCCGAGCTGCGCCTTGTCGGCAAACAGGCGCGCCAGGATGTCCGGCGCGCCGCCGGGCGGGAAGGTCACCACCATGCGGATGGGCTTGGTGGGGTAGCCCTGCGCGCCGGCCGCTGCGCACAGGACGCACAGCGTGGTGGCGAGGAACAGTTTTTTCAAGCTCATGTGGTCTCCATGACGTTTTGGGGTTTGCAGTCAGCGCCGCAGCATAAGGGCTCGCGTGAAGCCGGCTGCCCTGTCGGATACTTGAGCTCAGCCGCGCTGCGCCTCGCGCAGGCAGCGCGCCTGCAGCTCCGCCAAGCCCTTCGGACCCAGTGCGCGCAGCGTGCGCATGTTGGTCTCGTAGATCGCCTCGGGCTCGGGGAAGGCGGCCACCGCGCGCTCGATGCTGGTTTCCCGCAGCAGGTGCAGGGTGGGGTAGGGCGAGCGGTTGGTGGCGTTCTCGATGTCGTCGGCGGCCGTACCCGCAAACTGGTACTGCGGGTGGAAGCTGGCGATCTGCAGCGTGCCGTCGAGGCCCAGCTCGCACAGCAGGGCGTCGGCCTCGTCGAGGAAGTCGTTGTAGGCCAGGAAGTCGCCCAGCACCTGCGGGTGCACCAGCAGCGTGGTTTCCAGCTGCTCGATCGGCGCGTCGGCCAGCCGCTGCAGTTCGATGCGCAGCGCATCGAGCAGCGCCGCGCTGTCGCGCGCGTCGCTGCACACATAGCGGATCAGGTTCTTGGTCTGCACCGCCTTGGCAAAGGGGCACAGGTTCAGGCCGATCACCGCGTGCTCGACCCAGGCGCGCGTGGCCTGCAGCACGGACTGTTCATCCATCGTCTAGAAGCCGGAGCCCGGTTGCTTCAGGAACTCGATCTCCTCGGCCGTGGAGTTGCGGCCGAGCGCGGCATTGCGGTGCGGAAAGCGGCCGAAGCGGGCCACGATGTCGTAATGCTTCTGCGCCCATTCCAGCAGGCCGGCCAGCGCCGGCTCGTCGCGGCCCAGCTGCTCGAACAGGCGCAGGCATTCCGTCTGGTCGGCCAGCGTTTCCGAATGCTCGAAGGGCAGGTAGACGAACTGTCGCTGCACGCCCGCCAGCCGCAGGTCGTCGCCCGCGGCCACCAGCGCGCGCGCCGTGGCCAGCGCCTGGGCGTCGCCGGCAAACACGCCGGCGGTGCCGCGCCGCGTGTTGCGCGTGAACTGGTCCAGCACGACGATCTGCGCCAGTGCCGACAGCGGCTGCGCGGCCCAAGGCGCCAGCTCGCTGCGCAGGCCGGCATCGATCAGCGTACCGAAGCGCTGGGCGATCAGCGCATCGAAGGCTTCGTCCTTGCGGAACCACTCGGGCCGCGTCTGCAGGTGGTGCGCCTCGCCGGGCTTGCCGAACCAGAAGTCCAGCACCTCGGCGGCGCGCGGGTCGATCGCTGCGTCATTCATTCCAGCAGGTCCTGTGTCTCGGGGTGGCGGCGCATGTAGCTGCCCACGTAGCTGCACGACGGGCGCACGCGCCAGCCCATCGCGCGCGCCTGGGCCAGGGCAGCGCGCACCAGCGCGGCGGCGATGCCCTGGCCTTCGGCTTGCGGCGGCACTTCGGTGTGCACGATGTTCATCAAGCTGCCGGCCAGGCGGTAGATACATTCGGCCTCGCCGCCGTCCACGTTGGCATGGAAGCGCAGCGCTGTCGCGTCGTGTTGGATGTCGATGGGCCTCATTCGCCCAGCTCCTGCCACAGGAAGGCGAATTCCAGCGCCAGCAGGTCGGCGCGCTGCTTGTTGTCGGCGGCGCCGCCGTGGCCGCCTTCGATGTTTTCGTACAGCCAGGCGTCGTGGCCCTTCTCGCGCAGGCGCGCCGTCATCTTGCGCGCATGGCCCGGGTGCACCCGATCGTCGCGCGTGCTGGTGGTGAACAGCACCGCCGGCAGTCGCGTGCCGGCCGGCATCGCCTTTGCATCCGGCACGTTCTGGTAGGGGCTGTACTTCGAGATCCCCTCCCACTGCGCCGGGTCGTCCGGGTCACCGTACTCGCCCATCCAGCTGGCGCCGGCCAGCAGCCGGTGGTAGCGGCGCATGTCCAGCAGCGGCACCTGGCAGACCACGGCGCGGAACTGCTCGGGCCGCTGCAGCATCACCGCGCCGACCAGCAACCCGCCGTTGCTGCCGCCCTGGATGGCGAGGCGCCGCGGCCGGGTGATGCCCGCGGCCACCAGGTCCTCGGCCACGGCGATGAAGTCGTCGAAGGCCTTCTGCCGCTGGCCCTTCAGCGCCGCCTGGTGCCAGCCGGGACCGAACTCGCCGCCGCCGCGGATGTTGGCCACCACCTGTACGCCGCCGCGGCCGTACCAGGCGTTGCCGAAGCCGCCCGAATACTGGGGCTGCAAGGGCACCTCGAAGCCGCCATAGCCGTAGAGCAGTGTCGGGTTGTTGCCGTCGGGCGTGGCCCCCTTGGGCCAGACCACGAAGTAGGGCACGCGCGTGCCGTCCCTGGAGGTGGCAAAGCGCTGCTCGACGCGCATGCCAGTGGCGTCGAAGAAGGCCGGGCGAGCCTTGAGCAGGTCGTGCGGGTCACTGCCGGTGCGGCCCAGCAGCAGCGACTCGGGCGTGAGGAAATCGGTATAAGTGAGCAGGTAGTTCTCGCCCAGCGGATCGTCCGGCACCTGCGTGTCGTGCAGGCTCTGTGCGTGCAGCGTGCCGGGGAAGGGCGCCTCGACCTCGCGCGCATTCCAGTGGCTGCCGTCGAAGCGCTGCTCCTGCAAGCGCCCGGCGACGTTGTCCAGCAGCTCCAGCAACACGGTGTGGCGCAGCAGCGCATAGCCGGCCAGCGAGCGTGTGGCGGTGGGCGTGAACAGCGCGGTCCACTGCGCCTTGCCGTTCAGGAAGGCCATCGCGTCGCTGGCCAGCAGCGCGCCGCGTGGCCAGGTGGTGCCGCCTTGTTGCCAGTCGCTGCGCAGGGCCAGCAGCACCTGGCCGTACCAAAAGCCCAGCTGCGCGTCGGCTGGTTTGTCCAGTCTGCGCAATTGCCCGTCGACGAGCAGGAATTCCTCGCTGCTGAAGAAGTCCGGCGCGCGCTGCAGCAGCGTGCGCTCGAAGCCGGGGGTGGCGTCCACATGCACGCTGGCGGCGACGTCGCTGTGCTGCGCCTCGAACACCGTCACCGCGTCGGCCAGCGGCTGGCCGCGCTGCCAGCGCTTGATGAGGCGCGGATAGCCCGAGTCGGTGAGTGAGCCGGGGCCGAAGTCGGTGCCGACGAAGACCGTATCGCGGTCGAGCCATGCCACCTCGGACTTGGCCTCGGGCAGGTTGAAGCCGCCGGCCACGAATTGCCGGGTCGCGGTGTCGAACTCGCGCACCACCTGCGCGTCGGCGCCGCCGCGCGACAGCTTGACCAGGCAGCGCGTGTAGTCCGGGCCCAGGCACACGGCACCGGCCCAGACCCAGTTCTCGCCTTCGCTGCGGCCCAGAGCGTCCACGTCCAGCAGCAGCTCCCAGGCCGGCGCGCTCAGGCGGTACTCGTCCAGCGTCGTGCGCCGCCACAGGCCGCGCGGGTTGTCGGAGTCCTGCCAGAAGTTGTAGACGAAGTCGCCGCGCCGCGCGATGACCGGGATGCGGTCGCGCGAGTCCAGCACCTGCAGGATGCGCTCGCGCGTGGCGTCGAAGCCGAGCCAGGCCTGCAGCCGCTGCCGCGTCTGCGCATTGCGCTCGCGCACCCAGTCCAGCGCCTTGGCGTCCTGCACCTCCTCCAGCCACATCCAGGGGTCATCGTCAGGGTCTTGGGCGGGGGAGGCGGTGGTCAGCGTCATGGCGAGCGCGCCGGCAGCAAGCCAGCGCAGGAGCGGCGGGGTCAGCGGGCGGCGATGATAGGCGGGCTACGAAGGACCCATCAGCCGCTGGGGCAGCAGTTCCAGAGAGGCCTCGCCGCTGTTCACCCACACATGGCCGTCCTGCACCGTCAGCTGCCATTGCATGGAGCGCGAAGCCAGCCGCGACAGGGCCTGGGCCTGCTCCGACGGGATCTGCCACACGGTGAGCTTGTTCAGGCGCGTCAGCTTGTTGCGGATGCCGTTCCACCAGATGCCCGCGGCGCTGCCAAAGACATACAGCGTGACACGCTCGGCGCGCGAGCAGGCCTTGGCCAGGCGACGCTCGTCGGGCTGGCCGACCTCGATCCAGTGCAGCAGCTGCCCCGTCAGGTCGTGCTGCCACAGGTCGGGCTCGTCGCCGTCGGACAGGCCGCGCGCGAACTGCAGCGCGCCATGATCGGTGTCGTGCGGCACGTTCAGCGCAAAGGCCAGCAGCCGCACCAGCAGCCGTTCTTCGGTTTCCGACGGGTGCAGCGCCAGGGTCAGCACATGGTCGGCATAGAGCTGCCGGTCCATGTCGGCGATCTGCAGCGCCGCCTTGTAGATGGTCGATTTGAGGGCCATGGGGCGCCTTGGAGTAAGGCGGCACTGTGCCACACTGGACGCACAGGAGAGCCCATGAGTCCAAGCTTGCAGCACAAGATCGCGTTCATCACCGGTGCCTGTTCCGGCATCGGACTGGCCACCGCCGAACGTTTCGTCGCCGAAGGTGCGTGTGTGCTTGCCGCCGACATCCAGGACGAAGCCGGCGCCGCGCTGCAGCAGCGCCTGGCCGGCAGACTGGTCTACGCGCATTGCGACGTCACGCAGTCGGCGCAGATCCACGCGGCGATCGAACGCGCGGTGGCCGAGTTCGGCGGGTTGGACATCGTCTTCAACAACGCCGGCGCCGCCGGCCAGCGCGGCGGCATGGAGGAGATGACGCTCGACGGCTGGGACGCGACGATGAACCTGCTGCTGCGCTCGGTCATGTGCGGCACGATGTACGCGCTGCCGCACCTGAAGGCGCGCGGCGGCGGCGCCATCGTCAACACTTCGTCGATCTCGGCCCTCGCCACCGGCTACGCACCGGTGGCTTATTCCACCGCCAAGGCGGCGGTGCTGCACTTCAGCAAACTGTGCGCGGCCGACCTGGCGCGCCACCGCATCCGCGTCAACGCGGTGGTGCCGGGCTTCATCGCCACGCCGATCTTCGGCAGCGGCTTCGGCCTGGACCGCACGGCGGCGCAGCAGATGGCCGCCACGCTGACCGAACGTGGTGGCAGCCTGCAGCCCGCGGGTCGGGTTGGCCGGCCCGAGGACATCGCCGAGGCGGTGCTCTACCTGGCCAGCGACGCGGCCGGCTTCGTCACCGGCACGCACGTGGTGGTGGACGGCGGCATGACGGTGGGCACGCGCGCCTCTTGGGACCCGGCGGCGCCGCGGCCGGTGCAGGAGGCGCTGGGTCTCACGCCCGAGGCGCTGCAGGCGCTGGCGCAGGCCAATGCACAAAAGGCAGCTGCGACAAGTCCGCCATCGCCGGGCCCGGTGCATCCACCTCGATGATCGCGGCGCAGCGCGGCGCGAAGGCGGCGTGGAAATGGTTCTTCGCCTTCACGCACAGCAGCCGCGTGGCGGTCAGGTCGATGCCGTGGTGTGCAAAGAAGGCCGGGTCGTTGGCGGGCAGCACGGCGCTGGTGACGATGATGCCGATACCCTGCACGTCGAGCAGCGCACCCGGCCCGCAATGCACTTTCAGGCCCTGTTGCATCGGCCCCTGATTGACGAAGCCTCCGTCGCTGAGCCCAAGCACCGTCGCCCGTACCGCCAGTGGCGCGCCGAAGGCGGTACCGAGCCTGCCGCCGAGCGTGGCGTCGAGCTGCGCACCGATGCCGACGGCATGGGCGCGCTGCACCAGCGCCGGGTCGCAGAAATAGGCGAAGACCACGCCCTCGCGGGGTAGCTGCTCGGGCCGAGCCAGCAGCTCGCGCAGCAGCGTCGGGGTGTCGGCGCCGCCGCCTGAAAGCGGGTTGTCGGCCGGGTCGGTCAGGACCACCGGCTGTGCTGGGTGCGCCTGCAGTTGCCGCAGCGCCTCGGCCAGCCCTTCGGCCGGCGCGCGCAGCTGCGGCCGGAACTCGGCTTGTCGCTCGCGCAGGCCAGCCAGCATCGCTGCCGCCAGCGCCTGCGCAGTGGCGGCGTCGGCCGCCCAGGCCATCACGCCGGCATCGCCATGCGGTGAGTCGGCATAGGGAAAGCCGCCGAGGATCGAGAGGTCGCTGCCCGGGTGGGCCGACTCCAGCGCCCGCGCCCGGGCCAGCAGTTCGGCCATCGGCGCGTGCTCACTGCGCATGCGAAAGCTCGGCAGCAGCGCCCCCAGCTTGGCCGCATGGCCGTGCAGCCGTTCGCCGCCGCACAGCGCGTCCAGCTGCGCCAGCACGCGCGCGGCAGTTTGGCGCAGGTCGACGTGCGGGTAGGTGCGGTAGGCGCTGCCGAAGTCGAGTAGCGCGGCCCAGGCCGGGTCAAGGTTGGCGTGCAGGTCGAAGCTGGCCACCAGCGGCCTGGCGCCCAGCAGCGCGCGCAGGCGCTGCAGCAGCTGCGTCTCGGGTGCGTCGAGTTGCCGCGTGATGGCTGCGCCGTGCAGCGACAAGTACAGCGCATCGGGCTGCCAGCGTTGCAGGTCGGCCAGCAGCTCGTCGCTGAAGGCGGAGAACAGCGCGTCGTCGATCGGCCCGCCGGGCCAGGCCGCGGCGCAGCGCGACACCTGTACCTGCCAGTCGTCGCGTGCCGCGGCGAAGTCGGCCACGGCGGCCAGCTCGTGTTCCGTGCCGCGTGCCGCCGCCAGCGCGGCCTCGCCGCGGGCCCATTCGACACGCTGGAACCCGGCCAGAGTGGTGGTGCCGGGCGAGAAGCGATTGCCTTCGAACCACAGCCGCGCCACCATCAGCCGGCGCGGCCTCATGGCCGGCCTGTCAGTCGCCCTGCAGGCCGCGCGCTCGCAGAGCTCACGTCTGAACTGCCGCATTCGACATGACGCAGCTCATGTCAAATGTCCTCAGTCCACCTTGGCGCCGGAGGCCTTGACCACCTGCTGCCACTTGCGCGTCTCGGCGGCGATGAAGTCGCCCAACTGCTTGGGTGTGCCGCCCACCGGCGTGGCGCCGAGCTTGGCAAAGCGTTCGGCCACCTCGGGCTTCTTCAGGATGCGGTCGACCTCGGCCGAGAGCTTGTCGATGATGGGCTGCGGCGTGCCGGCCGGCGCCACCAGCACGAACCACGATTCGGCGACATAGCCGGGCAGCACGCTGGCGATCGGTGGCACGCCAGGCAACGTGGGCACCGGCTGCTCGGAGGTGACGCCGATGGCCACCAGCTTGCCGGCCTGGATCAGCGGCAGCGCCGACGGCAGGTTGTCGATGGCCACCTGCACCTGCCCGGCCATCAGGTCCTGCAGCATCGGGCCGCTGCCGCGGTACGGGATGTGCGTGACGAACACGCCCGCCTGGGTCTTGAACAGCTCGGTCGACAGGTGTCCGGTGGAGCCGTTGCCCGGCGTGCCGTAGGAGATCCCGCCCGGCTTGGCCTTGGCCAGCGCGATGAACTCCTTGATGTTCTTCGCCGGCACGCCGGGGTTGAGCATCATCACGTTGGGTACGCGCACGACGAAGGACACCGGCACCAGGTCCTTGGCGGTGTCGTAGGGCATCTTCGCGTACAGGAACTGGTTGATGGCCTGCGTGCCCGGCGTGCCCATCAGGAAGGTGTAGCCGTCCGGCGCGGCCTTGGCGACCTCGTTGGCGCCAACGTTGCCGCCGGCACCGGCCTTGTTCTCGATGACGAAGGTCTGCTTGAAGCTCTGGCCCAACTGCTCGGCGACGATGCGCGCCGTCAGGTCGGTGGTGCCGCCGGGCGCGAAGGGCACGACGATCCGCACCGGCTTGCTCGGCCAGTCGGCCTGCGCCCAGGCGCTGCCCGTCCCTGCCAGGGAGGCGGCCAGCAGCAGCGCGTGGCGGCGTGTCAGGCGGGCCTTCATACGGCCACCTTCGCTTGGCGGGCGGCGCGCACCCGCGGTGGCGGCTTGGCCACCACCCGCAGCTTGGGCCGGGCCTTGGCCGGCGGCTTGACGGCAGCCGGTCGCCGTGACTTGACCGCGGCACGCGGGGCCTCGATGGCGGTCACCACCGGCGCGGCGACCGCCCCGGACAGCGGCAGCTGGCGGAAGCTGTCGAAGGCGCGCTGCATGGCCACGGCAATGTCACGCACATCGGGCACCGCGCGGCGGCAGGCGATCAACCCGAAGCACAGCTGCCCCATGTAGCTCTGCACCGTGATGTTCAGCGCGACGCCGTGCACGACGATCGACACCGGGTAGTAGTCGAGCATCTTCGCGCCGGCCAGGTACAGCGGCACCGGCGAGCCCGGCACGTTGGAGATGGCGACGTTGGAGACACGGATGCGGTCGGCCAGGCCGGAGCGGCCGTACAGCGAGGCCAGGCCGCTGAGCAGCCACGGAGCGCCGGGCGACGGGAAGTCGGTGGGGATCAGCTCGCCGAACGCGCCCATGGTGTTCTTCATCGACGCCGTGGCGCTGCGGATCCTGCGCAGCCGTTCCAGCGGGTCCTTCTCCTGCGTGGCCAGGTCCACCAGGCTCATCGTCACCTGGTTGTTCATGCGCGTGTCGCCCTCGGCGCGCAGCGATACCGGCACGCCGGCCACCAGCGAGGCCTCGGGCAGCTCGCGCGATTCCTTCAGGTAGTCGCGCAGCGCGGTCGAGCACAGCCACAACACCAGGTCGTTGATCGACGCGCCATGGGCCTTGCCCTGGCGTTTGGCCTCGTCCAATGGCAGTGTCAGCGCGGCGAAGACACGCTGGTTGGTGATGGACACGTTGAAGGGCGTGGGCGGCGGCATCTTCAGCAGCGAGCGCAGCGCGCCCAGGCCGAGCCGGCGCTCGGCCACCGACTTGCGCGCGCTGTCCAGCACTGCCTTGCCGAGCGGCACGATCAGCTTGCCGATCATGCGCGCCTGGCGCAGCGTGTTCGACAGCGCCGCGCCCAGCAACTCGGCCACGCCCAGCTGGTAGCGGTGGGTGCGGTGCGCGCGCGGCGGCTTCACCGTGCGCGGCACCGCGGTCACGTCGAGCATCGCATTGCCCAGCGCCACGCCGGCCTGGCCGTCGATGGCCGCATGGTGCACCTTGGTGTAGAAGCCCATCGTGCCGTCGGCGAGCCCTTCGATGACATAGAACTCCCAAAGCGGCCGGCTGCGGTCGAGCAGGCTGGAATGCAGCCGTGCGGCCAGCGCCTCCAACTGTTCCTGCGTGCCGGGCTTGGGCAGCACGGTGTGGCGGACGTGGTAGTCGATATCGAGGTCGTCGTCCTCGATCCACACCGGGTTGGCCAGGTCGAAGGGCATCAACGCCAGCTTGCGCGTGAACACCGGCGCCAGGTGCAGGCGCCGCGCCAGGTGCTGCTTGACATCGTCGTACCAGTTGCCCCGGTAGCCCTGCGGCAGCTGGTAGCGGTGCAGCGAGCCGACGTGCATTGGCATCTCGGCGGTTTCCAGATGCAGGAAGGCGCTGTCCATCGCGCTCAGGTGGTGCATCTTGCTCATGGGTGTCTCCTTGAACCGGCCGGTCCGGCCCGGGCGTGAAGCTTAACCGCCGCGGCGGGCCTTCAGGCGAGGTAGCGTTCGGCCAGCAGCGACCAGAAGGCCGCGCCGGTTTCCATGGCCGCGTCATTGAAGTCGTAACCCGGGTTGTGCACCATGCACGAGCCGGCGCCGTCGCCATTGCCCAGGAACAGGTAGCAGCCGGGCCGATGCTCCAGCATGAAGGCGAAGTCCTCGCTGCCCATCACCGCCGGCCGGTCGAGCAGCACACGCTCGGGCCCGACGAGCTCGGTGGCCACCTGTGCGGCGAAGGCGGTCTCGGCGTCGGTGTTGACCAGCACTGGATAACCTTCCTGGTAGTCGACCTCGGCCACCACGCCCAGGCTGGTGGCCTGGGCGATGGCGATGTCCTGGATGCGTTGGCGCAGCAGCTTGCGCACCTCGCGGTCGAGCGCGCGCACGCTCAGCTCCAGCCGTGCCGTGCCGGGGATCACGTTGTTGACCGTGCCCGCCTGGAACATGCCCACCGTGACCACCGCCGACGCCAGCGGGTCGATGTTGCGCGCGACGATCGACTGCAGCGCCATCACGATGCTGGAGCCGGCCACGATCGGGTCGCAGCTGAAATGCGGCATCGCCGCATGGCCGCCCTTGCCGCGCAGTTCGATGACCACGCGGTCGGCCGAGGCCAGCGCCGGCCCGCTGCGAAAGCCCAGCGTGCCCAGTGCCTGGCCGGGGGCGTTGTGCAGCGCGAAGATGGCGTCGCAGGGAAAGCGCTGGAACAGGCCGTCCTCGACCATGCGCTTGGCGCCGCCGGCACCTTCTTCGGCCGGCTGGAAGATCAGGTTCAGCGTGCCGCTGAAGCGCCGCGTCTGCGCCAGGTGCCGCGCCGCCGCCAGCAGCGTGGCGGTGTGGCCGTCGTGGCCGCAGGCGTGCATCTTGCCGTGGTGCCGGCTGGCGTAGGCCAACCCGGTGGCTTCGGTGATGGGCAGTGCGTCCATGTCGGCGCGGATGCCGATGCTCCTGCTGCCGCTGCCGTGGCGCAGGCGGCCGACCACGCCGGTGCCGCCCAGGCCGCGCTGCACCTCGTAGCCCCAGGCGGCCAGGCGCTCGGCCACCAGGTCGCTGGTGGCGTGTTCCTCGAAGGCCAGCTCCGGATGCTGGTGGATGTGGTGGCGCAGGCCGATCATCTCGGGCAGGACCAGGGCGATCTCCGCGCGCAGGGTGTTCATGTGCATGGGGTTCCAGGGTGGGCGGCGGCACCTTAGCACGGCGGCCGCGCGCGGCCGCCGGCCGAGGCAAAATGCGCTCCTTCCAACGCTCCGGGCCTATTCACATGACCGTCGACACCGCGCCCGCTGCAGCCCCGGCAGAGCCTGGCGCCGACGCCTGCGCAGAGCAACTGCGCCAGCACTTTCCCGCCTTGTTTTCCGGCGCGCCCAAGCCGCTGAAGCTGCGCATCCAGGCTGACATCCAGGAGCGCGCGCCCGGCGCGTTCTCCAAGGCCGCGCTGTCGGCCTTCCTGCGTCGCCACACCGGGCGCACCGGCTACCTGATCGCGCTGACGCGCGCGGCGCACCGCTTCGACCTGGACGGTGCGCCGGCCGGCGAGATCTCGGCCGAGCACCGCCAGGCGGCCATCGATGAGCTGGCGCGTCGCCGTGCGCTGCAGGCCACGCGCGAGGCCGCGCTGCAGGCGCAGCGCCGGCAGCGCGCCGAGCTGCTGCGCGCCTTCGAAGGCAGCTCGCTGAGCATGGCCAACTTCTGCGCGCTCAAGGGCGTGGCCGCGGACGAGCTGCCTGGGCTGCTGGAGCTGGCGCGGCGCGAAGCCGAAGAGCGCGCGCAGGCCGCGCCGCCGCCGCGGCACGATCGGCCGCCACCCCGAGCGCGCCGCCGCCACGGCCCCTGATGGACGCGCAATCGACACTGTTCGACCTGCTGCCGATCGGTGCCTACCGTTCCAGCATCGACGGCCGTCAGCTGCGGGCCAATGCCGCGCTGGTGAAGATGAACGGCTATGCCAGCGAGAAGGAGCTGCTGGCCGCGGTGAGCGACATCGGCCTGGAGTGGTACGTGCAGGCACAGCGCCGCGCCGAGTTCCAGCAGCTGATGCAACGCGACGGGCAGGTCACCGACTTCGTCTCCGAGGTGTACCGCCACAGGACGCGCGAGCGCATCTGGATCCGCGAGAACGCGCACCTGGTGCGCGCTGCCGACGGCACACCGCTGTACTACGAAGGCACGGTCGAGGACATCACCCGCCAGCGCCACACCGAGCTGGCGCTGCAGGCCAGCGAACGGCGTTTTCGCGCCTTCACCGAACGTGCCCAGTTGCTCACTGTGGTATGCGATGCGCAGGGCATCGTCAGCTATGCCAGCCCGGCGTCGCAGCGTCTCCTGGGCTTTGCGCCCGAGGATCTGCTCGGCAGCTGCGTCTTCGACTGGCTGCACCCGGACGATCTGGACCTGGCGCGCACCGAGATGGCCGCGGTGCTCGGCTTCACCAGCGACGAGACCGAGACGGTGTGCCGCGTCCACCATGCCGACGGGCAGTGGCGGCACCTCGCGATCCTGGCCAACAACTGCCTGGCCGACCCGGCCGTGGGCGGCGTGGTGCTGAACCTGCGCGATGTCAGCGGCCGCACGCGTGCCGAGGAGGCGCTGCGTGCGCTCAATGCCGAGCTGGAAGTTCGCGTGCAGCGGCGCACTTTGGAATTGGTGCACGCCCGCGACGAGGCCGAAGCCGCGAATCACGCGAAGTCGGAGTTCCTGTCGCGCATGAGCCATGAGCTGCGCACGCCCATGCATGCCATCCTGGGCTTCGGGCAACTGCTGGAAGGCGACCCATCGCTGGCGCCGGCCTCGCGCATCCACCTGCGCGAGATCCTGCGTGCCGGCGACCGGCTGCTCGGGTTGATCAACGAGTTGCTCGACCTTTCGCGCATCGAGGCCGCGCAACTGCCGCTGCAGCTGGAGCCGGTGGAGCTGGCGCCGATGTTGCAGGACTGCCTGCAGGCCATCGAGCCGGTCGCGCAGCAGCACCGGGTGCAGTTGCCAGACGGGGCGACACTGTCGCTGCCGGGCCGGGTGGTGGCCGATCGGGCACGGCTGAAGCAGGTGCTGCTGAACCTGCTGTCCAACGCCATCAAGCAAAGCCCCCGCGATGGCCTGGTCAGCGTGCAGACCGAACCCGATGGCGACGCGCTGCGCATCACCGTCAGCGACACCGGCCCGGGGCTGGACGAGGCGCAGAAGGAGCACCTGTTTCATGCCTTCGAGCGGCTCGGGGCCGACCGCGGCGCGGTCGACGGCGCCGGCATCGGGCTGGCGCTGAGCAAACGGCTGGTGGAGCTGATGAATGGCCACATCGGTCTGGACAGCGAGGTCGGCGTCGGCAGCCGCTTCTGGGTGCGGCTGGCTTGCGCCGACCGGGACCCGGTGGCGCCTGCCGACGAGGCTGCGGGCCATGCGGGCACCGTGCTCTACATCGAGGACAACCCGGTCAACGTGCTGCTGATGGAGGCCATGCTGACCCAGCAGACGCGGCTGCGGCTGATTAGCGCCGAGTTGCCCGAGGCCGGCCTGCAACTGGCGCGCGCGCAGCGGCCGGACCTGATTCTGCTGGACATCCAGCTTCCGGGAATGGACGGCTACGAGGTGCTGCGTCGCTTGCGTGCCGATGAAGGCACGCGTGACATCCCGGTCATTGCCGTCAGCGCCAATGCCATGCCGGCCGACATCGAGCGCGGCCTGGCGGCCGGCTTCGACGCCTACCTGACCAAGCCGATCGACCAGTGCGTGCTGGTGGCCGCGGTGCAGAGCGCGCTGCACCGCGCCTGATCAGGCGGCGCAGGCCACCAGCGCCGCGCGCAGGCGCTCGGCCTGCAACTCGCCGCGCAGCGCGATGCACACCAATCGGCCTTGCTGCGGGCCCGCGTGGGTCGAAGGGGCCAGCGTGGTGCGTGCACCGACCAGCTGCAGCGAGCGGGTGCGGCCGTCGCGGTCACGCATCAGGCCCTTGGCGCGCAGCAGGCGCAGCGGCGGCGCGGACAGCAGCGCAGCCAGCGCGGCCATGTCCACGCCATGCTCGAACTCCAGGCTCAGGCTCTCGAACAGTACGCCGGCGTCGGCCACGGCAGCGCCGCGCCGCGATCCGGACTGCACCGGCCCGATGCCCAGCAGCAGCTCGGGCGGCAGCCGCGCCTGGCGGCAGCTCAGCACCCGCGCCTGCGGCGCGGTGCTGCCGAGCCATTCGCGCAGTGCGGACAGATCCGCCTCGGCCATCAGGTCGGTCTTGTTGAGCAGCAGCAGGTCGGCCTGCTGCAGCTGCTCGCGCACCAGCTCGCCCACGTAGCGGTCGGCGGCATGCCGGCGCAGCGTTTCGGCATCGGCCAGCACCAGCAGTGCATCGAGCTCCAGGCCTGGCAGCAGGACCAGCATGCGCGCCACCGCAGCGGGCAGCGCCACGCCGCTGGTTTCGATCAGGATGTGCTGCGGTGTTGGTTGCAGCGCCAGAATCTGCTGCAGCGCGGCCATCAGGTCGCTGCCAAAGCTGCAGCACACGCAGCCGCCGGCCAACTGCAGCAGCGGGCCGTCGCGCGATTCGATCAGCGCATCGTCGATAGGCAATTCGCCAAAGTCATTGACCAGCACCGCGATGCGGCGTTGGCCGCGCTCACGCAGCAGGTGGTTGACCAGCGTGGTCTTGCCCGCGCCGAGGTAGCCACCGATCAGCGTGACCGGGATCGGCGGTTCCATCTCAATCGGTCGGAAGTTCAGCCGCAGCGAAGATGCGCCCGTCCTGCACCACACCCCACACCGGCAGGTCCTTCAGCGCCAGGCTGGGCACTGCCAGCGGGTCGTCGTCGAGCACGCAGAAGTCGGCGCGCTTGCCGCATTCGATCGAGCCGATCTCGCCGTCGAGCTTGAGCATGTAGGCCGCGCCCACTGTGATGGCACGCAGCGCGTCGGCCACGCCGATGCGCTCGTGCTCGCCGAGCACCCGGCCGCTGGCGGTGAGCCGGTGCACCGCGCACCAGGCGGTGAACAGCGGGCCCAGCGGCGTGATCGGCGCGTCGCTGTGGATGGCGAAGGGCACGCCGCTGGCCAGCGCGGTGGCACAGGCGTTCATGCGCGTCGCGCGCTCCGGACCCACCGTGAGCCGGTAGTGCTCGTCGCCCCAGTAGTAGTGGTGGTTGGCGAACAGGTTGACGCACATCCCCAGCGCTTTCATGCGCCGGTACTGCGCCGCGTCGGCCAGCTGGCAATGCTGCAGCGTGAAGCGGTGGTCGGGCGTGGGCCGTTCGCGCAGTGCCTGCTCCATCAGCTCGAGCAGCAGCTCGGTGGCCTCGTCGCCGTTGGTGTGGGTGTGGATCTGCACGCCGCGCTGCAGCGCCAGCGCCAGCGTCTGGCCCATCTGCTGCGGCGCCATGTACCACAGGCCATTGGGCGCGCCGTTGTGGTAACCAGGCCAGCGCAGACGTGCCGAAAATCCCTGGATCGAACCGTCGGCCACCATCTTGATGCGGCCCAGGCGCAGCCTATCGGTGGCGCGCTCGCGCAGCGCCACGGCGCGCTCCACGCCTTCGGCCGGGGCGCCCATCAGGCGCAGCAGCGGCACGATGCGCGTGGGGAAGTCGTCACCGGCCGTCACGTTGAGCATCATGTCCACTGCCGCATCAGGCAGCGGGCTGGCCAGGTCGGTGGCGGTGGTGACGCCGGCGCGCACGCACAGGCGCGAGAACAGGTACAGAGCGGGCTCGTCGCCGGCCAGCACCGCGCGGTCCATGCCCAGCACCTGGGCCACCTGCATCATCGCCTCGGGGCCCTTCAGCTCGCCGGTGGGCATGCCGTCGCTGCCCAGCGGCACGCCGGGGTGGTCGATGCCGCTGCGCAGCCAGCCGATGGCCCCCAGCGCGGCGCTGTTGCAGTTGATGATGTGGCCGCTGGCGTGGATCATGCCCACCGGCCGCGTCGCCGAGACTCGGTCTAGGTCCTCGCGCACGCAGCGCCGGTTGTCGAAGTAGATCGGGTCGAAGCCCCAGCCGGCCAGCGGCGCGGCGGCATCGACCAGCCCGGCCTGGGCGCGGCTCAGCCGCTGCACCACTTCGTCCAGCGACTTGGCACCCGGCCAGACCTTGCCATTGGGGTCGCTGCGGTCGAACCAGCCGCAGTAGACGAAGCGCCAGAACGCGCCTTCCATCAGGTGGCTGTGGCCTTCGACCAGCCCCGGCATCAGCACCTTGGCGGCCAGCCGGTCGTCCAGCGTGTACGGCCCCCAGCCGGCCAGTTCCTCCAGCGGGCCGACGCCGAGGATGCGGCCGTCGCGCACCGCCACGTGCGTGGCCAGCGGCCGCGACGGGTTCATCGTGATGATCTTGCGGGCCTGGAAGATGGTGATGCTCATGCGCAATCTCGGCCATGGAAGGCTGCAGTATGGCCTGCAACAATGGCTCGATGAGCTTGCTGCGTCGACTGTGGCTGCTGTGCCTGATGTGGCCGCTGGGTGCCTGGGCCGAAGACGCCACCTGGGCCGGCCCGCAAACGGTGCTGACGCTCTTTGCCGACCACAGCTACCGCCTGCGCACGCTCAGCGGCGAAACGCCGGCCCACGACATCGGCCGCTGGGCCCGCGACGCCGACGGCACGCTCGTGCTGCGCGGCGGGCGCGAGGCGCCGCTGCGCCTGGGCGCCGCGGCCGATGGCGCGTTGCGCATGATCGGCCCGCAGGGCCGGACGATCGAGGCACTGCAGCGCCAGCCCGAGCTCGACCGTATCGACGGGCCGATGCGCCTGCGCGGCCTGTATTTCTACCTGGCCGATGCGGCCAGCTTCAGCGAATGCCTCAGCGGGCGTCGCTGGCCGGTGCTGATCGAAGGCGCGCATCACGATCTGGAGCGTGCCTACCTGGCGCAAGGCGAAGGCGGGCGCTGGGTGCTGGCCACGCTGCAGGGTCGCTTCGTGATGCGCGAGCCCGAGACCGGGCTGCCGCCGCGCGAAGCCATCGTTGTCGAGCGCTTCGAGCGGCTGTGGCCGGGCGAGACCTGCGCCGCCGATGCGCCGGCCTCGGCCGCACTGCTGAACACGCGCTGGCGCCTGGTGGAGATCGACGGCCAGCCGGTGACCCTGGCCGCGGGCCAACGCGAGCTTTTCCTGCAACTGTCCAGCGAAGGTAACCGCGTGCGCGGCCACGGCGGCTGCAACGCGTTGAGCGGCCGCTTCGAGCAGGGTAGCGACGGCTTTCTGTTCAAGGCTCTGGCACTGACGCGCCGGGCCTGCGCCGGCGCAGCCGCCGCGAAGGAGGCAAGCTACCTGGCCGCCTTGCAGGTCACGGCCTCGCGCCAGATCGTCGGAGACGCGTTGTGGCTGCGCGATGCGCAGGGCCGCGTGCGGCTGCGCTTCGAGGCGCTGTACCTGCGTTGAGGCCGGGCCTACACTGGCCCGATGACTGCCGTTGTCGATCTTTACTGGTCCTTTCGAAGCCCGTACTCGTACCTGGCCGTCCCGGGGGCAATGCAG
>JAGTRL010000065.1 GCA_018261815.1 Pseudomonadota bacterium
CCCGCCCATGCCACGCCTCTGGGACATCTCACCGCCCGTGCATGCCGCTTCGCCGGTGTTCCCGGGTGACGTGGCCTACAGCCAGGGCTGGTCGGCGCGCATCGGCCCGGGCTGCCCGGTCAACGTCGCGACGCTGACCTTGTCACCGCACACCGGCGCGCATGCCGACGCGCCGCTGCACTACGACGGGGCCGGCGCCGCCATCGGGAACGTGGCGCTTGAACCCTACCTCGGCCGCTGCCGCGTGATCCATGCCATCGGCCGCGGCCCGCTGATCGAATGGGCACATCTCGAACACGCACTGGCCGACCTGCCGCCGCGCGTGCTAGTGCGCACCTATGCGCGCCAGCCCGAGGGCTGGGATCCCGATCTCGCCGCCTTTGCGCCGCAGACGGTGGAGCGCCTGGCAGACCGGGGCGTGCTGCTGATCGGCATCGACACCGCCAGCATCGACCCGGCCGAGAGCAAGGACTTGCCCAGCCACCAGGTGATCCGGCGCCGCAGGCTGCGCGTGCTGGAGAACCTGCGCCTGGACGACGTGCCGGAAGGCGACTACGAACTGATCGCGCTGCCGCTGAAGCTGATGAGCGCCGACGCCAGCCCGGTGCGCGCCGTGCTGCGAGAACTGGAGACAAGATGAACACCCGTGACGAAGCCCTGGCGCTGGACGCCGCCGACCCGCTGGCGCACTTGCGCGAGCAGTTCGACATCCGTCCCGGTTTGATCTACCTGGACGGCAACTCGCTCGGCGTCATGCCCAAGGCCACGCCAGCGCGCGTGCAGCAGGTGGTGGCGCAGGAATGGGGCACCGGCCTGATCGGCAGCTGGAACAGCGCCGGCTGGATGGACCTGGCGCCGCGCATCGGCGACAAGATCGCGCAGCTGATCGGCGCGAAGCCCGGCGAATGCGTGGCCGCCGATTCCACCTCGGTGAACCTGTTCAAGGTGCTGAGCGCTGCTTTGACCATCGCGCGCGCCGACGCGCCACAGCGCATGCGCATCGTCTCCGAGCGCAGCAACTTCCCGACCGACCTGTACATCGCCGAGGCCCTGGCCGCCGAGCGCGGACTCGAACTGGTGCTGGCCGACAACCCCGAAGAGCTGCCCGCGCTGCTCGACGCGCGCTGCGCGGTGCTGATGCTGACGCATGTCAACTACCGCACCGGCCGCATGCACGACATGGCCGCGCTGACGCAACTCGCGCACGCGGCCGGCGCGCTGGCGTTGTGGGACCTGGCACATTCGGCCGGCGCCGTGCCGGTGGACCTGCGCGGCAGCGGCGCCGACTTCGCCATCGGCTGCGGCTACAAGTACCTGAACGGCGGCCCCGGCGCGCCGGCCTTCGTCTGGGTGGCGCCGCGCCATGCCGAGCGCTTCTGGCAGCCTTTGGCCGGCTGGATGGGACACGCGGCACCTTTCGAGTTCACGCCCGGCTACCGACCGGCACCGGGCATCCGCCGCTACCTGTGCGGCACGCCCGCCGTGCTGTCGCTGGCCGCGCTGGAATGCGGCGTGGACACGGTGCTCGCGGCCGAAGCCCACGGCGGCATGGCCGCGCTGCGGCAGAAATCGCTGGCACTGAGCCGCGCCTTCACCGCACTGGTGGAAGTGCGCTGCGCCGGCTTCGGCCTGAGCCTGGTCTCACCGCATGACGATGCGCAGCGCGGCAGCCAGGTCTGCTTCGCCCACCCCACGCACGGCTATGCGATGGTGCAGGCGCTGATTGCCCGCGGGGTGGTCGGCGACTTCCGTGCGCCGGACATCCTGCGCTTCGGCTTCACGCCGCTGTACCTGCGCTTCGTCGACGCGTGGGACGCGGTGGAGCAGCTGCGGCAGATGCTGAGCCACGAGGAATGGCGCGAAGCGCGCTTCAACCAGAAGGCAGCGGTGACATGAACGAAGGCCACACCCCAGAGAGCATCGTGCACAGCGAAGGCGCGAAGCTCGACTTCGCGCGCGACATGAGCTATGGCGACTACCTGCACCTGGACCAGGTGCTCACTGCCCAGCATCCGCTGTCGCCCGACCACAACGAGATGCTGTTCATCGTGCAGCACCAGACCAGCGAGCTGTGGATGAAGCTGATGCTGCACGAGCTGCGCGGCGCGATCGGCTGCATCGCGCGCGATCAGATGGCACCGGCCTTCAAGATGCTGGCGCGCGTCAGCAAGATCATGGAGCAGCTGGTGCATGCCTGGGACGTGCTGGCGACGATGACGCCGCCGGAGTACAGCGCGATCCGGCCGTACCTGTCCAACAGCAGCGGCTTCCAGAGCTGGCAGTACCGCTGCATCGAGTTCAGCCTGGGCAACAAGAACGCGGCGATGCTCAAGCCTCATGCGCATCGGCCCGAGCTGCTGGCCCATGTGGAGGCGGCCTACCGCGCGCCCAGCCTGTACGACGAATCGCTGCGCCTGCTGGCGCGGCGCGGCCTCGCGCTGCCGGCCACGTACCTGGAGCGCGACTGGACCCAGCCCTATGCCGCCAGCGACGAGGTCGAGGCCGCCTGGCTGCAGGTCTACCGCGCACCCGACAAGCACTGGGACCTGTACCAGCTGGGCGAGGAACTCACCGACCTGGAAGACGCCTTCCGCCTCTGGCGCTTCCGCCACGTGACGACGGTGGAACGCATCATCGGCTTCAAGCGCGGCACCGGCGGCACCAGCGGCGTGGGCTACCTGCGCAAGATGCTCGACGTGGTGCTGTTCCCCGAGATCTGGCGGCTGCGCACCGACCTGTAGGGGCTCAGCCCTTCAGTGCCGCGTCGAGCGCGCGCTCGAAGGTGGTCACAGTGCGGTCCGGATTCTGCAGCTTGTCCAGCCCGAACAGGCCGAGGCGGAAGGTCTTGAAGTCCGGGCCCTCGTCGCAGGCCAGTGGCACGCCGGCGGCCACCTGCAGGCCCTGCTTTGCAAAGGCCTGGGTGTTCTGGAAATCGCTGCGCTCGGTGTAGCTGACGATCACGCAAGGCGACTGGAACCCTGCCGCGGCCACGCTGCGGATGCCGTGCGCTTCGAGCAGCGCACGCACGCGCGTGCCGATGGCTTGCTGCGCGGCGCGTGCGGCATCTAAGCCGAAGGCCGCCGTCTCCTGCATCACATCGCGCAACTGCGCCAGCCCGTCGGTGGGCAAGGTCGCGTGGTAGGCAATCTGGCCCTTTTCGTGCGTTTCCATGATCGACAGCCACTTCTTCAGGTCCATCGAGAAGCTGCTGCTCGTCGTGCCGTCGATGCGCTCGCGCGCCGCGTCGCCCAGCATCACCAGCCCGGCGCAGGGCGTGCTGCTCCAGCCCTTCTGCGGCGCGCTGACCAGCACGTCCACTCCCGTGGCCGCCATGTCCACCCACATCGCGCCCGAGGCCACGCAGTCCAGCACGAACAGCCCACCGTGTGCATGGACCGCATCGGCCACGGCACGCAGGTAGTCGTCGGGCAGCATCATGCCGGCCGAGGTCTCGACATGCGGCGCGAACACCAGCTCGGGCTTGTCGCGGCGGATCGTCGCCACCACCTCGTCGATGGGTGCGGGCGTGAACGGCGCCTGCGGCCCGGCCCCAGTGGTGCGGGCCTTCAGCACGGCCGTCTCGGAGGTGATGGCGCCCATCTCGAAGATCTGGCTCCAGCGGTAGCTGAACCAGCCGTTGCGGATGACCATCACCTTCTTGCCGGTGGCGAACTGCCGCGCCACCGCTTCCATGCCGAAGCTGCCGCTGCCCGGCACGACGATGGCCGAGCGCGCGCCGTACACCTGCTTGAGCGTGGCCGACACATCCTGCATCACGCGCTGGAAGCGCTGCGACATGTGGTTCAGCGCGCGGTCGGTATAAACCACCGAATATTCGAGCAACCCGTCCGGGTCGACGTGGGGGAGCAGGCCGGGCATGACGCCTCCGCGGAAGTCTTGTTGGATCGCGCAGGTTAACAGCCACTGCACCGTGTGGGGTAGCCGCGAGGCCGGCAGAACTGCATGGCCCCACCTAGAATCCAGGCCCACCCCCGCGCTTGCAGGAGCCCTGATGGACACTCGCACCTCACCGATCCGCATGCGCCTGACGCAGTTGCGTGAAGAGATGGTCCGCCGCGGCATCGACGCGCTGCTGGTGCCGAGCAGCGACCCGCACCTGTCCGAATACCTGCCGGAGCGCTGGCAGGGCCGGGTCTGGTTGTCGGGCTTCACCGGCTCGATGGCCACGCTGGTGGTGGGCAGCCAGCGCGCCGCGCTCTTTGCCGACAGCCGCTACTGGGTGCAGGCTGAAAGCCAGTTGCAGGGCACCGGCATCGAGCTGGTGCGGATCCATTCCGCCGCGACGCCCGCGCATCTGGACTGGCTGGTCGAGCAGGTACCGCGCGGCGGCACGGTCGCGGTCGACGGCCAGGTGCTGGGCCTGGCCGCGGCACAGACGCTGAAGGCGCGGCTCGATGCCGCCGGCATCGTGCTGCGCACCGCGCCCGATGTCCTGGACGCCATCTGGCCCGACCGCCCCGCCCTACCCGCGCAGCCGGTGTATGCGCACCAGGCTCCGCACGCGCCACGACCGCGCGCCGCCAAATTGGCGCTGGTGCGCGAAGCCATGGCGCGGCACGGCGCGACGCATCACTTCATCTCCACCGTCGACGACATCGCCTGGCTGACCAACCTGCGCGGCAGCGATGTCGAATACAACCCGGTGTTCCTGGCGCACCTGCTGCTCGATGCCACCGGGGCGGGGCTTTTTGCCGGTGACGCCAAGATCGACGACGCACTGCGCGCCGAACTGGCGGCCGACGGCATCCAGCTCGCGCCTTATGGCGAGGCAGCGTCCGCGCTGGCCGCACTCGGCGCCGACGACGTGCTGCTGCTCGACCCGAAGCGCGTGACGCTGGGCTTTCGCGAGCGGATAGGCAGCGGCTGCCGCGTGGTCGAGGCCATCAACCCGAGCACGCTGCTGAAGAGCCGCAAGACCGAGGCCGAGGCTGGATTCATCCGCGAGGCCATGGCCGAGGACGGCGCGGCGATGTGCGAGTTCTATGCGTGGTTCGAAGCCGCGCTGGCGCGCGGCGAGCATCTCACCGAACTGACGGTGGACGAACGGCTGAGCGCCGCGCGGCAACGCCGCGAGGGCTTCGTGGGCCTGAGCTTTTCCACCATCGCCGGCTTCAATGCCAACGGCGCGATGCCGCACTACCGCGCCATGCCCGATGCGTTCGCTGTCATCGAAGGCGACGGTCTGCTGTTGATCGACTCCGGTGCGCAGTATCTGGGTGGCACCACCGACATCACCCGCGTCTGGCCGATCGGCCAGATCAGCGCGGCGATGAAGCGCGACTACACGCTGGTACTCAAGGGCACGATGGCCTTGAGCCGCACGCGCTTTCCGCGCGGCACGCTGTCGCCGATGCTCGATGCCATCGCACGTGCGCCGCTGTGGGAGCAAGGTCTGGATTTCGGCCACGGCACCGGCCATGGTGTGGGCTACTTCCTCAACGTCCACGAAGGCCCGCAGAGCATCAGCCGCAGCGTGCCCGATGCCCACATGGCGATGGAGCCGGGCATGATCACCTCGATCGAGCCGGGTGTGTACCGGCCCGGGCAGTGGGGCGTGCGCATCGAGAACCTGGTGATGAATGTGCCTGCCGCCACGCCCGAGGGCAGCACCTTCTCCGAGATGCTGGAGTTCGAGACGCTCACACTCTGCCCGATCGACACCCGCTGCATCGAACGCAGCCTGCTGCGCGCCGACGAGATCGCCTGGCTCAACGCCTACCACACCACGGTGCGCGAGCGCCTCGCGCCACGCGTGCAGGGCGACGCGCTGGCCTGGCTGCTGCAGCGCTGCCAGCCGATCTGATGCCGCCGGGCCGAGCGCTCGGCATCGACCTGGGCGGCACCAAGATCGAGGCCATGCTGCTGTCGGCGCAAGGCCAGGACCTCTGGCGCAAGCGCGTCGACACCCCGGCCGGCGACTACGCCGCCACGCTGCAGGCCATCGCCGCATTGGTCGAGCAGGCGCGCAGCGCAGGCGGCGGCCCCTGCAGCGTGGGCCTGGGCACGCCGGGCAGCCAGACGCCCGAAGGCCTGATGAAGAACGCCAACTCGCAGTGCCTGAACGGCAGGCCACTGCAGGCCGACCTGCAGCTGTTGCTCGGCCAGCCGGTGCGGCTGGCCAACGACGCCAACTGCCTGGCGCTGTCCGAAGCCACCGACGGCGCCGGCGCCGGTGCCGAGGTGGTGTTCGCGGTGATCCTGGGCACCGGGACCGGTGCCGGCATCGCCGTGCACGGCCGGGTGCTGAGCGGCCCCAACGGCCTGGCCGGCGAATGGGGCCACAACCCGCTGCCCTGGGCCGTGCCTGGCGAAGATCCGCAATTCGACTGCTACTGCGGCCAGCGCGGCTGCATCGAAACGCTGCTCAGCGGGCCGGGGCTGGCGCGCGAGCATGTGCACTTTGGCGGCGCGGACATGACGGCTGCACAGATTGCCGCGAGCGCTGCTGCCGGCGATGCCGCCAGCCAGGCCACGCTGCAGCGCTACGCCAGCCGTCTGGCCCGCGCGCTGGCCAGCGTCATCAATCTGCTCGACCCTGATGTCATCGTGCTCGCCGGCGGGCTGTCGAAGATCGACTCGCTCTATGTGCAGGTGCCACGGCTGTGGGGCCGCTGGGTGGTCTCGGGCGGGCTCCAGGACGCGGTGCGCACACGGCTCGTGCCCAGCCGCCATGGCGATGCCTCGGGGGTGCGTGGTGCCGCCTGGTTGTGGCGCGATCCGGAGGCGCCAGCGCTGCGGCGCTGAGCCGTCCGGGCCGCATGGCTGCGTCGGGCCGTCAGACGCCGGCGCGATACAGCTTGGCCGACAGCGCCTGCGACAAGGTGTCGGCGCTGTCCTCCAGGTGGGCGCGGGTCTCCGCGTCCATCGGCGTGCGCCGCTTCAGCGCCTTGTCCAGCTGGACCTGCAACTGCTGCGCCTGCGCGCGTAGCAGGCTGCGGGCGTCGGCACGGGCCTGCGGGTTCGGGCGGAACAGGCTGTTGGCCACGCGGTTGAGGTGGTCGCGCTGCAGTTCGCGGCGGGTGGCGCTGATGCTGCCGCCCTTGGCCAGCTCGCTCCAGATGTCACGGTTCAGCCGCGCATACAGCTCGGACAGCTGAAACGCCGCTTCGGGCCGGTCGGCCTTGCCGACGCTGTCGAGGATGCGCGCCGCCACCGTATCGCTCATCAGCTGGTTGAGCACCGCGCGCTGCAGGTCCAGCAGCCGCTGCGGTACCGGGTAGTCGGTGGGAAGCGCGGGGTTGTCGCCGCGGTCGTCGAAGTCGGGCGCGAGCCTGCGCTGCAGCGTCGGCGTCACTGCCAAGCCGTCGATCGACAGCACGTTGTGCGCGATCAGCTCCAGCGCCTTGCGCTGCGTGGCCGCGTCGGTGGGCACCAGCGGGTCGCGGCCGCTGCCCGGATGGTCACGCAGCGTGCGCACGCCACCGATCTGCCGCACCAGCACACCCACGGCGCGCCCGGCATCGGCAATGGCATAGGCCAGCGAGCGGCGCAACACCGCGTAGCTTTCATCGGGCTTGAGCTCGCGCCGCTCCTGGCGCAGGAACAGGTCGCGCGCAATCTCCAGCCGCTTGGCGGCATAGGCGATCGGGTCGGCGCCCAGGTCGAGCTGAATGGTTTCGGGGTCGATGCCGAAGGCCGCATCCTCGTCGGTGCCGTAGGCCAGCTGCGGCTCGTGGCTGCGCGCGGCGATGCGCAGCAGTTCGGCGTTTTCATCCGCCGGCGCGATCGGCTTGTAGGCGTATTCGATGGCCCAGTAGTCGTACGGGCCGAGCGTGGTCATGAAGGGCACTCCGCCGCGCTGTCCCGGGCGCGGCAGGTTGATGGCGTTGTATTCCATCACCGAGCCGGTGGTGCCATGGACACGCGTGAACTCCGGGTCGGCCAGCTGCTGCTCGTTGTAGACCCGCGAGGCGCGGAAGTTGTGGCGCAGCCCGAGCGCGTGGCCGACCTCGTGCATGACCGTGTCCTTGACGTAGTCGGCGACGAATCGCTCGGCCTGCGGGCTGTCGGCATCGATCTCGCCGCGCGCCTCGAGCACATCCAACGCATAGGCCAGCTGTTCGGCCGCCATGTCGCCGTAGACGCATTGGTCATGGCGGGCATGCTCGGCATGGCCGCCCAGCACCGTGGCAAACGAGGCCGCGCCCGACAGCGTCTGAGCGCGCAGTGTGCGCAGCGAACGCGAGCTGAGCGTCTCGAAGCCAATGTCGGCGTCGAGGATCTCGCCGCTGCGCGGGTCCACATGCTTGGGTGCGATGGCGCCGAAGCCAGGCACCGCCGACATCAGCCAGCGCACCGATGCGTAGCCCAAGTCGAGCGTGTCGAACTCGGCATCGTCGCTCTGCTGCTCGACCACGATGGCGTCCTTGAAGCCGACCTTCTCGAAGGCCTTGTTCCATTCGAGGATGCCTTCGCCGACCACCGCGCGGTACTTCAGCGGCACGTTGCGGTCGATCCAGAAGGTGATCGGCTTGACCGGCTCGGACAGGGCCGCCTGCGGATCCTTCTTCTCCAAGCGCCAGCGTTCGATCATGCGCACGCGCGGCGTGCGCGCGACGTCGTCGCTGAAGTCCAGCACGCTCTGGCTCGTCAGCCCGATACGCGGGTCGGCACGGCGCGCCGGCATCGGCTCTTCGGGCAAGGGCGCCAGCGAATAGTGGTGGCCGATGAACAGACTGCGCGCATCGGGCACGTACCGGGGTGCGCTGGGCACCGGCAGGCCCGGCGGCGCGCCCGGCTGCGGCACGCCAACGTTGCCGGAGTAGTAGTGGTTCTGCGTCTGCACTTCCAGCGACTGCGGCGACCCGCGCACCGAGGTGATGGTGCTGTTGCGCGGGTCCAGGCTGTAACCCTGGCGGAAGGCGCGCTGCAGTTGCATGCCCACGCCGAGCAGGTCGCTGAGGAACAGGCCGTTGGCCTCGATCAGGATCGTCTTGCGCTGCGGATGCGGCTGGCTGGCCACCAGGAAGCTGCCCAGCAGGCTGGGCGAATAGGACACCGACACCGCACGCGCCTCGGGCGTGCCGGGCTTGGCGATCACGTCCATGTTGCGCGCCAGCAGCCGTACCTGAGTCTGGTGCACACGCACGAACTCCACCACCTGCGGGCCGCCGGCGCCGTTCACCGCGTAGGCCATCAGGCCGCCGACGATGAAGGCTTCGCCAATGCCGGTGGACAGCTTGGGCGACAGGATGAAGGGCTTGCCGAACTGCTCCGGTGCGAGTTCGAGCCAGAGCTTGTCGTCCTTCCGCCAGACAGTGATCGGGGCGTCGATCTGCTTGGCGTCCTTGATGACCACGGCAAAGGGCGGCGGGCCGCCCGGGGTCGCGGGTGGCACAGCCACCCCAGGCGCTGCCGGCGGCCGTGCCGCTGCCTGGGGACCTGCAGCCGGGGCGCTGGCCGGGGCCGGCGCGGTCTGCGGCGCCACTGCCGCCACAGCGGCAGGCGTCTGCGGCGCCGTGGTGGCACAGCCGGCCAGCAGGGCCACCGTCAGCGCTAAGGCAATCGGGATCATTCGCATCGGGTCAGTGGCAGGCTGGTCAGTCGGCTGCAGGCAATCGCCCACAGTCTCCGAGTGCGCGAACTCGGCTTTGGTTCAACCGGCCGCGTCAGCGATTGTCGGGCATCGGGGCGTGCGTGCGCGCGCGCAACAGCGCGGCGATGCGTGCCGCCAGCAGCAAGCCGAGCAATGAACACGCCCCGGTGGCCACCCAGGTCCATTGCCAGCCGCCGCTGCGACTGGCCACCCAGGCGACCAGCGGCGGGCCGGCAAACTGGCCGAGGGCCGACCATTGCTGCATCCAGCCCACAGTGCTGGACAGCGTTTGTTCGCTGGGCGCCAAACGCACCGCCAGCGAGAACAACGTCGCCGGGATCAGGCCACCGACCATCGAGAACACCAGGATCGCCGCATAGCGCAGTGCCGGCGGCAGTGTCGCTGCGTCGACCGCCGCAAAGGCCGCAGCCGACGTCAGCCCCATCGTGACGAAGCCTGTGGCCAGCAGCCGGGTCGGCCGCACGCCCGCATGCAGCAGCCGGCCCGACGCCAGGTTGCCTGCCATGTTGACCGCAGCGGCCAGCGCGGTGAGCACGCCGGTGGCAGCGCCTGACACGCCCGCCTCCAGGTAAATGGCCGGCAGGAAGCCGATCACCGCCAACCATTGCCCGGCATAGACCGCGAAGGTCGTCGCCACCAGCCATGGGCCGGGCGAGGCCAGCGTCTGGCGCAGCCGCTCGCTCCAGGGCAGCGTCGGCGCCATGGCAGCGGTCGCGTCTGCAGCCGGCACGGCCCGCGCCAGCCACAGTGCCATGGCCAGCGACAGCCCACCCAGCACCCACCACCAGGCACGCCAGCCGAAGGCGCCGATCCATACCGGCCCGATCAGCAGGGCGAGCGCCGCGCCGAAGGGCATGTAGGTGCCCCACAGGCCGAGCATGCGGCTCAGGCGTTCGGGCGCAACAAGGCGGCGGATCAGCCCTGGCGCCGGCAGCACCACCAGCAGGAAGCCGAAGCCTTCGACGACGCGCAGCAGCAGCAGCGACGTGACATCCTGCGCCAGGCCGCCGGCGGCGCTGGCCAGTGCCAGCAGCCCCAGGCCGAGCAGCATGCTGCGCTTGAAGCCCAGCGCATCGGCCAGCGCCCCGAAAGCCACGCCGGCCGACATGCCAGCCACCTGCATCGTGGAAAGCAGGAACCCGGCCTGCAGCAGCGACAGCCCCAGCGCCGCCTGCAAGGCCGTGATCGCCGGAGGCAGCTTGCCCACGTGCAGCGCCGCACAGACGCCGGCCAGCACCACGATCACCGGCGCCCGCAGCGAGCGGCCGGCCGAAGCAGTCATCCAGCGGGGGAAGGGTCGAGCGGCCGCCGTGGATCCGGCTGCGCCGGTCCGCCAGCGGCGCCCCCCTGGGGGGGAGCGCCGAAGGCGCTTCGGGGGGGGGTCATTTCAATGCCTTGAAGCGCAAGCGGTGCGGCTTGGCGCCCTCCTCGCCCAGGCGCTTCTTCTTGTCGGCCTCGTACTCCTGGTAGTTGCCGGCGTAGAAGACCCATTGCGAGTCGCCCTCGGCAGCCAGGATATGCGTGCAGATGCGGTCCAGGAACCAGCGGTCGTGGCTGATGACCATGATGCTGCCGGCAAACTCGAGCAGCGCGTCTTCCAGCGCGCGCAGCGTTTCCACGTCCAGGTCGTTGCTGGGTTCGTCGAGCAGCAGCACGTTGCCGCCCTGAGACAGCGTCTTGGCCAGATGCAGCCGGCCGCGTTCACCGCCGGACAGCTGCCCGACCAGCTTCTGCTGGTCGTTGCCCTTGAAGTTGAAGCGGCCCAGGTAGGCCCGCGAGGGCATCACGAACTTGCCGACCACGATGTTGTCCAGCCCGCCGGAGACGTCTTCCCACACCGTCTTGTCGGCGGCCAGGCTTTCGCGGCTCTGGTCGACGAAGGCCAGCTTCGCGGTCGAGCCGATCACCACCTCGCCGCTGTCCGGCTTTTCTACGCCCTGGATCATGCGGAACAGCGTCGACTTGCCGGCGCCGTTGGGGCCGATGATGCCGACGATGGCGCCGGCCGGCACCTTGAAGCTCAGGTTGTCCATCAGCAGCCGCTCACCGAAGCTCTTGCTGACGCCGTTGAAGTCGATCACCTGGTTGCCCAGTCGCTCGCCCACCGGGATGAAGATCTCGTTGGTCTCGTTGCGCTTCTGGTAGTCGACGTCACTCAGTTCCTCGAAGCGCGCCAGGCGCGCCTTGCTCTTCGACTGCCGGCCCTTGGCATTGGAGCGCACCCACTTCAGCTCCTCCTTCATCGCCTTGGTGCGCGCGTCCTCGGTCTTCTGCTCCTGCTCCAGGCGCTGTTCCTTCTGTTCCAGCCAGTCGGAGTAGTTGCCCTTGTAGGGGATGCCGCGGCCGCGGTCGAGCTCCAGGATCCATTCGGCCGCGTTGTCCAGGAAGTAACGATCGTGGGTGATGGCCACCACAGTGCCGGGGTAGCGCTTCAGGAAGATCTCCAGCCACTCCACGCTTTCCGCGTCCAGGTGGTTGGTGGGCTCGTCCAGCAGCAGCATGTCGGGCTTGCTCAGCAGCAGCCGGCACAGCGCGACACGGCGCTTCTCGCCGCCGGACAGGGTGCCGATGGTCGCGTCCCACGGCGGCAGGCGCAGCGCGTCGGCGGCGATCTCGAGCTGCAGGTCGGTGTTCTCGCTGCCCGCGGCGGCGATGATCGACTCCAGCTCGGCCTGCTCGGCCGCCAGCTTGTCGAAGTCGGCATCGGGCTCGGCATAGGCGGCATAGACTTCGTCGAGGCGCGCCTTGGCGGCGAGCACGCCGCCGATGCCCTGCTCCACCGCCTGGCGCACGGTCTGGGTCGGGTCGAGTTGCGGCTCCTGCGGCAGGTAGCCGATGTTCAGGCCGGGCATCGGCACGGCCTCGCCTTCGATGTCCTTGTCCAGCCCGGCCATGATCTTCAGCAGGGTGGACTTGCCCGAGCCGTTGAGGCCGAGCACGCCAATCTTGGCGCCGGGAAAGAAGGACAGGCTGATGTCCTTGAGGATCTGCCGCTTCGGCGGCACGATCTTGCCAACGCGGTTCATGGTGTAGACGTACTGGGCCATCGGGGTGTTCTCGGGAATCGTGGAAAGCGCGCGGCCGCCGGCAGCGCGAAACCCGTTATTGTCGCCGCATGGAGAAGCTGCCTTGAGCCCGAACCCGGAACCCGTCGCCACCCGAGCGCGCCCCACCGTGCGCGAGGCCGTGTTCGCGCTGCTGCGCGGCTTCGCCATGAACACCGTCTTCGGCAATCCGGGCTCGACCGAGCTGCCGATGTTCGTCGACTTTCCCAAGGATTTCCGCTACGTGCTGGGCCTGCAGGAATCGGTGGTGGTCGGCATGGCCGACGGCTACGCCCAGGCCAGCGGCAACGCCGCCTTCGTCAACCTGCATTCGGCCGTGGGCGTGGGCCATGCGATGGGCGCGATCTTCACCGCCTACAAGAACCGCACGCCGATGCTCATCACCGCCGGCCAGCAGTCGCGCTCGATCCTGCCCTTCGACCCCTTCCTGGCCTCGGCACGCGCCACCGAACTGCCCCGGCCCTATGTCAAGTGGGCGGTGGAGCCGGCGCGCGCCGAAGACGTGCCGCTGGCCATCGCCCGCGCCTACTACCTGGCGATGATGCCGCCGCGCGGCCCGGTGCTGGTGTCGGTGCCGGCCGACGACTGGGCCATGCCGGCTTCAGCCGTGGCGCCGCGGCGCGTGGCTTCCGCGCTGCGTCCCGACCCGGTACTGCTGGGCGAGATCGGCGCCGCGCTCGACGCCGCGCGCGCGCCGGCCTTCGTGGTCGGCGCCGCGGTCGACCGCGACGGCGCCTGGGACCAGGCGGTGCAACTGGCCGAGCGCCACCAAGCCCGCGTCTTCATCGCGCCGATGGCCGGCACCTGCGGCTTCCCCGGCGACCATGCGCTCTTTGCCGGCCACCTGAGCCCCATGCGCGAGCGCATCGTCGCCACGCTCGCGCCGCACGACGTGGTGCTAGCGCTCGGCGCGCCGGCCTTCACCTACCACGTGGCAGGTGACGGACCGCATGTGCCGCCGCACACGCAGCTGTGCCAGCTGATCGATGACCCCGACACCGCCGCGTGGGCGCCGCAGGGCAGCTCGGTGCTGTGCAGCCTGAAGCTGGGCCTGCTCGACCTGCTGGCGCGGCCTGCACCCGCCGCGCGGCCGGCGCCGCCACGCTGGCAACGCCTGGCCCGAGCCGAGCCGCCCGCACCCGGCGAACGCCTGTCGGTGGCCTACGTGCTGCAGACGCTGGCCGATGTGCGCGACCCGGCCAGCATCGTCGTCGAAGAAGCGCCCAGCGCACGCCCGGTGATGCACGAGCGGCTGCCGATCCTGCGCCCGGGCACCTTCTACGAGATGTGCAGCGGCGGCCTGGGCTTCGGCATGGCCGCCGCCGTCGGCGTGGCGCTGGCGCGGCCTGAAGCGCGCACCATCGCCCTGGTCGGCGACGGGTCGGCGATGTACACGATCCAGGCGCTGTGGAACGCGGCGCAGATGAATCTGCCGATCACCTTCATCATCCTGAACAACGGCCGCTATGCCGCGCTGCAGGACTTTGCGCCGCGCTTCGGATTCGCGAGCGGCATCAAGCCCGAGGGCAGCGACCTGCCCGGGCTGGATTTCCTGGCGCTGGCCGCCGGCCACGGCGTGCCGGCACAGCGCATCCGCAGCGCCGAACAACTGCAGCAGGCACTGCCGGGTGCGTTGCGCGCCGACGGCACGGTGCTGCTGGACATCGAGATCGCTTGAAGCGACACCCACCACAAAGGAGACTGCCATGCGCAACTACTTCGGCCTTGCCGCCCTCGCCATCGCCTGCACCTTCAGCGCCGCCAGCCAGGCCCAGACCTGGCCGAGCAAGCCGATCAAGATCGTCGTCAACTTCCCGCCCGGCGGCGCGGCCGACCAGATCGCACGCTCGGTGGCACAGCCGCTGCAGACCGCGCTGGGCCAGACGGTGGTGGTCGAGAACCGCGCTGGCTCCGGCGGCAACATCGGCGGCGATGCCGTCGCCAAATCACCGCCGGACGGCTACACGCTGCTGATGAGCTCCGGCGGCATGGTCTCGGTCAATCCGCACATCTATGCGCGCATGCCCTTCGACCCGGCCAGGGACCTGGTGCCGGTGGCCGCGGCGGCGCGTGTGCTGGTCTTCCTGGTGGTGCGCACGGACAGCCCGTCGAAGGACTTCCAGGCTTTCCTCGCCGATCTGAAGGCCAACCCCGGCAAACGCAGCTTCGGCTCGCCCGGCAACGGCAGCTCGCCGCACCTGGCCACCGAGATGATGAAGGCACAGACCGGCACCTTTGCCGTGCACGTGCCCTACCGCGGTGCCGCGCCAGCGCTGACCGACCTGCTCGGTGGCCAGCTCGACTTTCTGTTCGACCCGGGCATCGGCATACCGCACGTGCGCTCGGGCAAGCTGCGCATGATCGCAGTGGGCAGCCCGCAGCGTTCACCGCTTTTTCCCGACGTGCCCACGCTCGACGAACTCGGGCTGAAGGGCTTCGACGCCGACACCGTGTTCGGTTTCTATGCGCCGGCCGGCACGCCCGACGCCGCGATCCATAGGCTGAACAGCGAGATCAATCGCATCCTGGCCACGCCGGCGCTAAAGGAGCGCATCACTGCACTCGGCGGCGTGCCCGCGCCGATGAGCCCGGCCGAGTTCGCGGCCAAGGCGGCCGAGGATTCCAAGCGCTTTGGCGCGATCATCAAGGAACGCAAGATCGTCGGCGACTGAAGCCCCGCGATGCCGCGCCTGCTCTACCTGTTCTCGGCGATCAACCTGATCATCGGCTCCAGCGCCTTCGTGCTGGCCAGCATCGTCGAGCCGCTGGCACGCGACCTGGGCGTCGGCGTGGCGGCGGCCGGGCAGGCGACCACCGCCTACGCAGTTGGCACCGCCCTGCTGGCGCCGATGCTGCTGCTGGCCACCGGGCGCTGGACGCGCAAGCGCGTGCTGCTGCTGGCGCTGGGCCTGTTCACGCTGGGCAATGCGCTGTCGGCGCTGTCGGGCCACCTGGTCCTGCTGCTGCTGGCGCGCATGCTGATGGGCGCCGGCGCGGTGTTCGTGGCCGTGGCCGCCGGCATTGCCGTGGCACTGGTGGCGCCGGCACGGCGGGGCCAGGCGCTGTCGCTGGTGTTTCTGGGCATGAGCCTGAGCTACGTGGTCGGCGTGCCCATTGGCTCCTGGTTGGGTCTGAAGTTCGGCTGGGCCACGCCGGTGTGGGGCGCCTGCGGCCTGTCGGCCCTGGCGTTCCTGGCGGTGGCGCTGCGGGTGCCGCGCGACATCCAGGCGCCGGGCGCGTCCTTCGCCGGCCTGGGCGCGCTGCTCGGCCGCGGCGACGTGCTCAGCGGGCTGGGGGTCACGCTGCTGTACTTTGGCGCCATCTTCTGCGTCTTCTCCTACATCGGCCCGGTGCTGCGCTCGCTGGCGCCGCTGAGCGATGGCCAGCTGTCGCTGACGCTGATGATGTTCGGCGTGTCCGGCGTGATCGGCACGCTGCTCGGCGGCTGGGCCACCGACCGCTTCGGCGCGCAGCGCACGCTGCGCACCCAACTCGGCCTGTTCTTGGTGACGATGAGCGTCGTGCCGCTGACGCAGGGCCGCTATGTGCCGATGCTGGCCGCCTTCATGTGCTGGGGCGTGTGCGGCTTCGGCATGATGGCGCCGCAGCAGTCGCGGCTGGTGGCCATCGACCTGCCGCGCTCGCCGGTGCTGTTGTCGCTGAACAGCTCGATGATGTACTTCGGCATGGCCCTCGGCGCGGCGTTGGGCGGCGCACTGTTGCCGGCGGTGGGCTTCGAGCGGCTGGCCTGGGTGGGCGCCCCGCTGGCGCTGGCGGCGCTGGGCCTGCTGTGGGGGTCCGCGCCGCGTACGACGACGCGGCGCGCGCAGGCCTGAAGCCCAGGGTCGCGGCGGGCTTCAGGCCCCTGCGGGTAGAATCCAGCTCTGCAGCGCGACCTCCAGTCACCGCGCCGCTGTCGATTCCGACGATTCTTCGTCCCTCGCATCTGCAGACTGGTGCACCCGCAACGGGTCGCCGCAGGTCGCGAACATGGCTCATTCATGAGCCCGAACTCCAACATGAACTTCACAGACCTCGGCCTGGTCGAGCCCCTCGTGCGCGCCGTGCATGAACACGGTTACGACACGCCCACGCCCATCCAGGCGCAGGCCATACCCACCATCCTGTCCGGCGCCGACCTGATGGGCGGCGCACAGACCGGCACCGGCAAGACCGCCGGCTTCACGCTGCCGATGCTGCAGCGGCTGATGGCCCAACCCGCCGTGCGCGATGCCAAGGGCAAGCTGCCGATCCGTGCGCTGATCCTCACGCCCACGCGCGAACTCGCCGCGCAGGTGGAAGAAAGCGTGCGCGTCTACGGCAAGTACAGCAAGCTCACCAGCATGGTGATGTTC
>JAGTRL010000401.1 GCA_018261815.1 Pseudomonadota bacterium
TCCCAGGGGGTCACCGACGACCGTGTTGACGATGCGCGGCCTGAACACGCCGAGGCGTTTGTGCCCCAGCGCGCGTGGCCGCGCGGCTCTGACAGGGAAACCCCCGCCGCGGGGCGTCGAGGCCGAACCTAGAATGAAGCCGTCTGCCTACCGGAGCTTCATCTCATGCCAGCCCAACGCCGCGCTGCCGCCGCAGAACCTGTCGAAGCCTCCGCCAGCGGCCCGCGCGTCTTGAAGAAGTACCCGAACCGCCGCCTGTACGACACGCGCAGCAGCTCGTACATCACGCTGGCCGACGTCAAGGACATGGTGCTGAAGCTCGAGGACTTCGAAGTCCGCGATGCCAAGACCGGCGAGGACCTGACGCGCAGCATCCTGCTGCAGATCATCCTGGACGAAGAATCCGGTGGCGTGCCGATGTTCTCGTCGGAGATGCTGGCGCAGATGATCCGTTTCTACGGCCATTCGATGCAGGGCATGATGGGCGCATACCTGGAAAAAAACCTGCAGACCTTCGTCGAACTGCAGAAGCGCTTCGCGGCGTCAGGCATGGGCCTGAACGATGCCAAGACCTTCACCCCCGAGATGTGGGCGCAGTTCATGACGGGGCAAGGCACGGCCATGCAGGGCCTGGTGGGCACCTACCTGGAGCAATCGAAGAACCTGTTCACGCAGATGCAGGAACAGATGGCCAAGCAGGCCGGCACGCTGTTCCAGGGCATCCCGGGCCTGCCCGGCAGCAAGCGCTGAAGCGGCGCATCGCCTGGGGCGGTTGGCGGGATGCGGGACAATCCCGCAGATGAGTTCCAAGCTTCCGCCCGCCGAGGCCGCTGCGCCGAAGATCGGCTTCGTCTCGCTGGGCTGCCCCAAGGCGCTGACCGATTCCGAGCTGATCCTCACGCAACTGCAGGCCGAGGGCTACCGCACCAGCAAGACCTACGACGGCGCCGACCTGGTGATCGTCAACACCTGCGGCTTCATCGACGATGCCGTCAAGGAAAGCCTGGACGCCATCGGTGAGGCGCTGGCCGGCAACGGCCGCGTCATCGTCACCGGCTGCCTGGGCGCCAAGGCCGGCGACGACGGCGGAAACCTGGTGCGGCAGATGCACCCCAGCGTGCTGGCCGTCACCGGCCCCCATGCCACGCAGGAGGTGATGGACGCGGTGCACCAGCACACGCCGAAACCGCACGACCCCTTCACCGACCTGGTGCCGCCGCAGGGCATCAAGCTCACGCCACGGCACTACGCCTACCTGAAGATCAGTGAAGGCTGCAACCACCGCTGCACCTTCTGCATCATCCCCAGCATGCGCGGCGACCTGGTGTCGCGGCCGATCGGCGACGTGCTCGGCGAGGCGCAGCGCCTGTTCGAGGCGGGTGTGAAGGAACTGCTGGTCGTCAGCCAGGACACCAGCGCCTACGGCGTCGATGTCAAGTACCGCACCGGCTTCTGGGACGGCAAGCCGGTCAAGGCGCGGCTGTTCGACCTGTGCGAGCAACTCGGCGGGCTGGCCGAAGGCTTCGGCGCCTGGGTGCGGCTGCACTATGTGTACCCCTACCCGCATGTCGACGACATCATCCCGCTGATGGCTTCAGGCCGTGTGCTGCCCTATCTGGACGTGCCTTTCCAGCATGCTCACCCCGAGGTGCTCAAGCGCATGAAACGGCCGGCCAGCGGCGAGCGCAACCTGGAGCGGCTGGCACGCTGGCGCGAGCTCTGCCCGCAGATCGTGGTGCGCTCGACCTTCATCGCCGGCTTCCCGGGCGAGACCGAAACCGAGTTCGAGGCGCTGCTCGACTTTCTGCGCGAAGCGCGCATCGACCGCGCCGGCTGCTTCGCCTATTCGCCGGTGCAGGGCGCCGCGGCCAATGCGCTGGCCGGCCAGCTTCCGGCCGAAGTGCGTGAAGAGCGGCGCGCGCGCTTCATGGCCCTGGCCGAAGAGGTGTCCACGCGCAAGCTGCAGGAGCGCGTCGGCGCGACCATGCAGGTGCTGGTAGACCATGCGCCGGCGCTGGGCCGCAAGGGCGGCGTCGGCCGCAGCTATGCAGATGCGCCCGAAATCGACGGCCTGGTGCGGCTGCTGCCGCCCGAAAAGGCGTCCAAGACCCTGAAGGTGGGCGAGTTCACGCGCGCCCGCATCGTCGGCACCCAGGGACACGACCTGGTCGGCCTGCCCTTGTGAACATCTGGAAGGAAACCATGTCCGAGACCAAGGCCCTGAGCACCCGGCTGATCCAGCACGCCTACCAGCCGCCAGCCGGTTTCATGGCGCCGCAGCCCGGAGTGTTCAAGGCCTCGACGGTGATCTTCCCGAACGTGGCCGCGCTGCAGGCACGCGACTGGAAGGAGAAGGCCGGCTACACCTACGGCCTGCACGGCACGCCGACGAGCTTCCTGCTCGAGGAGCGCATCGCCACGCTGGAAGGCGGCGCGCACACGCTGCTGGTGCCCAGCGGTCTGGCGGCGATCACGCTGGTGGACATGGCCCTGCTGAAAAGCGGCGACGAGGTGCTGATCCCCGACAACGCTTACGGCCCGGGCAAGGAGCTGGCGCGCCAGGAGCTGTCGCGCTGGGGCATCGGACTGCGCTTCTATGACCCGGCCAATACGGCCGCGCTGGCGGCGATGATCGGCCCGGCCACCAAGCTGCTGTGGCTGGAGGCGCCGGGCTCGATCACGATGGAATTTCCCGATCTGCGAGAGCTGGTGCGCGTGGCGCGTGACAAGGGCGTGCTCACCGCGCTGGACAACACCTGGGGCTCGGGCGTGGCCTTCAACGCCTTCGAGCTGGGCGAGGGTCTGGGCGTGGACATCAGCGCGCATGCCTTGACCAAGTTTCCGTCCGGCGGCGGCGACGTCCTGATGGGTTCGGTGACCACCCGCGACCATGAACTGCATCTGCGGCTCAAAGGCACGCACATGCGCATGGGCTGGGGCGTGGGCATGAACGATGTCGAGTCGGTGCTGCGCGCATTACCCTCGCTGGCGCTGCGCTATGCCGCGCAAGACGCTGCCGGTCGCACGTTGGCGCAGTGGTGGCAACGGCAGCCGCAGGTCGGCCAGGTGCTGCACCCG
>JAGTRL010000066.1 GCA_018261815.1 Pseudomonadota bacterium
CCTTCCTGCCGCTCACGCGCCTGATGGCGCAGCCGGCGCACATCGGCGAGGCCGAGTTCGGCCGCGAGCTGGACCGCATCTTCGCCGCGCTGTACCAACACCCGCTGACCGAGCAGACGCGGCGCTTCACCACCTACCTGCGCGCGCGCAACATGCTGCCCAACGAGGGCAGCACCGAGAACCTGATCCGCTACGTGGTCAACGAGGCGGTGGCGCGCTCGCCGATCCCGGTGCCGCAGAAGATCGTCGACGAGTTCTGGGGCTTCTTCCACGAGCTGATGGCCGACCCCGAGCTGCGCGGCCTGGCCGACCTGGGGCTGGACATCGTGCGGCTGGTGCTGCGCACCTACGAGCCGCTGCTGGTGGAGGTGATCAACGAGCTGAAGGACATCTTCTATACCAACCAGCAGCGCACCGATGCGCTGCTCAAGCGCGTGCAGGTGGTGCGGCGCGACCTGCAGATCATCCGCCGGCAGATCCGCGCGCTGCGCTACATCCGGCCTTTCCTGCAAACCGATGCCAAGGACTTCCGCGGCCAGGCACAGATCGTCGCGAAGATGGTGCGCGAGTTCGGCCCCTTCTTCATCAAGCTGGCCCAGGTGGCCGCGGCCACGGCCGACTTCCTGCCCGAGGAGATGGCGCGCGAGCTGATGGTCTTCCAGGAGGACGTGCCGCCGATGTCGGCCGACGAGGCGCGCCAGGCCGTGATCGACAGCTTCGGCAAGCCGCCCGAGGACATCTATTTCGGCTTCGATGCCGAACGACCACTGAAGTCGGGCTCGATCGGCTCGGTCTACCTAGCCAAGAAGCCGGTGGTCGAAGGCGGTGTCGAGCGGCTGGTGCCGGTGGTGATCAAGATCGGCCGCCACAACCTGGACCGCGAGTTCCTGATGGGCAAGACTTCCATCGGGCTGATGCTGCTGTCCAGCCAGTACTGGGCACCGCACGGCAAGCTGACGCCCTTCCTGAAGGCCATGACGGCGCAGATCGACGGCTTCATCGAAGGCTTCCGCGGCGAGCTGCAGTTCGAGCGCGAGGCCGCCATCCAGGCGCGCTTCGCGCAGCGCACGCAGCATGGCGGCGTCTGGCGCGTGCCGCACGTGTATGCCGCCACCGAACGCATTATCGAGATGGAATACGTGGACGGCGCGGTCAACATCTCGCGTGCCGCCGCGCACTTCAAGCCACGCGATGCGCTGGCCTACCGGCGCGATCTGGCGCGCAAGTTCACCTTCGCGGTGCTGAGCCAGGTGTTCATCCACCAGGAAGTGCATGGCGATCTGCACCCCGGCAACGTGATGGTCGATGCCAGCGGCACGCTGCACCTCATCGACTGGGGCAACACCGTGCAGCTGGCCGGCAAGGTGGCGCCGGTGTGGCGCTACCTGCGCGGCGCGCTCACGGCCGACGCCGACGCAGTGACCGACGCGCTCATCGCCATCTGCACCGACCCCGCCGCCGCGATGGCGCGCCGCGCCGAGATTCGCGAGGCGCTGGCGCGCACGCTGCACAAGAAGCAGATCCGTCCGCTCGGCCGCTGGTTCGCCTGGACGCTGGCGCTGGAAGGCCCCGACGGCTGGCTGCAGCGCGCCCACCTGCTCGGCCAGCTGATGTCCAACACCCAGCACCTGGGGCTGGTGGTGCGCGGCGAGTACCTGCACCTGTCGCGCTCGGCCAGCGCCATGCTCGGCACCTTGGGCAGCCTGTACAAGGACATGCCCCCCGGCCGCGTGCTGGCCGACGTGCTGTGGGCGCTGAACAGCTTCCCGGCGCGAGCCGTGCAGGACGCACTGCGCGGCAAGCGGGTCGAGCTGCGCGGCAGCGCAGCTGCGCTGGCGCGGCGTGCACTGTTCATGGAAGTGAAGGCAGCCTAGGCCGGGTCCGGCGCCAGATAGCGCTGCGCCAGCTGCTGCCGCGCCGCCGGGCCCATGCCCAGACGCTTCGACAGATAGCGCTCGACGCCGCCGTGGTCGGTGTCCACCGCGTGCAGCGCCGCTTCCAGGAAGCCAGGCTGCACCCGCCACAGCACCGCCAGCACCTCGGCCGGCAGCCCACCCTGCGCCGCGGGCGGGTGCTGGAAGACGCGGTTGGTGATCAGGTAGTCCTCCAGCACCAAGTCGCGCGGCACGCCCAGCGCCAGCAGGATCAACGCCGCGGCAAAGCCGGTGCGGTCCTTGCCTGCCGTGCAGTGGAAGACCACCGGCCCCTCGGCCTGCAGCAGGTGTTCGAAGAGCTCGGCAAAGCGATGCGACTGGTCGTTGACCAGCGCACGGTACAGCTCGGTCATCAGCTCGGCCGCGCGCTCGGGCGTCAGCGCCTGGCCGCTGCTCACCAGGTCCTGCAAGCGCTGCACCACCGTCGGTTCGATGGCCAACGAATGCTGGGTCACGCCCGGCAGCTCGTAGGTCACGGCGGCACGTTCGGCCTGGCCGCGGAAGTCGAAGGCCCTGGCCAGGCCCAGCCGGGTGAGCAGGGCCTTGTCGGCCTCGGTCAGCCCACCCAGATGGTCCGAGCGGAACAGCCGCCGCCAGCGCACCGGGCGGCCATCCTGGCCGGGGTAGCCGCCGAGGTCGCGGAAATTGGTGGCGCCCTGCAAGGGCCAGACGCGTTGTGGGGGGTTGGGCATGCCAGCATTCTTGCGCGTGGGCCGACTACTTGCCGGCCGAGGCGTGCTTGAGCATCTGCTCCAGCTCCAGCCCGGTGAGGCGGTGTGCCCCGCGCGCCAGGTAGAACATCACCCCGGCCATCATCAGCAGCGAGGGGATGGCGATCACCGGGTAGCTGAGCAGCGTCATGCGCCCCAACTCGTTGTTGAAGGCCTCGGTGCCGGCGGGGCTGGTGACCACCCAGCGCGCCAGCAGGTAGTTGGCCACCGACGAGAACAGGAAGGTGCCCGCCAGCAGCACCGTGCCGACCTGCAGGCGGTTCTCGAAGGCCGCCTCGGTACCGCGCTCGCGCAGCGCCTGCTGCACCCGGTCGACATCGAAGATCGCGCGGTTGAACACCAGCACGCGCACCAGCGGGTAGCGCGTGCGCGCCGAAATCAGCACCGCCAGGCCGATGGCGCCGGGCACTGCGGCTTCCTTCACCGCCAGCCATTGCGGGTCCAGCGCCAGCAGCCCGATGCCGCCGGTGAGCAGCGTGCTGACCACGCCGATGCTGGCCATCAGGTTCAGCTTGCGCAGGCGCAGCAGCTCCCAGCCGCCATAGGCCAGCGGGAAGGCCAGTGCCAGCAGCAGCGCACCCACCGGCCCCAGCCGGCTGGCGCTGCTGAGCTGCATCAGCACCACCGCCGGGACGGCGATGGTGACGATCAGCTCGAACCAAGGGCTCGGCTTGTTGGCGGGGCCGCTCACCTGGCGAGCGCGGGTCAATCGACCAGCCGCACTTCGACGCGGCGGGCTTCTTCGGGCGGACCGCCCAGCGCGGTCTGCTCGGGCTTGCGCAACTGCACGCGCGCCGGATCGCAGCCTTGCGCCATGAGCGCGGCGCGCACGGCCTTGGCGCGCTGCTTGGCCAGCTCGGCGTTGTGGGCGGGGTCGCCGCTGAGGTCGTGGAAGCCGGCGATCACCAGCTTCTTGCCCGGCGCATCCGCCAGCGCCTTGACAGCCGGCTCCAGCGACGTGACCGCATCGGCCTGCAGCTCGGACTTGTCGAGCGCGAAGAACACGCGCACCACGACCACGCCGGACAGCGGCACGTCGACCAGCAGCTCGCCTTCGGCCACGGCCGCGGCAATCGGCGCCGCGGCCGGCGTGGCCGCCACGGCCGCCGGCTTGGCGGCGTGCTTGGCATTCAGGGTGCGGATCACCAGGCCGCCGATCAGCCCAAACAGCAGCAGCGTGATGATGCCCAGCACCACCCACAGGCCAACCTTGGCGCCCTCGTCCTGCTCATCCATCGATATCTCCGAACCCCTGGTCCGTCCGTTGTTTGATCAGTCGGCGATTCTGCCAGCCGTGGCCAAGCGCAAGCGTGACACCCTGTCGCGCGCGCGACGTGCAAGGCGTGAAAACCCGGGGCGCGCAAACCCCGCTTCGCCTTGCGGCCCACCCAGGCGGACGAGATACTGATTTCCCTCAAGGGACGAAAGGCCGATATGGACCCCAACTTCGACAACCTGTTCTCGATCCAAGGCAAGGTGGCGCTGGTCACCGGCGGCTCGCGCGGCATCGGCGAGATGATCGCCGCCGGCTTCCTGGCGCATGGCGCCAAGGTCTACATCTCGTCACGCAAGGCCGAGGCCTGCGAGGCCACGGCGCGCCGGCTGGCCGAAGCCAGCGGCGGCCAGTGCATCGCCTTGCCGGCCGACCTGTCCAACCTGGCCGGTGTGCAGAGCCTGGCCGCGCGGCTGGCCGAGCGCGAACCGGCGCTGGACATCCTGGTCAACAACGCCGGCGCCGCCTGGGGCGCGCCGATCGAAGACTTCCCCGAAGCCGGCTGGGACAAGGTCATGGACACCAACGTCAAGGGCGTTTTCTTCCTGACGCAGAAGCTGCTGCCTCAGCTGCGGCGCGCGGCGGCCGGGCCCAGCCCGGCGCGCGTCATCAACATCGGCTCCATCGACGGCCTGAAGGCCGCCGCCTTCGACAGCTGGTCCTACGGCGCGTCCAAGGCCGCGGTGCACCACCTGACGCGCTTCCTCGCGGCGCGGCTGACACGCGAGCGCATCCTGTTCAACGCCATCGCCCCCGGACCCTACCCGACCTGGATGCTGTCCACCGGCGTCGGCCATGGTGGCAAGACCGACGGCGTGGATTGGTCTGCCGTGAGCCAGCGCAACCCCAGTGGCCGCGTCGGCACGCCGCAGGACATCGCCGGACTGGCCATCTTCCTGTGCTCGCGCGCCGGCGAATACGTCGTCGGCCAGACCATCGCCAGCGACGGCGGCGTCGTCGCGGCGGCCTGATCGAACCCTCCACCTCCAAGGACCTTCACATGAACGCACCTGGCGCACCGATCACCCAGTCGATGTTCTCGATGGACCCCTGCGACCCGCTGAACGACCTGCGCATGTCCGAAGGCGCGCGGCCGCTGTACGAACACGTCAAGCGCTTCATCAAGCTGACCGTCGACCCGATGGCCGAGAAGTACGACGCGCTGGGCGCCAACCGCACGGGCGAGGACCGCTGGACCTACGCGCCGGGGCAACTCGACCTGCTCGATGCCGCGAAGGCGCAGGCCAAGAAGGAGGGCCTGTGGAACTTCTTCCTGCCCCATGCGCAGACCGGCGAGGGCCTGAGCAACCTGGACTACGCCTACATCGCCGCCGAGCTGGGCAAGAGCCCGCTGGCCAGCGAGTGCATGAACTGCTCGGCCCCCGACACCGGCAACATGGAGGTGCTGGAACGCGTGGGCACGCCGGAGCAGAAGGCGAAGTGGCTGGAGCCGCTGCTGGCTGGCGAGATCCGCTCCGCCTATGCAATGACCGAGGTGCACCACGCCTCGTCCGACGCACGCAACATCGCCACCAGCGCGCGGCTGGAAGGCAACGAGTACGTCATCAACGGCGAGAAGCACTACATCTCGGGCGCGGGCAGCCCGCGCTGCAAGATCCTGATCACGATGGTGCGCACCAACCCCGACGCGCCGTCGCACCAGCAGCAGTCGATGATCCTGGTGCCCAAGGACACGCCGGGCGTCAAGATCATCGGTGCGATGCATGTCTTCGGCGAGGACCATGCGCCGCACGGCCACATGCACATCGTCTTCGACAACGTGCGCGTGCCCAAGGACAACATCCTGCTCGGCGAAGGCCGCGGCTTCGAGATCAGCCAGGTGCGGCTGGGCCCGGGGCGCATCCACCACTGCATGCGCAGCATTGGCCAGGCCGAGAAGGCGCTGGACCTGATGGTGCAGCGCGGCGTGTCGCGCGAGGCCTTCGGCCGCAAGTTGGCCTGGCTGGGCGGCAACGTCGAGCACATCTCGCGCGCGCGCATCGACATCGAGGCCATGCGCCTGATGGTGCTGAAGGCCGCCAAGGCGATGGACGTGTTGGGCAACCGCGAGGCGCGCATCTGGGTGCACATGGTCAAGGCCCTGGTGCCCGAGCGCGTGTGCCAGATCATCGACCAGGCCATCCAGATGCATGGCGCCTTGGGCGTGTCGCAACACACCCCACTGGCGCGCATGTATGCGATGCAGCGCACGCTGCGCCTGGCCGACGGGCCCGACGAGGTGCACCACCTGGTGGTGGGCCGGCAGGAGATTGGTCACCACCAGAGCCTGGGCGAGGAGATCAACTCCGCGATGGTCTGGAGGAATTGAGGTTGCACGCATGACCCGGGACGAGGCCATCGCCGCCACCACCGGCCCTGGCGGGCCCTATGAGTTGATGGACGCAGTGATCGCTGGCCGCGCGCTGCGGGTCTTCAAGCACGCGCCTGCGTCGATGCGCGCGCTGTACGAGCAGACGGCCACCGACCAGCCCTTCCTGTCCTACGGCGACGAGCGCTGGACCTTCGCCCAGGCCTGGCAGGCCGCTGCGCGCATCGGCCATGTGCTGGTGCACGATTGCGGTGTGCGCCACGGCGAGCGCGTGGCCATCGCCATGCGCAACTACCCGGAATGGGTGCTGGCCTTCACCGCCATCACCGCCATTGGCGCGGTGGCCGTGGGCCTGAACGCGCACTGGCAGGCCGACGAGCTGGCCTATGCACTGGCCGACTGTGACGCGCGCGTCGTGTTCGCCGATAGCGAACGCCTGCAGCGCTTGGCGGAATGCGCAGCCGAGCCAGGTCTCGCGGGCCTGCAGGTGCTGTCGGTGCGCACCGACAGCCCGATGGCCGGCGCCCGGCCGCTGGCCGCGCTGACCGACGCCGTGGGCGACGTGCCCATGCCGCCGGTCGACATCGCCGCCGACGACCTGGCGATCATGATGTACACCTCCGGCTCCACCGGCCACCCGAAGGGCGTGCCCTCCACGCACCGCAACGTGCTCTCGGCACTGCTGTCGTGGGAGGCTGACCGGCGCGTCGGCGAGCTGGTCGCCGGCATCGAGCCGCTGCCACCCGCGGTGCAGCCGGGAACGCTGCTGGCCGTGCCGCTGTTCCACGTCACCGCGCTGCATGCCTCGTACATGGCCAGCTACCGGCTGCAGCGGCGCGTGGTGTGCATGTACCGCTGGGACGCGGAGGCCGCCGCCGCGCTGATCGAGCGCGAACAACTCAGCTCGGTGGTGGCGCCGGCCGCCGTCACCGGCGATCTGGTGCGCGTGGCGCAGCAGGGAAAACACGACCTGAGCTGCCTGCTGGCCGTGGGTGGCGGCGGCGCACCGCGCGCACCCGAGCAGGTGCGGCAGATCGCCACCAGCTTCGGCAACGCGCTGCCCAACATCGGCTGGGGCATGACCGAGACCAACGCCATCGGCGCCGGCAACAGTGGCGAGGACTACCTGCGCAAGCCGGCCAGCTCGGGCCGTTGCTCGCTGGTGCTGCAGCTGAAAGTGGTGGACGAGGCCAGCACCGAGCTGCCGCCGGGCCAGCGCGGCGAGCTGCTGGTGCGCGGCACCTCGGTCTTCGGCGGCTACTGGAAACGGCCCGAGGCCAACGCGCAGGCCTTCACCGACGGCGACTGGTTCCGCACCGGCGACGTGGCCTGCATCGACGACGAGGGTTTCATTTTCATCGTCGACCGCCTCAAGGACCTGATCATCCGCGGTGGCGAGAACATAGGCTGCGGCCACGTGGAAGCCGCGCTGCTGCTGCACCCGTTGGTGCGGGAGGCCGCCGTCTATGCCGTGCCCGACGAACGTCTGGGCGAGGAGGTGGGTGCCACGATCTATGCCAGCGAGGCGCTGGACCTGGACGAGCTGCGCCGGTTCCTGGCCACGCACCTGGCGCGCTTCGAGCTGCCGCGCCACCTGCTGCGTGCCGATCAGCCGTTGCCGCGCACGCCCTCGGGCAAGATCTTCAAGCGGCAGATCCGCGAGACGGCGCTGGCCGAGATCGGGCGGGGCGCTGCCTGACCAGGGCAAGCGCCGCTCAACGCCGCAGCAGCAGCAGCGAGCCCGCGACGATCAGCGCCGCCGAGCCCAGGCTCCAGACGGTGGGCAGCTCGCCAAAGAGCAGCCAGCCCAGGCCCGCCGCCCACACCAATCCGGTGTACTCCAGCGGCGCGGCGCGGCTGGCCTCCACGTGGGTGAAGGCCCAGGTGATGCACACCAGCCCGCCAGTGGCCAGCAGGCCGATCAGCAGCATCGGCCCCAGGTCGGCCGCGCTCATCGCCTGCCAGCCCAGCGCCGCCGGCCCGCCCAGGAGCAGCACCGGCAGCAGGTTCTGCACCAGCAGGATGGTCCACAGCGCATCGCGCTGCGCCTGGTGCCGCGCCAGCACCACCACACCCGCGTAGCACACGGCCGACACCAGGGCGGCCAAGAGCCCTTCGATGCGCGCGGCGCTGCCGGCATCGGTCTGCGCACGCAGCTCGGGCCACAGCGACACCGCGCAGCCCAGCACGCCGAGCGCCAGCGCGGCCCAGATCCAGCGGCCCGGCCTTTCCTTCAGTACCAGCATGGCCAGCAGCGAGATGAAGATCGGCGCGGTGTAGCCCACCGCCACCGCCTGCACCAGTGGCAGCAGCTTCAGGCTGTGGAACCAGGCCACCAGCGCGGCCAGCAGCAGCACGCTGCGCAGCGCGTGCAGCGGCCAGTTCGCGCGCGGCGGCATCGGGGTGCGAAACCAGCCCCACAACGCCAGTGCGTAGAGGCTGCCGCTGGCAAAGCGCAGGAAGGTCAGCTGCACCGCGTCGAAGCGATCGCTCAACGTCTTTACGGTGGCATCCATGCCGATGAACAGCGCCGCGGCCAGCGCCGCAGCCGCCAGTGGGGCCGCCTTGGCCCAAGCGGACGGCCGCGCGGCGGCCAGCGTGACGTCAGCGCTCATCGGGCAGCGGCAGGCCCGGCGAGGCCATGCTTCGGGCGGGGCTAGCGTCGACGAGGGTCTCCTTCCATGGTGCCGGGTGCGCGGCCAGCGCGGGCCGGGCCGGGCACTATAGCCAGACCGAGCCCGCGCCGTAGACTCGCTGCGCAGTGGCGGCCCAAGGAGCAGGTGACATGACATTGGCAATGAGCTGGGATGAGTGGGCGACGCACGATGCCGTGGCGCTGGCCGAACGGGTGCGCCGTGGCGAGCTCACCGCGGCCGAGCTGGCGGCCCAGGCGGCGGCCGGCGTGGCCATGCTCAATCCGCAGTTGAGTGCCGTGGTCGAGGTTTTCGACGACGCGGTGGCCGACCCGTACCGCTGCGGTGCCCACGCCGACGGTTTCTTTGCCGGCGTACCCTTCCTGATGAAGGACCTGGGCCCGACGATGCGCGGGCGGCTGCAGGAAATGGGCTCGCTGTTCATGCGCGGCCACCGGCCGGGCGAGGACAGCTTCCTCACCGGCAAGATGCGCCAGGCCGGGCTCAACCTGATGGGCCGCACCACCACACCGGAATTCGGCCTGTGCTCGTCGGCCGAGAACCCCGCGGTCTACGTCACCCGCAACCCCTGGGACCGCGACTACACCACGCTGGGCTCGTCGGCCGGCTCGGCCGCCATGGTCGGCGCCGGCGTGCTGCCGCTGGCCCATGCCACCGATGGCGGCGGCTCGATCCGTATCCCGGCCGGGGCCAACGGCCTCATCGGCCTGAAGCCTTCGCGTGGCGTGTTCTCCATCGCGCCCAAGTTGTCCGACCTGTCCGGCCTGGTGTCCACGCAGGGCTGCGTCAGCCGCACGGTGCGCGACACCGCGGCCTTCCTCGACCAGTGCCGCGGCGGCGCGCCGGGCGAGTTCATGCCCTACTGGTTGCCGGCGGAGCCTTACCTGCAGCTGATCCAGCGCGACCCGGGCCGGCTGCGCATCGCGCTGTCGCACGAATGGGGCGACTACCGCTCCACAAAGCACTACGCGGCCGAACTGCAGCGCGTAGGCCGGCTGCTGGAGGGCCTGGGCCATCACGTCGAATGGGTGCTGCCGCCGGTGGACTACCGCATGGCCTTCGCCGCGCAGACCACCTGCTACATCAGCAACTTCGCGCAGACCATTGCCAACCTGCTGGCCGCCAAGGGCCTGAGCAGCCCGCCGGAAGGGCTGATCGAACCGATCTGCGTGCGCGTCTGGGAGGCCGGACTGCGCACCACCTACAGCGAGCGGGCGCAGATGCAGGCCGTGTTCAACACCACCTCGCGCGCCTTCGGTGAATTTTTCGAGTCGTGCGACATCATCCTGACGCCGATCACTGCGCTGCCCACGCCCCGGATCGGCACCACCGAATACCTGACCCTCAGCGACAACCCCTCGGTGCTGGACTGGTTCGAGAACCTGTGGCGCAACTTCGCCTACACGCCGCTGACCAACCTGTGCGGCATGCCCGGGATCTCACTGCCGCTGGGCACGCAGGAATCGGGGCTGCCGCTGGGCCTCCATGCCCAGGCGCGACAGGCCGACGACGGGCTGCTGCTGCAACTGGCCGCGCAGATCGAGCGCGCGCTGGGCGGGCGCTGGAACGACGGCCGCTTGCCTGCGCACCACGTGACGCGAGGCTGAAGGGCGACGCTCCTGCGCTGCGCTCAGCCTCGCTGAACGTCCACGGCTTCACCGCCGAGTTCCGCGATCATTTGCGAGACCGCCTCGAGCATGGCGTCCAGCCCCGCTTCGTCGGTGCCGCGCATGACCAAGGTGGTGCCGTAACGGCCCTCGCGCTGGAACGGATAGCTGCCCAGGTCGATGTGCGGGTACTCATCCTGGATCTGGCCCAGCCGACTGGCCACCTGACTCTCGGCCAGAAAGGCCGTGACGCTGCGTGACCGCACGGTCGCGCCGCGCCGCAGCTTGCCGGCCAGGGAATCGACCATCTGCTGCATCACCCGCGGAATGCCGGCCATCACGTAGACGTTGCCGATGAAAAAGCCCGGCGGCCCCTGCGGGTTGTCGATCAGGCCGGCCCCGCGCGGTATACGTGCCATGCGCATGCGCGCGGCCATCACGTCGGGCGGCGCCGGCCGTCGCTCGAGGATGGCGGCGATCTCGGGCGACACCACCAGGTCGACACCGAAGGCCGCCGCGATGCAGTCGGCGGTGATGTCGTCGTGCGTCGGGCCGATGCCGCCGGTGGTGAAGACATAGTCGTAGCGAGTGCGCAGCGCGTTCACCGCCTCGACGATGTCGCTCTCGATGTCGGGCACCACACGCGCCTGGCGGATCTGGATGCCGTACTCGTTGAGCTTGCGGGCCAGGTAGGCCAGGTTCGTGTCCTGGGTGCGCCCGGACAGGATCTCGTTGCCGATGATCAGCACGGCGGCCGTCACAAGGGTGGGCGCGGCGGGTGCAGCAGTGTCGGCGGCCATGTGGGCTCCTCGGGTTTGGTGATCGCCCATGCTACGGAATCTCCACGCTTCTCCTGACGCGCGCAGCATCCATGGACCATGGAAAATCTCGGACCTTCGACGCCGCCCCTAGACTGAGCCCATGTCCAGACGCCCTGGCGATTTCGATTCGTTGTCGATGAAGCGCCGCAGCACACTGCTGGCCGCGCTGAGCCTGTGGGTTCGGCCCGGCAGCGCCGCCTCGTCCGCGCCGCCGCCGCAGGCGTGGCCGCGCGCCTTGCCCGTGCCCGGCGGCATCGCCCAGCTGCCGCTGGGTACCGCGGCCGCCAGGCCGACCGCGCACGACGGCGAGGTGCCCTTGCTCGTCGTGGGCGACCCCGACGGTTGGACCGCGCTGGTCGGCATCCCGCTCGCGGCGCAGCCCGGCATGGCCCACATCTCGGTACGGCCGGCGCAGGGCGGCGCAGCGCGCGATGTCGGCTACACCATCGCGCCCAAGCGCTACCGCGAGCAGCGCCTGAAGGTCGCGCCAGGCACGGTGGATCTGTCGCCCGAGGACCAGGCACGCTATCAGCGCGAGCGCGTGCATCTGGCCACCGTGATGGCGACGTTCACCGAGCCGCCACCCCAGGCGATGCACATGCGCGTGCCGGTGCCGGGCCGCCGCTCGTCATCCTTCGGACTGCGTCGCGTGTTCAACGGCCAGGCCCGCAATCCGCACAGCGGCATGGACATCGCGGCCGCCAGCGGCACCCCGGTGGTGGCGCCGCTGGCCGGGCGCGTGATCGACACCGGCGACTATTTCTTCAACGGCGGCACGGTGTGGCTGGACCACGGCGGCGGCCTGCTGACGATGGTGTGCCACCTGAGCTCGATCGACGTGAAGGTCGGCGACTTGCTGCAAGCCGGCGAGCGCTACTGCGCCGTCGGGGCCACCGGGCGTGTGACGGGGCCGCACCTGCACTGGTCGGTGATGCTGAACCGGGCCATGGTCGACCCGGCGCTGTTCATCCCGGACTGAGCTGTCGCCCACGCCTTGCAACGGATGGGATCAAAGGCCAACAAGCCGCCGGCAAAGAGGCCGCGCCGTCATCACCACTGCGTCTACGTCGTCGAGCTGGCAGACAGGGTGTGGAACGAGGCCCGCTTTCGCGCGGCCAACCCGGAGTACCGGTTGGGCCAGCCCTTCGTCTATGTCGGCATGACGGGGCTCGACCCCGACCTGCGCTTCGACAAGCACAAGGCGGGCATCCAGGCGAACCGCTTCGTCTTCGAATACGGCCTGCGCCTGCTGCCGGCGCTGTACGCGGTCTACAACCCGATGCCCTATGAGGCCGCCCGCGAGATGGAGGTGGAACTGGCCATCGGCCTGCGCGAAGCGGGTTACGGCGTCTGGCAGGCCTGAGTCGAGATCGCCATCAATATGTGCTTGCATACAGTACTGGATATGATTACAGTTGATTGCCTCAGGAGGCACAGCCCATGCATTCACCGTACCGCCAGCTCTATTGCCCCAAGCCCGACCGCGTACCTGCCTGGCTGCGCAAAGTCTGGCTCTGGATGTAGGCCACCAGGATCAATGGCCCGGGCCCTGGAGCCCTTGGGCAAAGCGGGTGATGACGGTGTAGCGCCCGCCGGCCGACAGCGCCAGGACATGGCCGGCCGAGCGCCAGCGCAGCGGAGGCAGCGCGGCGGCTTCCAGGCCCCTGGCCTTGCGGGCCAGCGTCACATGGGGTGCAAACGGCCGCGCGTCGAAGGCCACGCCGCAGGCCCGCAGCGATTGCACCAGCCGGCCCTGCAAGTCGGCCAGAGCCGTCGGCACGCAAGTCGGCCGCAGCACCACGGTTCCGCCCTTCCAGACGTCGAGCCGGTCCAGCGTCAGCTCGACCCGGGCACTTGCCATGTCTGCGGCCTGGGTGACCCGGCCCAGCTGTTCCTGCTCCACCGCGCCGATGAACGCCAGGGTCAGGTGCAGGTCCGATGCCGCCACGCGCCGCGTACCGGCCGGACAGCGCAGCGCCTCCTGCGCCGCGGCCACTGCTGTGCGCGTGGCCGGCGTTGGCCACAGAGCGATGAACAGGCGAAGGGATGCCAAGATCCAGACTCGGTCAGCTTTCTAAACCGCACACCATGCCCACCCCCTTGCAGATCGAAGCGCTCGGCTTCCCGTGGCAGAGCATCGACCCCTTCCTGTTCTGCGTGTACCACGATGATGCCTATCCGCGTGGCAATGCACAGTTCGGCCCCGCCGCGCCGCTGACCGGGCGCAACCTGGGCCAGGACTTCGCCGGCAAGGACGGCTGGCGCATGTACCACGGGCTCACGGTGCCCGGCTTCCCGGCGCACCCACATCGCGGCTTCGAGACCGTGACCCTCGTTCGCAGGGGCATGATCGACCACAGCGATTCGCTGGGCGCCGCGGCGCGCTTTGGCGGCGGCGACGTGCAGTGGCTCACCGCGGGCCGCGGCATCGTGCATGCGGAAATGTTCCCGCTGCTGGACAGCGCCGCGCCCAACCCGCTGGAGTTGTTCCAGATCTGGCTCAACCTGCCGGCGCGCAGCAAGATGGCCGAACCGCACTTCAAGATGCTGTGGTCGCAGGACATCCCGCGCCACCTGGCCACCAACGCTGCCGGCGCGCAGACTGAAATCGCCTGCGTCGCCGGCCGCCTGACCGGCATCGACGCGCCGCCGGCACCCCCACCCGATTCGTGGGCCGCACAAGCTGAATCCGACCTGGCCATCTGGACGCTGAAGATGGCGCCCGGCGCGCGCTGGACGCTGCCGCCCGCCGCGGGTGAACACACGCGGCGCAAGCTCTATTTCTTCAAGGGCCAGCACGTGACCCTCAACGGCCAGGCGGTCGAACACCCTGCCGCCATCGAGCTGCCGGCGCAGCAGCCCACCAAGCTGGTCAACGGGCCCGAGACCAGTGAGTTCCTGCTGCTGCAGGGCCGCCCCATCGGCGAGCCGGTGGCGCAATACGGCCCCTTCGTCATGAACACGCAGCAGGAGCTGCAGCAAGCCTTTGCCGACTACCGCCGCACCGCCTTCGGCGGCTGGCCCTGGCCCGACGACGCGCCGGTGCATGGCGCCGAGCGGCAACGCTTCGCCCGCCATGTCGACGGCCAGGTGGAACGTTTCGCGGACGATGCACGATGAGCGACTGGAACCCGGCCCTGTACAGCCGCTTCGAGGACGAACGCACCCGCCCGGCGGCCGAGCTGCTGGCGCGCGTGCCGCTGGCAGCACCGCGGCATGTGGTCGACCTGGGCTGCGGTCCGGGCAATTCCACCGAGCTGCTGGTCGCGCGCTTCCCAACGGCGCGCATCGTCGGCATCGACAGCTCGCAGGCCATGCTGGCCACGGCCCGCCAGCGCCTGCCACAAGCCAGCTTCGAGCAGGGCGACATCGCCAATTGGTTGCCGGCCGAGCCGGTGGACCTGGCCTATGCCAATGCCTCGTTGCAATGGGTGGGTGACCACGAGCGGCTGCTGCCGCGCCTGCTGGCGGCGCTGGCGCCGGGCGGCGTGCTCGCGGTGCAGATGCCTGACAACCTGGACGAACCGTCACACCGCTTGATGCGCGAGACCGCGGCCGCGCTGCTGGGCACGCCGGCCGACGACGACTACAAGCATCGCGCGCGCATCCTGTCGGCGCAGCAGTACTACGACCTGCTGACGCCACAGGCCGACGTGGATGTATGGCGCACCACCTACCACCACCGCATGGACGACGCCGCGGCCATCGTGCAGTGGCTGCGCGCCACCGGCCTGAAGCCGTACCTCGACCCACTGACGCCCGAGCGGCAGGCCCAGTTTCTGGCCGAGTACCAACGCCGCATCGAGGTGGCCTACCCGGCACGCGCGGATGGCAAGCGGCTGCTGGCGTTTCCGCGGCTGTTCATCGTGGCGCGGCGGCGGGATCGCTGACGCCGCGTTCCTGACGGCAAGCACCCGGCCCAGCGCGATCGGCACTGCGGCCCGGCCCCGGCGCTGCGCCCGGCGCGCTCAAAGCTCCAGATCGTCGCGCAGCGCCGTGATGCCGGCCTTGGCACAAACGTCGTCGGCGTCGCCGCTGGGCGCCCCCGACACGCCGATGCCGCCGACGATGGAACCGGCGGCCTCGATCGTCAAACCACCGCCGACGCCGGCAAAGCGCGGCACGCCGCGCAGGCCCGACGCCGGCTGGCCCGCCTGCGTGGCCTTGGCAAGTTCACTGGTGCTGGTGCGAAAGCTCACCGCCGTCCAGGCTTTATCCGCCGCCAATGCCGGTGTGTGCGCGCCGGCAAAGCGATCGCGCAGCAGCGCCTGCGTGACGCCGGAGCGGTCGACCACGGCCACCGCCACCTGGAAGCCCTGCTTGCGGCATTCGGCCATCGCCGCATCGACCGCCTTCTGCGCGGCTTCGGGTGTCAGCACGCGGATGGAGTGCGTGGCGGGGCTGGGCTGCGCGAACGCGGCAGTAGCCGCGAGCATTGCCGCGGCGGTGGCGATGGTCTTGTTCATGGCGTGTCGTCTCCTGAAAGCATGAGCGGGCGGTACCGACGATGCTGCAGCGCCATCGCCACGCGCACCTTGCGGCGCGTCAAGAACGGCGACAGCGCTCGACGATCCGCAGGTTCAGTTTCACTGCTCCAGTCGAGCTCAGTGGTAAGTCGTCTGCGAACTGGTGGCGCACTGCCAGCACAGTCACGTGCACTGCGTCCTTGATCTCGTACAGCGCCACGTAGCCCGCGCCACGGAACGGAATCAGCAACTCGCGCAGGAAGGGGCTTCGCCGGCCTTGCGATAGACGAACGGCATCCGGCTCAGGCTTCGCTCCACGGCCCCCCGGATCGCGTCGACCGCAAGATGCGCAACATCGAAGTCCTCTGCGATCCTGGCCCGGTCGAGCAGAAAATCGAACAGCCGAAGCAGCTCCCCCAGCGCCGAGTCGGAGTACCTGACCTCAAACGCCGCGCTCACCCCAGGACCGACTTGCGCCGCGCGTCCAGTCGCCGCTGCAGCTCTGATTGCACGGATTCGGCGGAGTGGTAGATCCCGGTGCGTTCGGCGTCCTCGCGCGAGCGCAGACCGCGGGCAATGAACTCCTCCTGAACACGACGACGCAGGATCGTTTCACGGACCGAGGTTTCGATCAGGCTGGTGAGGGTCGCGCCGTCGCGCAGCACGCTCTCGGCGGCCTCACGCAACTCGGGCTCGACGCGCAGGGAAGGGAAAGAGGAGGACTTCAACGCTGAATCGCTGGAATGGCCGGAGGCTCGCTATCCCGGTACAGGGTCGGGTGGGGGTCAGTGAAAAGGCGCGACAGCCGCTCCCCATCGATGGGCTCATCTGATAGATAGCGGTGGACCTTCTCGACAACTTCCGGTTCATTCACGGCAAGAGCTACTTCTTCGTCTCAAACGTCGATATTCCCCGCCCGCAACGCATTGCTCTCGATGAAATCCCGCCGCGGCTCCACCTCGTCGCCCATCAGCATGGTGAACACGCGGTCGGCCTCGATGGCGTCGTCGATCTG
>JAGTRL010000067.1 GCA_018261815.1 Pseudomonadota bacterium
CCCAGGGACGACTGGCTCAGCGCGGCGCGATCTGGCCGCTGTCGTCGGACAGCACGATCTCGACACGGCGGTTCATCTGCCGTCCGCCGGCACTGTCGTTGCTGGCCACCGGATAGGCTTCGCCCAGGCCCTGCGTGCGGATGCGCTCGCCCGACACGCCGCTGTCGACCAACGCGCTGCGCACCGCATCGGCGCGTCGGTCGGACAGCTGCTGATTGAGGCTGTCGCTGCCGGAGCTGTCGGTGAAGCCTTCGATCAGCACCTTGCGGGTCGGGTACTGCTTCAGGAAGCCGACCACCTTGTCCATGTTGCGCAGTCCGCCCGGCTTGAGCTGCGACTGGTTGGTGTCGAAGAGCACATCGCCGACGGTGACGACCATGCCGCGATCGGTCTTCTTCGCGTTCATGTCCTTCATCTGGACTTCGAGCTGGCGGCTGCGCGCCTGCGCGTCGGCGGCCTGCTTCTGCGCGGCATCGGCCTGCTGCTTCGACGCGTCGGCCTGCCGCTGGGCACTCTGCGCGCTGCGCTGGGCCGCATCCGATTCGCTGGTGCGGGCCGCCAGACGCAACTTGTCGCGCTGCGCGTCGGCATCCGCCACCGCCTGCTCGGCCGACCGCTGGCGCGTCACCTCCTGGGCGATGGCGGCGCGCTGGCCGGCCATGTAGGCCCAGTGATCGACCTGCGCCGGCGCATCGCTGCGCGCGAAGGATGCGTTGGCCTTGGCCAGTGCATCGCCGGCACGCTGCAGTTCGACGGGAGCGAGGGCGCGCGTCTGCGCATTGTCCTGCGCCAGCTTGACGTCGCTGCGCGCCTTGTCCAGTGCGGCGTTGTCGGCGGGCAGCGTGTTGCAGCCGGCCAGGACGGCCAGGGCCAGAAGGCTGAGGGAAAGAACTCGTGGGGTGCTCATGGGGCTGCCTTGGTGGTTTGCGGTTGTTGCGGCTGGCGATTCATCTCTTCGCGCAGCGCCCGGCTGGCGTCCTGCACTTCGGCGGCGGCCTTCGCCGATTGCCCGGAGCGCGCCTTCACGCCTGCGAGCTGGGCGTCGACCTCGGCCTCTTCGGCCAGCGAACGGGCGACGTCGTAGTCCTTGGCCGCCATGGCCAGGTTGGCGCGCGCCAGCTTGTCGCGGGCCAGACGCATCTCCAGCGGCGCGGCCTCGCCCCCACCGGCGGCTGCGGCACTGGTCAATGCGGCCGTGGAGACCGCCAGCTGTGCGCTGGGCGCGGGCGTGCCGGCGCAGGCGGCCAGGGCCAATGTGGCGGCCAGCAGCAGCGCCGCGCGGCCGAGGGCCGTCAGGTCCGGTGGCAGCGGTGGGCTGCGTGTGTCGTCAAGCGATGGATTCATGGGTCTTGTTCCTTGGAATGTGAAAGATCAGCGCGCCACACCGGAAGGGGCGGCCGGCCGCAGGCTGCGGCGCGAGGGGCAAGGGTGGGGCGCGTCGATGCGCCGCGTCCGTGCGCTGACGCACGCAAGCGCCGGCCGCGGTGCAAAGAGCCCCGGCGCCTACGCGGCGCTGCGGCTGCGTCCTACGCCGCAGGAAGCGCGGCGCCGATGTCGCCAGCGCCAGTAGGTACCTAAAGTCGACGCATCGAACCCGCCTGGCGCCACGGTGCAGGCCCACCCACCGAGGAACCCGCATGGCCAAAGACCACGACAAGACCAACGTCACGAGCTTGCCGCTGGCTGAACGCAAGCCGATGGCACTGGACGAAGCGGCGCTCGAAGCCGCCCGCCACAGCCTGGACCAGGGCGCGGCGACACCGAGCTCCGGTCCGTGGCGCAGCGAACTGATCAAGCTGCTGAACGATTCCCTCGCCACCGAGCTGGTGTGCGTGCTGCGCTACAAGCGCCATCACTTCACCGCTCAGGGCCTGGCTTCGCCGAAGATCGCCGAGGAGTTCTTGGTGCATGCCACGGAGGAGGCGGCGCACGCCGACCGGCTGGCCAGGCGCATCGTGCAACTCGGCGGCGAGCCCGACTTCTCGCCCGACACGCTGAGCCAGCGCAGCCATGCCAGCTACGACGAGTCGTCCGAACTGAAGTCGATGATCCGCGCCAACCTGATTGCCGAGCGCGTGGCCATCGAGGCCTACACGCAGATCATCGCGCTGGTCGGCGACAAGGATTCGACCACGCGGCGCCTGCTCGAGGACATCCTCGCCGACGAACAAGGCCATGCCGAGGAACTGAAGGACTGGCTCGCCAAGTGAGCCGCCCGCATCGCCCCTGGCCGGTGGGGCTGTTCACCGCCCGGCGCAAGCCGCAATTGCCTACAACCTTCGCAGGAGAAGACTCATGAACACACGCAACACCCTCACCGCCATCGCATCGGCCCTCGTGCTGATCACGGCCTCGGGCTGCGCCGTCACGCGCGGCCAGGAAAGCACCGGCGCCTACATCGACGACAGCGCCATCACCACCTCGGTGAAGGCACGCTTCGTGGACAGTGGCAGCGTCGACGCGTCGGCCATCAGCGTCGAGACGATGAAGGGCACGGTCATGCTGTCCGGCTTTGCCAAGAGCGCCAACGAAAAATCCACCGCCGAGTCCATCGCGATGAAGGTTCCCGGCGTGGTGGCGGTGAAGAACGTCATCGCCGTTCGCCCGTAGGCGGGCCTGTTCCGCCAGAGTTTCAACACAGCACAAGGAGCACATATGAACTGGGATCGAATTGAAGGCAATTGGAAGCAAGTCACCGGCCGGGCCAAGGTGCAGTGGGGCAAGCTGACGAGCGATGATCTCGACATCATCGCCGGCCGCCGCGAGCAACTGGCAGGCAAGATCCAGGAACGCTATGGCATCGCGAAGGACGAGGCCGACAAGCAGGTCAGCGAATGGGTGACGAAGGCGGATGACTCGTGGTTCGGCAAGGACAAGAGTTCGAGCTGAACGAACACGCCGGTGAAGGCCGCGGCCGCGCCGCAGCCGTGGTCCTGGTCTTTCCGCGGCTCGGGACGCTGTCCATTCAGCCCTAGAAGAAGCCCGTGACCGACTCGCTCGAACCATGTCGACGACACGGTTGCATCGGCCGGACCCGGTAGCTGCCAGACCCATCGTTTGTTCGCCGTCGAGCTCAGCTTTGCGGCGACGATCCCGATCGCGCGAAGGTCGCTGAAGGTTCGCCGCTTGCACGGACCTTGACTGCCTGATACCGAATTGCGTTCCATCGACAAGAATCGACCGGCGGCTCGCACCGCTCGCGCTCGTGCAATTCATGCTCGACGGAACCGCTGAGGGCACCGCAGCCGGAGCTTGCAACGTGTCGGTCCCCGCGTCAGGAGGCCGCCCGGACCACACTCGAACGGAAGTTTCGGCAAGGACCGAGGCTGCACAAACTTCTCTCGAAACAGTCTCTCGGGTCCTTGCGCTGCAAGGCCGACGAGCGCCAGACGCTGGAACAACTGTGCCTCTGCATCAACTGCCCGGTGCTGGCTATCGAACGGGTGCAATGCAACGCAGCATGGCAGGTGGGTCTGAGGCTGCAGACACCATGGCGCGATGGCAACATGCACCTGGTGATGTCGCCGCCATGACTTCCCCCGGTCAGTGAGGTCTGCAGCCTGCAGCGTCAATCCCGAAAGCGCCACCCAAGCTCATGGCACGCTGCGGGTCGCATGAGCCGCCGCGATGCCCCAGGCGCTAACGCACAACCTTCACCGGCTGCCCCGGCCGCGGCTCGGCGCCGCCGGTATAGGCGCTGTTGAGCAGCTTCAACTGCGCTTCGGCCTGCACCGTCAACGGCGACGAACGCGCCAGTTCGGCGAAGCCTCCGCGCGGATAGGGCACCGTCTGCAGCACCCACGGCCGCGCCGCGGCGCGATCGGCCGCGCTGAGTGGGCGGAACGACCCTTCGGCCTCGGCCAAGCCGACCGCTGCGCGCTGCATCGCGGCGGCGTCACGGGCGCCGTAGTTCAGCAGATAGTTTCGATTGCCCGGCCCGCTGACCAGTAGCGCACGCACGGCTTGTGTCTGGCCCTGGTCGTTGCGCTGCGAGCCGATGAACTGCGTGGCCGATAAGCCGTGGATGCTGCGTGGCTCGGTGCGCCCCGCGGTGGGCTTGATGACATTGCGGATGATCGCGTCGTGCGTACTGCCCGCCGCGGGAGGCACCAGCCTCACGATCAACCCGGCATCACCGGCGCCATTGACCACCACGATGGCCTTCGGTGTGTTCTGGATGCGCCAGCCCTGCGGCGCTGTCAGCGCAATGCCGAGTTCCTCGTGGAAGAAGTTGCGCCCGCGCGTCACGCCTTGGGCGCGGCCTTCGCCGAAGCCCATGCCGTCGATGGCCTGCAGGTAGCGCGTGCGGCCGTCGTCGCTGTAGTCGCCCTGGTAGCCGGCGGCGATCTTGCGGATATCGGCCAGGCGCTGGTCGTTGCTGGGGTGCGACGACAACCAGTTCGCGCCTGCGGGCGGCGCGCGCCCTTCGGCCCTTGCCATGTCGGCAGCGAAACGCTCCTGGTTCTTCAGGACGCCGATGACGTCGACCATGTTGCTCGGGCTGTAACGATTGCGCGCCAGGTACTCGGCGCCCAGTTGGTCGGCCTGCAGTTCCTGTTCGCGGCTGTAGGTCGCGAGCCAGCCCGCGGCCACGCCTTGTGACATCTGGCCGGCCATGCTGGTGGCGCCGCTGACGCCCTGGCTTTCGAGCACCGCACCCAGCACCGTGGCCGCCAGCACGCCGATCCCGGCGTCTTGTTGGCGGGTGGCCCGCTGCGCGCCGTGGCGCGCGGTGACATGGCCGATTTCATGGCCGATGACGCCGGCCAGTTCGGCCTCGCTGTCCAGGTAGGCCATCAGGCCGCGCGTGATGTAGACATAGCCGCCGGGCAGCGCGAAGGCGTTGATCTCGGGACTGTCGAGCACGGTGAAGGTCCAGGGCAGTCCACTGCGGTGCGACGACTTGGCCAACTTCTGCCCGACCCCATTGACATAGGCCTGCAATCCGGGGTCGGCATAGGCACCATATTCCGCCAGGATCTGCTGGTGCGCCTTCTTGCCTTCTGCGATCTCGGTGGACTCGTCCATCACCGAGCGCTCTTCGCGCCCGGTCACGGGGTTGACCACCGTCGTGCCGCAGCCCACCAACAGCGCGGCGCTCAGCAAGGCTGACTGCAGGGCCCTGGACCACTTCTGAGTACGCATCGTGAATGCTCCTTGTCGACGAATCTCGGGTTCGAGACTACAGCGCTTGCCCAACGCTGGTGCCGGTATGCCGCAACCCGAGCCACCGACCACTGCCTGTCCAGTCCCGACTCTGCTGCTCATCGGGGCTGGCGGCTGTGCGTCACCGCACATAGGCAAGGCCCGGCTCGCCAACGCCGAGCCGAACTTGTCGAAATATGCGAGGCTGCGCTCGTCATCTTGTCCGCCATCGGCGTCACGCGCTGGGCTGGGTAGACGATGCAGCGTGTCGAGGACGTCGTGCGCGTCTCGGCCGGCCCAGACCGGCGACGACAACTCGAAGCGCCAGCTCGGCATACCGGTCGCCCAACGGCATAAGGTCAAGGCCGGATCACCCGGGCGCTGACGGCAACGGGCAGCATGAACTCGTGCAAGTCAGAACCTGCCGCGCAGACTCGCGGCAACGGGGCAGCTTGTCGCTCTCGCAGCCGGTGCGTGCCGCCGAATCGAAGCCGCTTCACCCACTGGGCGTGCATGGCCCCGTCGAGCCAGCGCCCGGGCCGACCTGGGCCGATACCATGCGACGCTTCGATGCCGCAACGCCCGCCGCCATGAACCTTCCGCCCCCGAAACAGCCCGCCGGTCTCGAGACGCGCACCTTCGTGCTGCTGATGGTGATCGTCACACTGGCCTTCGGCATGATCCTGCTGCCCTTCTGGGGCGCGGTGTTCTGGGGTGTGATCATCGCCATCCTGTCTGCGCCGCTGCAGCGCCTGCTGGTGCGCCGCATGGGGCAGCGCAGAACCTGGGCTGCGCTCGCCACCTTGGCGATCATCGTGCTGATCGTGACGCCGCCGCTGATCCTGATCGTTGCGACGCTGGTCCAGGAGGGCTCGGGCGTCTACGCGCGCATGAAGTCGGGCGAGTTGAACTTCGGCCGCTATTTCCAGGAGATCGTTGCTGCGCTGCCGCCGTGGTTCACGCAACTGCTGGACCGGTTCGGAATCGGCAACCTCGTCGACATCGAGCAGCGGCTGACCTCTGCGGTGGCGCAGGCCAGCCAGTTGATCGCCACGCAGGTGCTCGGCATCGGGCAGAACACGCTGGAGTTCGTCGTCGGCTTCTTCATCGCGCTGTACCTGGCCTTCTTCCTGCTGCGCGACGGACCGTTACTGGCACTGCGCGTGAAGGCGGCGATCCCGCTGGACGAGGTGCACAAGCAGGCGCTGGCGCGAAAGTTCGCCACCGTGATTCGCGCCACCGTCAAGGGCAACATCGTCATCGCGATCATCCAGGGCACCCTGGGCGGCCTGGCGCTGTGGGTGCTCGACGTGCACGGCGCGCTGCTGTGGGCGGTGCTGATGGCCTTCCTGTCGCTGCTGCCGGCGGTGGGGGCGGGCCTGATCTGGATGCCAGTGGCGGTGTACCTGCTGGTCACCGGTTCGGTGATCCAGGGCGCGGGGCTCATCGCCTTCGGTGTGCTCGTCATCGGCATGGTGGACAACGTGCTGCGCCCGATCCTGGTCGGCAAGGACACGCGCATGCCCGACTACGTCGTGCTGATCTCGACGCTCGGCGGGCTGGCAGTGTTCGGCATCAATGGCTTCATCATTGGCCCGGTGATCGCCGCCATGTTCATTGCGGTGTGGGACATCTACGTCAGTGAGCGCAGCCTGCCGCCGCACTGATGGTCGCGATTCCACCCTGGCGGCCTGGCCGCTGGGCCTCGTGCTCAGCAGCGCCGCTCGTGCTCGCGGCGGGACGCATACGGAGCGTGTTGAACCGCCTCGGCCCGAGGCCGTTCGATGCCGCGCGTTCAGCGGGCATGGGGCGTGATTGATTGGCCGCTGTGTGACCGCACTCCACCTCAACTTCGGCAATTGCCAGGCAATCTTTTCGGACGCGCTGCTGCATTCGCTTGCGCGACTTCTGCGCGAGTGCTGTTTGCGTTTCCCAGTTGCACAATGCCATCATGAGCAAAGCCTTCACGCGCGAAACCGACGCCAGCGACGACGATGACGACGCCGAAACCAGTGCGCCGGCGCTGCCCGCGGGCACGCGCAACTACATGACGCCGGCCGGCTACCAGCGGCTGCGCGCCGAGCTGATGCAGCTGCTGGATGCCGAACGGCCGAAGATGGTCGAGGTGGTGTCCTGGGCGGCGAAAAACGGCGACCGTTCGGAGAATGGCGACTACCTCTACGGCAAGAAGCGCCTGCGCGAGATCGACCGGCGCATACGCTTCCTGACGCGCCGGCTGGACATCGCCGAGGTGGCCGATCCCTCGGTGCACCACGGCAGCGACCAGATCTTCTTCGGCGCGTGCGTGACCTATGCCAACGAGCAGGGGCAGGAGCGCACCATCACCATCAAGGGCGTGGACGAGGCGGACAACCTGAAGGGGGAGGTGTCCTGGGTGTCACCGATCGCGCGCGCGCTGCTGAAGGCGCGTGAAGGCGACGAGGTGTCGCTTCACACCCCCGGCGGGCCGCAGCGCATCGAGGTGCTGGCGGTGAGCTACCCCGAACCTAAGGCTTGACGCGCCAGACCCGCAGCACGGCTGGGGAGCGGCGCAGCGTGCGCAGCACGTCGGCCAGATGCAGCCGGTCACGTACGCTGATCAGCAGCTTCAGCTCGGCCGATTCGCTGGCGCGTTCCTCGCCCATGTCCAGGTGCGTGATGTCGGCCTCGGCATTGCTGATGGCTGCGGCCACCTGCGCCAGCACGCCCTTGCCGTTGCGCACCAGCACCATGATCGCGGTCTCGAAGGGGCGGGTCAGTTCCTCGGCCCACTCGACCTGCATCCAGCGCTCGCTGTCGCGCTCGAACAGCCGCTTGCCGACATGGCAGTCGCTGGTGTGAACCAGCAGGCCTTCGCCGCGGCCCAGGTAGCCGACCACGCCATCGCCGGGAATCGGCCTGCAGCAGGTGGCCAGCTGCACCGTCGCTCCTTCCGAGCCGTCGATGAAGACCACGCCTTGGGCGCCGCCGTTGTCGTCGGTGGCATAGCGGCCCAGCGTCAGCGTCACCGCATCGGGACGTGCACCGTGGTCGATCATCAGCTGCGCCATCCGCTTGGCAACGATGCTGGCGATCTTGCGGCCCAGGGCGATGTCGGCCATCAGGTCGGCGCGGCTGCGGTTGCCGCTCCAGCGCGTCAACTGCTGCCACAGCGCGGCGGCCGGCGCGTCCGACGGGTCGCTGCTGGGCAGCACCAGTCCTTCGGCTCGCATCGCCTGGGCCAGCATCTTCTCGCCCATGGCGCGGGACTCGTCCTGCTCCATGGTCTTGAGGTAGTGGCGGATCTTCGAGCGCGCGCGGCCGGTGCGCACCATGTTCAGCCACGCCGGATTGGGCCGCGCGCCCGGTGCGGTGACGATCTCCACCACGTCGCCGCTGCGCAGTTCGGTGCGCAGCGCCACTGCCTCGCCGTTGACCTTGGCGGCCACGGTGTGGTCGCCCACGTCGGAGTGGATGGCGTAGGCAAAGTCCACCGGGGTGGCGCCGCGCGGCAGCGCCAGGATCTTGCTCTTCGGCGTGAACACGTAGACCGCGTCGGGAAACAGGTCGATCTTGACGTGCTCCAGGAACTCGGCCGAGTCGCGCGTCTCGTCCTGGATGTCGATCAGCGACTGCAGCCACATCGCGCCCAGTCGCTGCGGGTCGCCGGTGATGTTCTTGCCCTTGTCGTTGACCTTGTAGAGCCAGTGCGCGGCCACGCCGGTCTCGGCCACCGCGTGCATGGCCTCGGTGCGCATCTGGAACTCCACCGCCGTGCCCAGCGGGCTGACCAGCGTGGTGTGCAGCGACTGGTAGCCGTTGGCCTTGGGGATGGCGATGAAGTCCTTGAAGCGCCCGGGCACCGGTTTGTACAGCTGGTGCAGCACGCCCAGCGACAAATAGCATTCGGCCTGCGTCGGCACCACCAGGCGGAAGCCGAAGACATCGCTTACCTGCGCGAAGCCGGCATGCTTCTCGCGCATCTTGCGGTAGATGGAGTAGACGGTCTTCTCGCGGCCGCTGACCTGTACCTTGATCTTGGCCGCGGCAAAGGCTTTCTCGACGTCGCGGCGCACGCGCTCGACGATGTCGCGTCGGTGGCCGCGCGCGCGCTGCACCGCCTTGGCCAGCGCCGCATGGCGCCACGGGTGCAGGTATTCGAAGGACAGCTCCTGCAGCTCGCGGTAGATCTGGTTCAGCCCCAGGCGGTGGGCGATCGGCGCGTAGATCTCCAGCGTCTCGCGCGCGATGCGCTGGCGCTTTTCGGGTGCCATCGCATGCATCGTGCGCATGTTGTGCAGCCGGTCGGCCAGCTTGATGAGGATGATGCGCACGTCGCGCGCCATCGCCAGCAGCATCTTGCGGAAGGACTCGGCCTGGCCTTCCTCGCGGGTGTTGAACTGCAGCTTGTCCAGCTTGGTCAGCCCGTCCACCAGCTCCGCGGTGGGGGCGCCGAAGCGCTCGATCAGTGCGACCTTGGTGACGCCCTGGTCCTCGATCGTGTCGTGCATCAGCGCGGCCATGATGGCCTGCGCGTCCAGTTTCCAGTCGGCGCACAGGCCGGCCACCGCGATCGGATGGGTGATGTAGGGCTCGCCGCTGGCACGGAACTGTCCCAAGTGCGCCTCGTCGGCAAAGCGGAAAGCCTCGAGCACTTTCTTCTGCTCGGCCTTGGACAGGTAGCCCAGCTTCTCGGTCAGCGCGGCGAAGGATGCGACCTGCGGGCTCTTCGGCGTCGGCGCGGACACGGCACGCTGCAGCCCCTGCAGTGCGGACGGCAGCAGTTCGGCGGCCAGCGAGCGAATGCCCATGTCGGGAATCTAACAGGCTTGGGCGGTGCCATGCCCCACAAAGGACAACGGGCGCCCGCAGGCGCCCGTTGTTGCTGGCCTGTGCTCAGCGCCTCAGATGGGCACCTTGCGCAGCATCTCAACGCCGATCTCGCCGGCGGCGATCTCGCGCAGCGCGGTCACGCCGGGCTTGTTGCGCGTCTCGATCTTCGGCGCATGGCCCTGGCTGAGCATGCGCGCGCGGTAGGTCGCGGCCAGCACCAGTTGGAAGCGGTTGGGGATCTTGGTCAGGCAATCTTCGACGGTGATGCGGGCCATGGGCGGGCTTTCGAAAAGGTTCAATTCAGGTCGAGGGCAGCGAAGACCTGGGGACGGTGGCGGCGCTGGGCCGCGTACTTCAGGCGCTGCGAGTGCACGATGGTCTTCAGATCGAACAGAGCCATCTCAAACAAGGCATTGATTATAACGAAGTCGAAGTGCCGGGCCTGCGCCACCTCGAGCCGGGCGTTGGCCATGCGCTGTTCGATCACCTCATGCCCGTCCTCGCCGCGGCGCTGCAACCGCTGCAGCAGCTCCTGCCAATTGGGCGGCAGGATGAAGATCAGCACCGCATCCGGGAACAGCTTCTTGATCTGCAGCGCGCCCTGCCAGTCGATCTCGAGCACGATGTCCTGGCCGCCGCGCAGCCGGTCTTCAATGGACAGCCGCGACGTGCCGTACAGGTTGCCGTGCACCTGCGCCCACTCGAAGAACTCGCCGCGCTCGACCATGCCGCGGAACTGCGGCTCGTCGATGAAGTGGTATTCGCGGCCCTGTTGCTCCTGCCCGCGCGGCGCGCGCGTGGTGTGCGACACCGACACCGCCAAATGCGAATCCAGTTCGAGCAGCGCATTGACCAGGCTGGACTTGCCCGTGCCGCTGGGCGCGGCCACCACGAAGAGATTGCCCGGCGTTTCCATGTTGCCCGTTGCTTCGCCCGGTGCCCCGTGGCGCCGCTGCGGCTGGCCAGTCTAGCAGCGCGATCCGCGGCACAGCCGCCGCAGAACTGCCGACAATGCGTCATGGTCGAAGCAACCACCCGTGACGCTGCCGCCTCGGCGCCCGAGATCCTGGCGCTGGGCGAGGCCATGGTCGAATTCAACTGCACCGGCGCAGGCGATGGCCGCCTGTACCTGCAGGGTTTCGGCGGCGACACCTCCAACTTCGCCATCGCGGCGGCGCGCCAGGGGGCGCAGGTCGGCTGCCTGGGCGCGCTCGGCGACGATGCCAACGGCCGCATGCTGCGTGCCTTGTGGGATGCCGAAGGCGTGGACCACCGCGAGGTGCGCAGCGATGCGGAGGCCTACACGGCCATCTACTTCGTCACCCATGGCGAGCGCGGGCACGAGTTCAGTTTCTTCCGCCAGGGCTCGGCCGCCAGCCGCATGCGGCCGGCCGAGTTGCCGCGCGCGTGCATCGAGTCGGCACGCGTGCTGCACCTTTCGGGCATCACTCTGGCCATCTCCGACAGCGCCTGCGACGCCGCCTACGCCGCCATCGACATGGCCCGTGCCGCGGATGTCGCCGTCAGCTTCGACACCAACCTGCGGTTGAAGCTTTGGCCACTGTCGCGGGCCCGCGCGCTGATCCGCGACCTGATCGGCTACAGCGACATCTGCCTGCCCAGCCTGGACGACCTGCAGGTCCTGACCGGACTGTCCGACCCGGATGCGATCGCCGACCACTGCCTGCGCCTGGGCGCGCGCACGGTGGCGCTGAAGCTGGGTGCGGCCGGTGCGCTGGTGGCCGATGCGCAGGAACGCCACCAGATCGCGCCGCATCCCTGCCGCTGCGTCGATGCCACTGGCGCGGGTGACACCTTTGGCGGCGCCTTCGTCACCCGCCGGCTGGCCGGCGACGGGTTGCTCGAAGCCGGCCGCTATGCGGCCGTGGCCGCGGCGCTGTCCACCGAAGGCTACGGCGCGGTGGCGCCGATCCCGCGCGCCGATGCCGTGCGGCGCGCCTTGGAGGCAGCCCAGGGCAACAAGAATGAGTGACGAGCCACGACGCGTGCTGGTCAGCGGCGGCAGCAGCGGCATCGGTGCGGCGATCGCGCGCGCCTTCGCCGCCACGGGGGCCATGGTCCATGCCACCGGTGCCAGCGAGGCCGAAGCGCTGGCTGCTGCAGCGCGGCCGGACATGGCGGGCATCCACTGCCATGCGCTGGACGTGCGCGATGGGGGGACGGTGGCCGCCTGGGTCGGTGCCCTGGGCGAGCTGGACGTGGTGGTCAACTGCGCCGGCATCATCCGTCGCGGCGCTGAGTTGGAGCCCGAGGCCTTCGAGCAGGTGGTGGACATCAACCTCAACGGCACGATGCGTGTCTGCGCCGCGGCCCGCGCCGGGCTCAAGGCGCGGCGCGGCTGCATCGTCAACACCGCCTCGATGCTCAGCTTTTTCGGCGGCGGCCTGGTGCCGGGCTACAGCGCCAGCAAGGGCGGTGTCGCCCAGCTGACCAAGTCGCTGGCCATCGCCTATGCGGCCGACGGCATCCGCGTCAACGCGGTGGCGCCGGGCTGGATCGCCACCCCGCTGACGCAGGCGCTGCAGGACGATGCCGCGCGCTCGGCACCGATCCTGGCGCGCACGCCGCTGGGCCGCTGGGGCACGCCGGAGGACATCGCCGGGCCGGTGCTGTTCCTGGCCAGCCCGGCGGCTCACTTTGTCACTGGCGTGGTCTTGCCGGTGGACGGCGGCTACCTGATCACCTGAAGGAGCGACGAACCATGATCGTGCAACTGCCCGGCATCCAGCCGGAGATCGCCATCGCCGCCATCCCCGCGGACGAACGCGTCTGGGTGCCGCAGGCGCCGAAGGTGTGGTTCCGCCCGCTGCTGCTGAACACGGTGACCGGCAGCTGGTGCAACCTGTTGCGCGTGCGCCAGTCTGGGGTGCTGTCACGCCACGTCCATCCGTCTTGGGTGACCGGCTACGTGATCCGCGGCGCCTGGCGCTACCTGGAGCACGACTGGGTGGCGCGCGAGGGCAGCTTCGTCTACGAGCCGCCGGGCGAGATCCACACGCTGGTGGTGGACGAAGCCGCGGGTGGAGCCACCGAGATGATCACCTTCTTCAACATCCACGGCGCGATGGTCTACGTCGACGAGGCCGGCCAGACCACCGGCTACGAGGACGTGTTCACCAAGATTGCGATGTGCAAGGCGCACTATCAGGCAGTGGGCCTGGGCGCGGACTACGTCGACCAGTTCGTGCGCTGATCAGCCGGGTGCGGCCTCGCCGGCCGTCGTGCCCGGCTGTTCGGCCGGCAGTGTGCGCAGCACCACCTCGCGTTGCGGCCTCGGTACCTCGATGCCGGCTTCGGCCAGGCCGTTGCGGATCTTCATCGCCAGCTCGGTGCGCACCTGCACCCAGTCGCCGAAATCCTTGGTCCAGGCGCGTATGTTGAACTGCAACTCGCCGGGGCCCAGCCCGGTCATGATGCACGCCGGCGCCGGGGTGGCCGCGACACCGCTGCACGAGCGCGCGATCTCCACCAGCAGGTCCATCGTGCGCTGCGGGTCTTCGGAGTAGTGCGTGCTGATGTTCAGGTCGAAGCGGCGGCGCGTGCCGTTGAGCGTCCAGTTGACCATCTTGTCGGCCAGCAGCATGCCGTTGGGCACCACCACGTCGGCGCCCTCGAAGGTGGTGACGGTGGTGGCGCGCAGGCCGATGTCGCGCACCTGGCCGAGCATTCCCGCCACCTCGACCGTGTCGCCGCGCTGCAGCGGCCGCTCGAACATCAGGATCAACCCGGCGACGAAGTTGCGCACCACGTCCTGCAGACCGAAGCCGATGCCCACCCCGAGCGCGCCGAACACCAGTGTCAGCTGGCCCACCTGGAAGCCGGCCGCGGCCAGCGCCGCCAGCAGGCCAAGGAAGAGGATGACGTAGTAGCTCAGCGAGGACACGCTGTTGCCCACGCCGCGCGGCAGCGACAGGCTGGGCAGGATGTCCTCGGCCAGCACCTGGCGGATGGTCTTGGCCACCCAGAACGCGGCCCAGGTCGCCAGTGCGAAGGCCACCAGGCTGCCCAGGCTGAGCGCCAGTTCGCCGATCCTGAATTCGTGCGTCAGCACCATGATCGCGAACGACGACACCGGCCGGTAGATGCGGAAGGACTGCAGCGTGAACAGCAGCCAGCCCACCACCAGCACGGTGCGGCCGACGTTGACCAGCGCCGGCACCAGCGACGCCGAATAGCGCTGCACCAGCTTGGCGACCGTGGGCCCGGCCAGCAGCACCTGGAACAGCGCCACCACCACCTTGCTGCCGGCATACATGGCCAGCGCGACGTAGCTGCTGTCCAGCGTGGCCGACACCAGCATCGCCGACAGCGAGATGTTGCCCAGCACGTTGGACGCGGCGGCCACCACCAGCACCGCGCAGGCCAGCAGTGCCACCACGTGCCAGCTGCTGGCCTGGAACTGGTTGTCGCCGTCCGCGCCGCCGCGCCGCGCACGCAGCAGGTGCCAGCCCAGCGTCAGCAGCATCAGCAGCGTGAGGCCCAGCAGCAGCAGCCGGTGCAGCAGCGGGTTGCCGACGAGCAGCGAGATCACCACGTTCAGGAAGTAGAAGATCGCGCTCAGGTAGGCCCAGGGCCCGACCACGTGCAGCAGCCGCCGCTGCAGCAGGCCCAGCACCGGCACCCAGGCCAGCAGCATCACCGCCTGCTGGCGCAGGTTGGGGCCCTGCAGGCCATAGACCACCGCGCCGGCGGCCACCAGCAGCAGCCAGGCGGCCCAGGGCCGGGCCAGCGCCTGCGCCACATGCTCGCCCAGCTGGCCGGCCGCGACCAGCGCGCGTGCGCGGCGCTTCATCCAGAAGATCAGCGGCAGCAGCCCCAGCGCAAAGCCACCAAGGGCCGGCAGCAGCCGGGCATGGGCACTGTCGTAGTCGCGCGCGAAGGCGGTCTCGATCTCCAGGCTGCGACGCAGCCCCAGGGCCACCGGCTCCTGCGCATCGGATTCGCGCAGCGCCTGCCACAGCGGCGGCGAGTCCATCGTCACCAGGCGGCGGTCCTGCTCGGCCACCTGGCCGACCACCTCGGCCACGCCCTTCTGCACCTGTGCCGACAGCGCGTTGCTGCGCCGCCCCAGGTCCAGCAGCTTGGCCAGCGGGTCGGCCAACTGGGCCTGCGCGCGGTCGATCTGCGCGACCATCTCGTCCGAGCGCTGCAGCAGCGCCGGCGACAGGTAGGGCTGTGCGACGGTGGCCTGCCAGGCGGCACGGCGCTCGGCCAGTTCGGCCGCGTCCTCGCTGGCGACATTGGTGGCGCGGGCCAGGTCGGCACGGGTCTGCGTCAGACCGCGTTCCTTCAGCTGCCAGTGGCGCTCCAGGCTTTCCAGCCGCTGCACCGACAGCTGCGACAGGTCGCTGCTTTCGGTCAGCTCGGCCAGCCGGTCCAGTGCCGTGGCCTGGCTCGACAGCGCCTGCTCGAAGCGCCGCACCCTGTCGACCATCTGCGCGCGGCGCTGCACCGCCTGGATGAACTTCTCGTCGGCGTCGGCGCGCGACGGGATGTCGGCCGGTGCGATCGCCAGCGTGCGGTCAGCCACGGCGGCCGGGGCTTCGGCGGCGGCCGCCTGCGCCGCGGCCGGATGCAGCGGGGCCAGCCACAGCGCCGACAGGAGGACGCAGCAGGCGGCGACCCGCAAGCGCAGGCGGGCGGTCGGTGGTTTCAGAACAGGAAGTACCGCTGGGCCATCGGCAGCACTGCGGCGGGCTCGCAGGTGAGCAGCACTCCGTCGGCGCGCACCTCGTAGGTCTGCGCGTCGATGTGCATGGACGGCGTGTAGGCGTTGTGGACCATGTCGCGCTTGGTGATGCGGCGGCAGTGCTTGACCGCGGCCACCGTCTTGCGCAGGCCAAGCATGTCGGGCAGGTCGGCGCCGATCGCGGCCTGGCTCATGAAGGTGAGCGAGCCGCGCGCCAACGCGCCGCCAAAACTGCCGAACATCGGCCGGTAATGCACCGGCTGCGGCGTCGGGATGCTGGCGTTGGGATCGCCCATCGCGGCCATGGCGATGAAGCCGCCCTTCAGCACCAGCGAGGGCTTGACGCCGAAGAACTTGGGCTTCCAGAACACCAGGTCGGCCCATTTGCCGACTTCGATGCTGCCGATTTCGTGGCTGACGCCGTTGGCGATGGCCGGGTTGATGGTGTACTTGGCGACGTAGCGCTTGGCGCGCGTGTTGTCGTTGCGTGCACTGTCGCCGTCCAGGCTGCCACGCTGCAGCTTCATGCTGTGCGCCGTCTGCCAGCAGCGCAGCACCATCTCGCCGATCCGGCCCATGGCCTGGCTGTCGCTGGAGAACATGCTGATCGCGCCGAGGTCGTGCAGCACGTCCTCGGCGGCGATGGTTTCGCGGCGGATGCGGCTTTCGGCGAAGGCCAGGTCCTCGGCGATCGACGCATCGAGGTGGTGGCACACCATCAGCATGTCCAGATGCTCGTCCACCGTGTTCACGGTGTAGGGCATGGTCGGGTTGGTGGACGAGGGCAGGAAGTTGGCCTCGCCGACCACGCGCAGGATGTCCGGCGCATGGCCTCCGCCGGCACCTTCGGTGTGGAAGGCGCACAGCGTGCGGCCCTTGGTGGCACCGATGGTGTCCTCGACGAAGCCGGATTCATTGAGCGTGTCGCTGTGGATCGAGACCTGCGTGTCGGTCTCGTCGGCCACGCCCAGGCAGCAGTCGATCGCCGCCGGCGTGGTGCCCCAGTCCTCGTGCAGCTTCAAGCCGATGGCGCCGGCCTCGATCTGCTGGCGCAGCCCCTCGGGCTGGCTGGCGTT
>JAGTRL010000402.1 GCA_018261815.1 Pseudomonadota bacterium
GAAGACCGTGAAGTCGATGGTCGACGAGGCCACCGCCGCCATCACCACCTACAGCATCGAGGAGGCGCGCGACCTGCACGGCCGCGAGGACGTGCAGTTCATCGACATCCGCGACATCCGTGAACTGGAGCGCGACGGCGTGATCCCCGGCGCCTTCCACGCGCCGCGCGGCATGCTCGAGTTCTGGGTCGATCCCGAAAGCCCGTATCACAAGCCGGTGTTCGCGCAGGACAAGCAGCTGGTGCTGTTCTGTGCCGCGGGCTGGCGTTCGGCGCTGGCCACCAAGACGCTGCAGGACATGGGCCTGGCCCAGGTGGCGCACATCGACGGCGGCTTCAGCGCCTGGAAGAACGCCGGTGCGCCGGTGGCCGAGAAGGCGAAGAAGTAGCTCAGCGCCGCGTGCCGCCCACCGCCGCGCCGCGCAGGTAAAAGCGCACCGGCGCGCTTTCGATCCACGGCTTGCCGTCGGCATCGACCACGGCCAGCTGCAGCGTGTGCTCGCCATTGCTGCCGAGCGCGGCCGACTGCCAGTCGGCCATGCTCAGGCGCAGGTTGGTGCTGCGGAACACCGTGGGCACCAGGTGGCCGTCTAGCAGCACGCGCACGCGGTCGCTCGGGCGCAGCGGCGGCGACAGGTTGGCCGAGATGCCGAACTCGCCGGTGTTGCTGTGCACCATGTCCTGTTCGGCCGGACGCGTGATCACCAGGCGCCGATACGTGGGCGCGGCCGACGGGGCCGGCGGCGCCGCCGGCTTGACGGCTGGCGGGCTGACGACGTTCTGCGGCTGCACCTCCACCGGCACGGCACCGGCCGAGGGCTTGTCGGCGAACACCGGCCCGGCCTTGTCCTTCGATTCGTAGACGGTCTGCGCCAGTGGCGCCATCGTGCAGGCGGCCAGCGCGGCGGCAAGGATCCAGCGGTGTGTCATGGCACTTCCAGGGTGTGGAGACGCCGGGCGACGTCAGCCGAAATTGTTCCGCCTGCCGGCCGATGGCCCCGAGCGGCATGCGTGAAGCCAGTCACGCCACAGTGCGCTCTGCCAGAATGAATTGCACCGCTGGAGCCTGCCATGGACCTGAGCCTCTACCTGCGCATCCAGGCGCATGCCAATGCGCTGTCGAACCACCGCCTCGGCCGGGCGCTGCTGCAGTTGGACGCTGCCGCGTGGCAGGCACCGCGTACCAGCTTCTTCCCCAGCCTGGCGCAGACGCTGAACCACATCCTGGCGGTGGATCTGTACTACATCGGCGCGCTGTACCGCGAGCCGCGGCTGCGCGAGTGCTACGCAGCCTTCCAGCCCTGTGCCAGCGCCGCCGAATGGTTGCGGCGCCAGCGCGAGAGCGACCTGCGCCTGGTGGCCTTTTGCGCCGCGCTCGATGCCGCGGCCATCGACGCCTGGGTGGAGATGCCGCGCAGCGACCATGTGCAGCACGACCGCGCCGGCCATGTGCTGGCCCACCTGTTCAACCACCAGACCCACCACCGCGGCCAGGCCCACGCCATGATGGCCGGCACCAGCGTGGCGCCGCCGCAGCTGGACGAGTTCATGATGCCCAGCGAGGCCCATCTGCGGCGCGCTGACATACAAGCCTTGGGGTGGGACGAGGCGGCGGTGTACGGGCCGGGTGCCTGAGTACTGCAGCAGTGTATGATGTGTACGTTGATTTATTTTCAGACACATTGTGCGCACCAATATTGACATCGATGACGCGGTGCTCGACGCCGCCATGCGCGCCGGCCCCTACAAAACGAAGAAGGATGCGGTCGAAGCCGGTCTGAGGCTGTTGGCGCGGCAGGCCGCGTACCGCGAGATCCTGAAGTGGGAGGGCAAGCTACGCTGGGAAGACCACGAGGACGGTGACGCCGCGGTCGCGAGCAATGGCGTTCCCGGCGCCACCCGGACGCAGGCCCACGAGCCGCGCATCGCCAAGCGCCGCCATGCTGGTCGTTGATTCCGCGGTCTGGATCGATTTCTTCAATGGCGCCGACACGGCGGCGCGCCGCACGCTGCGCAGGCTGCTGGCCGACGGCGACGCCGAGTTGATCGTGCCCGACCTGGTGCTCTACGAGGTCTTGCGTGGCTTCCGCGACGAGCGCGACCACCGTCAGGCACGCGAACTGATGCTGTCGATGACCGTGCTGCCCACCTGCGATGCCGAGCTGGCGCAGCAGGCGGCCACGCACTACCGCAGCCTGCGTGCCCTGGGCATCACCGTGCGCAGCGCCATCGACGTGCTGCTGGCCAGCTTCTGCATCGAGCGCGGCTTCGTGCTGCTGCATCGCGACCGCGACTTCGATGCTTTCGAAACCCACCGCGGCCTGCGCGGCTGGGCCCATTGAGCGTGGCCATGCAGCTGGACACCACCCACCTCTTCGCCATCGCTGCGGCGCTGGGCTGGGCCAGCGGGCTGCGCCTTTACGCGGTGGTGTTCCTCACCGGCCTGGCCGGCATGCTCGGCTGGGTGACGCTGCCCGAGGGCCTGCGCGTGCTGCAGCAGCCGCTGCTCTTGGGCGCCAGCGCGCTGATGCTGTGCGTGGAGTTCTTCGCCGACAAGGTGCCGGGTCTGGATTCGGTCTGGGACATGGCGCACACGGTGATCCGCATTCCCGCCGGGGCGCTGCTGGCGGCCGGCGTATTTGGCGGTGACCAGTCCAGTTGGATGCTCATCGCCGCGCTGATGGGCGGCACGCTGGCGGCCACCAGCCATGTGGCCAAGGCCAGCACGCGCGCGGCCGTGAACACCTCGCCCGAACCCTTCTCCAACATCGGCCTGTCGCTGCTGGGCGATGCCACGGTGCCGACCATGCTGTGGCTGGCCTGGGAGCACCCGCTCTGGTTCTTCGCGGCGCTGGCTGTGGCCGTGGCGCTGATGCTCGGGCTGACCGTGCTGTTGCTGAAGTTCCTGCGCCGGCTGCTGGCGCGCTGGCGCGGCGCCGCGCCAGCGGCTTAGAAGTTATCCGTAAATAGTACACTTGCCTTCCGAGCCGCATGTCACGCGGCGTTCGGGCGAAGGCATGGTCGCACGCAAGCGAGTTGACTCATGGGTAGTGAC
>JAGTRL010000068.1 GCA_018261815.1 Pseudomonadota bacterium
GCGTGGCCGGCGTGGCTGGCACGGCAGGGCCGAGCACGCGACGTTCGGACTTGGCCGGCCGTGCGGGCTTGGGCGCCGGCCGGGGTGGCAAGGGCCGCGGGCCGGTCGCCCTGGGGCCGCGCGGCGGCTCGGGCGGTGCATGCAGGCGTTGCGGCGTCTTGGGTCTGGCTGTGGCCGGCGCCGCGGCAGCCGGGATCTGCGCGGCAGTGGCGGCCTTGCGCGGCGCGTTGGTGGCGCGCACGCGCAGGCGCTGCGGGTTGCGCGGCACGGCGCCGGGTTTGAGCTTGATCGTCGGTCGTTCGGCCATGGTGCGCCGATTGGAGCACAGCCCCTGTGTGCCAGGCTCGCGCCGCGCCGGTCAGTTGGCGCGCGTGGGGCTCGGCGCGCGCACCAGCCATGCGTCCTCGCCCGCGGGGCGCAGGCCGAACAGCTCGGACAGCGCTTCGCGGTACTGCGCCTGGCCGATCGAGTTGGTGTTGTGGTGCGAACCGCCATCGACTAGCACGAAGCGCTTCGGATCGCGCGCCCGCTCGTACAGCGCACGTCCCAGTTGCGGCTGGATCAGGCTGTCCTGGCTGCCGTGCACCACCAGCAGCGGCGAGCCGAGCTTGTCGACACGCGCGCCAGCGTCGAAGCGCTGCGTGATCAGCGGCCCGACCGGCAGCCAGCCCCACTTGAAGCTGCTGACCACGTCCGGCACCGAGGTGAAGGAGCCTTCGACCAGCACCCCGCGCTCGTCGTCGACCTGGCTGGCGAGATGCACCGCGATGGCGCTGCCCAGCGAATGGCCGAACACGTAGCGCGGCACGCCCGGGTTCTGCGCTGCCAGCCAGTCCCAGGCGGCACGGGCGTCTTCGTAGGCCATGCTTTCCGACGGCAGTGTGTCGGTGCTCTGGCCGAAGCCGCGGTAGTCGATGCCCAGCACCGCGAAGCCCAGTTCGCGCATGCGGCGCATGCGCAAGGCGCTGCCGCGCACGTCCCAGCGCGCGCCATGCAGGTACAGCAGCAGCGGGGCATCGGCACGCGGCTGCGACAGCCACAGGCCGTGCAGGCGAACCGGTTCGCCGGACTCCTGCGAGTCGAACTCGATCCAAACGTCCTGCATGCCTTCGGCGGCCGATGCGCCGCCCCACCAGCTCTGCTTGCTGGGCTGGAAGACCCATTTGCGCTGCTGCTCGTCGAGCGTGGCGCAGCCGGCCAGCACCGACAGGGCCAGCAGCGTGGCCCACAGGCCGTGGCGCATGACGCGGCGTTTCATCCCTGCAGGGTGCCACAACCGAGTTGCGCCGGGCGGCAGTGGCTTAATTGCCCCACGGCAACGGCCGGGAAAGCGCCGTGCTCGCTCAAGGCCGCGCCGCCGGGCTCTCGCGCGCGGCAGAGGCGCCGTCGCCAGGCTGCAGGCGCCGCGCCTCGAACTCGATCGGCTTGTCGCTGCTGAAGCCGCCGCTGCTCTGCATGCGAAAGGCCAGCACCTCGTCGGGCGGCTGGCCGCGCAGTTCGGCCGCATAGCTGCGCGTCAGCTCGCGCGTCTCGTGGTTCATCGAGCTGGTGCTGCGCGTCTGGAAATGCAGGTTCATGCCCTCGATGCGCAGGTTTTCGATGGCGCGCGGGTAGGCCAGGAAGCTGGCGCTGCCGGTCAGCTCGCCGGCATGGCGCTTGAACTCGAAGCGCTCCGTATGCCGGTCGCCCCAGGCATAGCGCACCGGCGCCACCCACACGCCGAGCAGCCGCGCGCTGGCATCGGGCGCAGGCGGTGGCGGGGGAGGGGCTGCCGGGCGCAGCGCCACCCAGCCGCCCACCAGTGCCGCGGCCAGCACGGCGGCGCCGGCCGCCTGCGGCCAGCGTGCCGGCGGCTTCGGCAGGCCGATGCTGTCGGCCAGCCTAGCGATGTCGGCGTCCCAGTGCTCGTCGCTGAGGCTCAAGGCATTGCGGCGGGCCAGCGGTCGCAGCGGCGGCGGCAGGCTGGCTTCGGGCGGCATGTCGGCGCCGGGCAGCAGCACCGGCACCACCTGCGCGTTGCTGTCCAGCGCCACGGTCACCTCCAGGCGCACGAAGTCCTGCTCGTCGTCGATGCGCCGTTGGCCCGCGGCATCGGTGCCGGCCCAGCGCGGGCCGATCAGCACCAGCACCGTCTTCGCGCCGCGCAGCCGCGCGCGGATGGCCTGGACGAAGTCCTCGCCCGGGTTGATGTCGAGCACGTCACGGAACACGCTGCCGTGGCCCAGGCGGCGCTCCAGTGCCTCTTCCAGCCGGCCGGCATAACCGGCGGCATCGTCGCGCCGGTAGGAAATGAAGACCCGGTTGGCGCTGCCGTCCATGCCGCGCGTCCTCAGCGTCCGCGCAGGAACATCGCGTCCAGTTCCTTCAGCGTCACCTGGCGCCACGTGGGTCGGCCGTGGTTGCACTGGTCGGCGCGCTCGGTGGCTTCCATCTGACGCAGCAGCGCGTTCATCTCGGCCAGGCTCAGCCGTCGATTGGCGCGCACCGCGCCATGGCAGGCCATGGTGGCCAGCAGATCGTCGCGCGCGCGCTGCACCACCTGGCTGGCATCGAGTTGCGCCAGTTCGGCCAGCACCGCGCGCACCAGCTCGGCCAGGTCGGCGTCGGGCAGGGCGCTGGGCCGGCTGCGCACCGCCAGTGTGCCGGCCGACAGGGGCGACACGTCCAGCCCCAGGTCGAGCAGCGCCTGCTGGTGCTGCTGTGCCGCGGCCATCTCGGCCGGCGTGGCGGCAAAGCTCAGCGGAATCAGCAGCGGCTGCGCCTGCAGCGCGCGCTCGCCGAGCGTGGCCTTCAGCCTTTCGTAGACCACGCGTTCGTGCGCCGCATGCATGTCGACGATGACCAGGCCCATGGCGTTCTGCGCCAGCACGTAGGCGCCGCCCAGCTGCGCCAGCGCCTGGCCCAACGGCAGGTCCTCGGCAGCAGCTTGTGCGCTGGTCGCGGCCGGCGCTGTTTCGGCCCAGGGGGGCGGCGGCTCCTGCGCATAGAGCGTGGACAGCCGCTCCAGCGCCAACTTGCCCTGCATCAACGGAGTCGGGCTCCACGGCGGCGGCACGAAAGGATTGCGGCCCGCGCTTGGCGATGGCGGCGGGTCCGTAGCGGTCGGTAGCGCACCGAGGCCGGCCCGCGTCGGCGCGAGCGCGTTCTCGGCCGCGTGGCGCACCCCCTGGTGCAGCTCGCGCGCGTCGCGGAAGCGCACCTCGATCTTGGTCGGGTGCACGTTCACGTCCACCCGCGCCGGGTCGATGCCGATGAACAGCACATAGGCCGGCTGGCGAGCGCCGTGCAGCACGTCCTCGTAGGCCGAGCGCAGGCCGTGGGCGATGAGCCGGTCGCGCACGAAGCGGCCGTTGACATAGACGTACTGGTGGTCGGCCCGCGCGCGCGCCGCCTCGGGCAGGCCGATGCGGCCGTGCAGCTGCAGCGCGCCGACGCTGTCCTGCAGCGGCCGGCTGTGGGCGACGAACTCCTCGCCGAGCACGTCACGCAGCCGTTGCTCGGCGCTGGCCGCGCGCCACTGCGCGAACAGCTTGCCGTCCTGCCAGACCGCAAAGCCGACATCCGGCCGCGCCAGCGCATGGCGGCGCACAGCCTCCAGGCAGTGTGCGGCTTCGGTGGCGTCGGTCTTGAGGAACTTGCGTCGCGCCGGCGTGCTGAAGAACAGCTCGCGCACCTCGACGCTGGTGCCCACCGCGCGCGCCGCCGGCACCAGTTCGCCGCTGCGCGCGTCCAGCCGGGTCGCGTGCGGCGCGTCGACGGTGCGGCTGGTGAGGGCCAGCTCCGACACCGAGGCCACCGCGGCCAGGGCCTCGCCGCGGAAACCCATCGTCGCCACCTGCTCCAGGTCGAGCAGCGAGCCGATCTTGCTGGTGGCATGGCGCTTCAGGGCGAGCGGCAGCTCCTGCGCCGGAATGCCGATGCCGTCGTCCTCGACCACGATGCTGCGCACGCCGCCGGCCAACAGGCGCACATGGATCTGCTTGGCGCCGGCATCGAGCGCGTTGTCGACCAGCTCGCGCACGACCGAGGCCGGGCGCTCGACCACCTCGCCGGCGGCGATCTGGCTGACCAGTTCGTCCGGCAGCTCGCGGATGGCGCGTCGTGCTGCGGCGGCGATGACGGCATTCATCGCCGCATTGTAGGAAGCGCCGTTCAGGCCGCCTGCAGCAGCGCGGCGACGAAATGGCAGGCGGTGCCCGCCAGCACGAACAGGTGCCAGACGAAGTGGCCGTAGCGCAGCTTCGAATCGAAGTGGAAGACCACCGCGCCCAGCGTGTAGGCCAGCCCGCCGGCGACCAGCCAGGTCAGCTCCGGCGCGGCCAGGCGCTCGAACAGCGGCACGGCGGCGATCAGCGCCACCCAACCCATCGCCAGGTACAGGCCGGTCGACCACAGCGGGCGGCGCAGCCGGTCGAAGAGCTTGGCCACCACGCCCAGTGCCGCCGCGCCCCAGACGATGCCGAACAGCGTCCAGCCCCAGGGCCCGCGCAGCACGCCCAGCAGGTAGGGCATGTAGCTGCCGGCGATGAACAGGTAGATCGCCGCATGGTCGAGGCGGTTGAGCCAGTGCTTGGCGCGGCCCGCGGGCAGCGCGTGGTACAGCGTGGACACCCCGTACAGCAGGATCATCGTGGCGCAGAACAGGCTCGCAGCGACCACGCTGGGGGTGCCGCCGCGTTGCGCCGAGAACTGCACCAGGATCGGCAGCGAGGCCACGGCCAGCAGGAAGCCGATGCCATGGCTCAGGCTGTTGGCCACTTCCTCGCCCCAGGTCTGCGTGCGCTCGCGGCTGTCGTTCATGTGGCGCTGCCGGGTTGAAGCAGTTCGTCGATCAGGGCGTCCTTGTCGCGCCACTGGCCGTCGACCCAGTCGCCGATGCGCTGGCGGTAGGCCTTGTCGCGCAGCGGGTCGCCGCCCAGCACGCCGGCCGGAATCTCCCGCTGCTGCACCCGTACCGTGACCGCGTCGATCTGCCCGCACAGCAGGTGCCAGAAGGTGGGTGTGCCGTGTGGGTAGACGATGGTCACGTCGAGCAGCGCCTCGAACTGCTCGCCCATCGCCGCCAGCGCGATGCCCAGGCCGCCGATCTTCGGCTTGAGCAGGTGGCGGAAGGGGCTTTGCTGCGCGGCTTGCTTGGCCGGCGTGAAGCGGGTGCCCTCGACGAAGTTGATCACCGTGGTCGGGATGAGCTTGAACTTCTCGCAGGCCTCGCGCGTGGTCTTCAGGTCGTTCTGGCGCGCGCCCGAGCCTTTGCCACGCTTCATGAACGGGAAGTCCAGCGCCCACCAAGCCAGGCCGATCACCGGCACCCAGATCAGCTCCTGCTTGAGGAAGAACTTCAGAAAGGGGATGTGGCCGTGGAAGATGCGCTGCAACACCAGGATGTCGACCCAGCTCTGGTGGTTGCTGGACACCAGGTACCAGCCGCGCTCATGCAGGCCGTCGACGCCCTGCACGTCCCAGGCCGCCGGGCTCACGGCCGCGATCCAGGCGTTGTTGTTGCCGACCCAGAGCGAGGCCAGGCCGTTCATCAGCCGATCGCACACGCGCCGCACCGGCTGGGCCGGCACGAGCAGCTTGGTCAGCGCCGGCGGCACCAGGCACAGGGAGATGATCACCGTGTTCAGGCCGAGGATCGTGGCGGTGACGGCGCCGCGCAGCGGGGCAGGCAGGCGACTGAGCATGGGCTGGTACTTGTTGTGGGGCGGCGCGCATTGTGGGCTACGACCGCGCGGCCCATTCTGCGCTGCCGCAACAACGCTGCAGGCTCAGGGCACGATCACCGCGCCCTGCACGGTCAGCAGCTCGCGCAGCACCGAGCGATGGCAGCGCAGTTCATTCTCGCAATAGCAGCCGACCGAGAAGTTGGTCTGCCGCGACAGTTGCGCCAGCAATGCAATGACATGCGCACGCTCCGGCTCGGCCATCTCGGCGCGGTAGCGGCGCATGAAGGCCTGCCACTGCGCGGGCGTGTCGGCCTGCTGGCCGAGCTTCATCGTCTCGACGCTGGGCGCCAGGTTCGGGAACCACAGGTCGTACCAGTCCTGCTTGGCGAACTCGGCCTTGGGCACGCCGCGCGGCGGCCGGCGCACCGTGCCCAGGCGCAGGCCCTCGTCGGCGGCGCGCGGGCTGCCGAGGCGGACGATGCGCACGGCCATCAGGTGCTCCGGTTCAGGGCAGCGTCACGCCCGCCGCCGCAGCGGCCGCGCGCACCGGCGCGGGCCAGTTGATCATGCCCGGATCGGCACCGCTGGCCATGCCCATCAGCCAGGCCGGCTCGTCGCCGACATTGCGGAAGCCCCGCGATACGCCCGCCGGGATGCTGATCGTGTCCCAGCGTTCCAGCTTGACGCTGCGTTCACCCGTCGGCCCCCAGAACACCTGCCAACGGCCGCTGAGCGCCACGAACACTTCCTGCGTCAGATGGTTGTGCAGCGGCGCCGATTTGCCGGGCTCGCAGCACACCAGGTTCATGTGGAAGCCTTCGGCGGCCAGCGGCGCGCCGGGCTGCTGGCCCAGCACGCGAAAGGTGCTGCGCTCGCAGCCGGGGATGGCGGCGTCGACATAGTCGTCGGTGGGCAGCAGCGCACGAAAGCGCGCGACGCGCGCTTCCATCGCCTCGACCGAGGGGCAGACATCGGTGATTGGCGCCTGGGCCGCTGGGCTGCTCATGGCCATGCAGTGTGCCTCAGCCGAGGTCGATCTTCACCAGCTTGCGCCGCCCCGATGCGCCGGCCTTGATCGACACCGCCGACTTGGCGCACTGGAATTGCCGCGCCACCAGCGCGATCAGCTCGGCGTTGGCTTTGCCCTCCACCGGAGCGGCCTTCAACTGCGCCAGCCAGCTGCCGTCCTCGCCCTGCGTCAGCAGGCTGCAGCGCGCATTGGGCTTGACCTTGACTTCGATGATCGTGGGGCTGCCGGCCATGCAGTGATCAGCCTGCGGCCAGCAGCGCCTGGAGTTCGTCCATCGAATCGACCAGCGCATCGGCACCGGCCGCGGCCAGGCACGGGCGCGGCGTCATCGCGGCGAAGCCGATGGCGCGCATGCCGGCCGCCTTGGCCGCGGCGATGCCGGTGGGTGTGTCCTCCACCACGGTCCTGCGCTGTGGCGTTTCGCCCAGGCTGCGGGCGGCGTGCAGGAACAGGTCCGGCGCAGGCTTGGGGTGCACCACGTCATCGGCCGTGAAGATGCGTCCGGCAAAGCGCGGCAGCAGCCCGGTGTGGCCGAGCGTGAATTCGACCTTCTTGCGGTTGCCGTTGGAGGCCACGCAAAAGGGCGTGAGCAGCAAATCCAGCAATGGCTCGACGCCACGCACGGCCACCAGGCCGGCTTCGAAGGCGGCGCGCGTGCGCTGGCCAAAGCGCTCGACGAAATCCTCCGGCGGCGTGCCGCCGAGCAGTTCGCTGACGCGTGCCATGCACACGGGCAAGGAGCTGCCGATGAAGCGCTCGACCGTGGCGTCGAAGGACAGCGTCACGCCCAGCTCGGCCAGCATCTGCTGCAACACGCCGTGGCTCAGCCTTTCGCTGTCCACCAGCACGCCGTCGCAGTCGAAGATCAGCAGCTCGATCAAGACGGTCACAGGCCGGGTTCGTGGATGACGAAGCGCTTCAGCGTCGGCTGCACCACCTCCCAGGTGCCGACAAAGCCGCGCGGGATGACGAACTCGTCGCCGGGCCGCACGGTGACGGCCTGGCCGTCTTTCGAGGTGATGATGCTGCAGCCTTCGAGGATGCGGCAGTACTCGTCCTCGGTGTAGCGGATGCTCCACTTGCCCACCTCGCTGTGCCACAGGCCGGCGCTGAAGCGCTGGTCGGGACTGGCGTGCTGGACCCAGGCGGTCTGCTTCGGGTTGCCGGACAGCAGTTTCTCCGGCGCGACGAAGTACGACTCGCCGGCGCTGGCATCCGCCACCAGCCTCTGCATGTGCGCCGCGGCGGGCATGGCGCTGTTCATCGGCCGGCGGCAACGGGCTGCACCGCGTCGACCTCGCGCGTGCCGAAATCGCCGGGCATCACGATCTCGAGCAGCTCCACGTCGGCGCTATGGCCCAGTTCGCGGTGGTGGATCTGCGGCGGCTGGTACACGCTGGAGCCGGCCTCGAGCCGCACCACGCCCTGGCCCTCGTACTCGAACTCGATCCAGCCCTTGAGCACGTAGACGAACTGGAACTGTGTGTCGTGCAGATGCGGCTGGCTGGAGATGTCAGTGCGGCCAGCGGCGCGGATGACATGCGCCACCACGCGGCCGTCGGTGGCCTGCCTGATGCCCAGGTCGCGGTACTCGAAAAAGGCGCGCAGCCCGCGCTCGAACAGCGCATCGCGGGCATGGCTGGCGACGAAGCCTTGGGTGGTCATCGCAAACTCCTCGAAGGGTGTGTTGTCCGGCGCGCCGGGCGCCTCACCAATGCAGGTGCCGGGCATGGTCCGGCGTGTATTCGGCCAGCGGGCCGATCATCGTCTGGGCCGGGTCCAGTCGCGCAGCTGGCTGCACGTAGGCGAAGGCGTCGAAGACGCTGCCGTCGTCGACATGCTCCACGCCGATGCGAACGCGGCGGTAGCCCTGCGGGTCGTCGACGCGTTCCACCCGGTCCATTGCCGCCAGGTCGGCGGCCTTCACCTGGAACAGCTGGCCCAGCACCTGCAGGCCCTGACCGGGCTGCAGCACCAGGCAGGGCAGACGGCCGGCGCCCACCAGGTAGAAGGGCAGGCGCTCGCGCGTGCGGAAGCTGCCGGGCTGGCGCCGCCCGGTGTTGACATGCGCGTTCGGGAAGCCTTCCTTCAACGAGCCGTAGACGAAGAGCAGGTCCATGGGGGCGATGGAGTTCAGGGGGCGATGGCATCGCGGCTGGTCGGGATGGTACCCAAGCACCTCGCCTGACCCTGGCGTCTGGCTCGTGGCCAGACGCCAGGGCCTTGCACCGGCGCCGTCGGCGCGGCCCAGCGCGCTGTCCACCGGAACCAGATCGATCCGCGAGCGGCCGGTGCGCAGTTGCGCCAGCGCCTGCGGCCGCAGCAGGCCGTGGGTGTCGCAGACCAGGCCGATGCGCGGCGTGCGGTTCACCCGTGTCCCGTGCTGCCCGTGCCGTCAGGCAGGTATCCGGTTGGATGCTTCTGCGACATCGATCAGCGTGCTGCGCCGGGACACGCCGCAGCGCGATCGACAACGATCAACGTTCCGCCGGGTAGCGGTGGAACATGTGGAACTGCGCGTCCTGGCTCCAGCCCCGTGCGGCATACAGGGCCTGCCCAGGCGGGTTGTCGCGCGCGACATTCAGCGTCACGCGCACGGCGCCCAGGGACCAGGCGTACTGCTCGACGGCCGCCAACAGCTTCGAGGCCACCCCCTTGCGCCGGCCGCTGCCGTGCACGAACAGGTCGTTCAGTATGAACACTCGCGCCAGTGCCACCGACGAGTAGCTGGGGAACAGCTGGGCGAAGCCGATCGCGGCCTTGCCCTCGGCGGCGATGAAGACGACGGACTCGCCATGGTCGAACCGAGCCTGCAGGAAGGCCCGCGCCGCGGCCGGGTCCGATGGCCGACCCTGGAAGACGCGGTACAGGTCGAACAGAGGTGCCAGATCGTCCAGGTCGGACAAGGCGGCCTGGCGCACGTGGATGTCGTTCATGGGGTCGCAGGGGTAGCAAGCCTTGAGGGGCCAGGCGCCAATCAGGGCCGGGCGTGTCATGCGTAGGCTATCAGCGCGACCGCATCGCGTAGCTCCAAGTCAGCCCTGCCGCGGCCGTTGCGTGCTGAACACGAGTTACTACATGCACGGGCCCGCCGCCGCGCTCAGAGCTCGCCGTCCCAGCAGTCCAGGCTCGGCCCGCGTCGGGCGATGACTTCAAAGGGCTGCTCGCTGTCCAGGCTGCCTTCAGCCAGGTACTGGCCCGAGTCGGGGTGCTCGCAGATCTCGGGCTGCTCCAGCCTGCAGCGGATCAGCCGTCGGGCCAGGGCCTGGGCGGTTTCGGACATGGGGTCGGCATGGCGTTCGCGGCGCAGGGCCTGTTGAGAGGATCAGCCCGCAATCTCGGGCTCCACCAGCGCCGCCAGCTGGCTCAGCGATTCCTGCCAACCCAGGTAGCACATTTCCAGCGGAATGGGCTCGGGGATGCCGGTCTGGCTGATGCTCAGCTCGGTGCCGCAGAGCACCGGCTTCAGCGACACGGTGACCTCCATCACGCCGGGCAGGTTGGGGTCGTCGAAGCGGTCGGTATAGCGGATGCGTTCGTTCGGCACCAGCTCGAGGTACTCGCCGCCGAAGGCATGGCTGTGGCCGGTGGAGAAGTTGTGGAACGACATCCTGAAGCTGCCGCCGACCCGCGCGTCCATGTGCTGCACCTTGCAGGTGAAGCCGTGCGGCGGCAACCATTTGATCGTGGCGTCGGGTTCGAGGAAGGCGCGATAGACCTTCTGCGGCGGGCTGCGCAGCACCCGGTGCAGGCGTACGGTGCGGTCGGACAAGGTGGGCTCCTCTTCAATGGTGGCTTGGTGGCGGGCGGCGTTGCCGGCACCGCTCACCTGAAGCACGACGATCGAGTGGCTCGGCTTTCGACAGCGGCGGTCCGATGTCAGGGGTGCGGGCCCCAAGGCGCGGCCAGCAGAAGCTGGTTGGCCTGTGTCTTGACCAGCGGCCGCAGCTGCTTGGCGAAGGCCATGAAGGGCTCGTCCTCGAACAGGCGCTTCCAGAAGGCGCGCCGATCCTCGTCGCTGTCGAAGCGCCACAGATGCACCAACTGGTGCAACTCACCGGTGTCGGAGACGAAGTAGCCCACCAGGTTCTTGTCGAAGCCTGCGGCCTGCAGCGCCGGCCAGCCCAGCGTCGAATACAGGCGGATGACCTCGGCCATCTGGCCTACGGTGACCGAATAGGTGCGCTTCTCGTAGATGACGGGCATGCAGGGTTCTCCTTGGCGGCTTGGGGCTTTGCGTTGCATCGGGCCGGATGCCTGCACGATGCCGCGCGATGGCCTGCCGCGCCAGTGGCACTTTCCCAGGAGGACCGGGCCGGGCTCCCGGCCTGCCCGCGCAACGTGTCGGGCGCCATGATCAGCAAAGCCCTCAGCCCGGCGCCGAGTGGCACACGACGCAGAGTCTGTTGCCTTCGGTGTCGCGGAAAATGTGCCGCGTCGTTGTAGGCGCGGTACTCAGGCCCCTTCGAGCATGAAGAGCATGTCCAGATCACTCGTGCATTGCTTCCGAAGCGCAATGAGCGGCTTGTACTCTGCTGACTGATACCACTCGTCAAGTGACATCATGTCCGGGAACTCGATGATGACCATACGCTCGGGCTTCCAGTGCCCGCCCTCGGGCTGCCGGTGAGTTGCGCCCTTTGTGAGGTACCGCCCACCACAGCCTGCGATCAAGGGCGCAACCTTGGTTCGATATTCTTCGAACTTGGCTGCGTCAGTGATGATGTGCTCAACGACCAAGTACGCCGGCATGAGGGTCTCCTCGTGTGCGTTGAAGAAGTATTGGGCGCGTCTCGTGCGGCCTGCCGCAAAGCGTCAGGTTGAGCGAGGGGTTAGCGAAGTAATCGGCCTGCTGCCGCAAATCGCGCCGAAGAAACTCTGGCGCTCGGCGTTGTGGCAAGGTGGAATGCGGCGCCGCGGAAGACCGATGTAGCAGTGGTGCGTCCTGCCCGCGGGTTAGCGTGGTCCTGGGTGACGTCATCGACATTGGTAAATCGGCTTGGCGGTATGCAGCCACCGGGTCGATGTTCCGTTTGAGAGAGTGAGCAAGACGACGTACCCGATGCGGCGCCACATTCCACGACGAATGATGGAGCAAGCCATGGCCCAACGCAATCGAAGCATCAGTCTGAAGCCGGGCAGGTCCCGAGCGGCACTGACCATCACCCATCCCAATGTCGCCGGCATCGACATTGGCAGTGCATCGCACTTTGTGGCCGTACCGCCCGATCGCGACGACGAGCCAGTGCGCGAGTTCGCCAGCTTCACGGTCGACCTCAACGCCAATGCCGAGTGGCTGCAGGCCTGCGGCGTGGACACCGTAGCGATGGAATCCACCGGCGTGTACTGGATTCCACTGTTCGAACTGCTGGAGTCGCGTGGCTTCACCGTGTTCTTGGTCAACGCGCGGCATGTGAAGAACGTCTCGGGCCGCAAGTCCGACGTGCTGGACTGCCAATGGCTGCAGCAGCTGATGACCTACGGCTTGCTCAGCGCGGCCTTCCGTCCGGCCGAGCAGGTGTGCGTGCTGCGCGCGCTGGCGCGCCAGCGCGAGATGCTGCTGAAGTCCCAGGCCCGGCACGTGCAGCACATGCAAAAGGCGCTGACGCAGATGAACATCCAGCTGGCCAACGTCATCTCCGACGTGGTCGGCGTGACAGGACAGAAGATCCTTCGCGCCATCGTGGCCGGCGAGCGCGATGGCCTGGCGCTGGCCGCGTGCAAGGACGTGCGCATCCATGCCAGCGCCGAAGACATCGCCAAGAGCCTGCAGGGCAACTGGCGCGCCGAGCATGTGTTCGCGTTGAAGCAGGCCTTGGCGCTGTTCGACTTCATCGGCACGCAGCTGGGTGAGTGCGACCGGGAGATCGAAGCGCAGCTGCAAGGCCTGCAGGCTCACGACGGCGAGCCGGCCAAGGGCAAGAAGCGCTCCAAGGCGCGCAATGCGCCGAAGTTCGAGCTGCGCACGCAGCTGTTCAGGATGTGCGGCGTGGACCTCACGCGCATCGACGGCATCGACGTGACCACGGCACTGGTGGTGGTCTCGGAAGTCGGCGCGGACATGTCGCGCTTTGCCAGCGTCAAGCACTTCACTTCCTGGCTCGGCTTGTGCCCGGGCACCAAGATCACGGGCGGCAAGGTGATGAGCGGCAAGACCAGGCGCTGCGTGAACCGAGCATCGCAGGCGCTGCGCCTGGCCGCCGCGGCGCTGCGCAGCAGCAAGTCGGCACCGGGTGCGTACTACCGCCGCATGTGCTCGAGGATGGACAAACCCAAGGCCGTGACCGCCGCGGCGCACAAGCTGGCGCGGCTGATCTACACGATGTTGACCAAGGGCCAGGAGTACACCGACCAGGGTCAGGACTACTACGAGGAGCGCTACCGTGAGCGCGTGCTGCGTTCGCTCTCCCAGCGCGCCGCCAAGCTTGGCCTGAAGATGGTCCCGATCACGCAGCCCTCTTGAAAACCAACTTCCAAATCAATCACTTGGAGGGAGTTTCTTGAGAGGCGTCAGTGGGCGGCAGTGCCAACCTGTAGAACTTGGTGTCAACGGCCATGATCGGGAAGCTCTCCGGCAGCGCCTCCTTGGCCAGCTCGTGAAAGCCGTTCTTCTCATAGAACCTGTGAGCCGCTAGGAACTTGGCGGTTGTGCCCAGGAAGACCTCTCGTACACCGTGAGCCTGGCACCAAGTGAGCAGCGCTTGTAGCAGCGCCTTGGCGACACCATGCTCCGGCCCCCGGTGCGAACTGGCGACAAACATCTTGCGGAGAGCTGCCTGATCGTTTCCGATATCGAGCAGAGCCAGTGTGCCGACGACGTTACCGCCATCCAGTGCGACCCAGAAGTTCCCATTGTCATGCTGATAGAAGGCAGCAATGTCCTGCAGATCTGGTTGCGCTTCGAGGGTGATCGGGATCTCGAACTCGGACTGTTGAATCGGCAGGATTACCGACACGACACCATCGGTGTGTTTCGGGGCGAACGGGACGATGTCAACCATTGGGTTTCTCTGACGGCTAACGAACAGCGTTTATCCGACGCCGAGCCAAAGCTGATTGCAGGCACGGTGGTGCATGTCGTCGGATAAACCTCGTTGGACTGAACCGCCGCGCAGGCGGTGGAGTGGGCAGTGTAAGTTTCAGCCGCCCGTATCGGCAATGTCGGCACGCACTGCGCCGCAACTCGGGGTGGTGTACTTGCCGCACGGTGGCGGCCGAGGCGGCGCACAAGCCCGGTAAGCCCGGCAATAGGTGCGCAGGTGCACCGTTGCGCCAAAGCCGGCACACGAAGTCCCGGGCCCGCGATCACGAACAGGCCCACCAAGCAGCTTGTGGCGGTGCTGGGCCGTCATGGCGGGCCTCGACATGACGCAGGCAGTGTGGCGGCGATGGCTGTCCGGTCGGCAGCGCGCTGCTCGATCACGCGCCAGTGGCCGACCTTGCAGTGTGGGCAGCAGGTGATCTCGATGGCCGCCACGCGGCGCATGAAGGCCTGCGCGTCCTCGCGCGCCTGAGGGTTGGCTTGCGGCATGGCCAGCAGCTTGCGCGCCAGCGCCAGGCGTTCGGTCTTGGCCGCCGGGGCCAGCAGCCCGTAGTGACGAATGCGCTTGAAGCCGACTGGCAGCACATGCTGCACGAAGCGGGCGATGAACTGCTCGCCCGGCATGGCGATCGTGCGCTTGCCGCCCGTGGCATCCGCGCGCACCCGCAAGCGCACCTGCTCGCCCTCGATACCCACCAGCCGCTCGTTGCCGATGGCCGTGCGGTGGGTGTAGCGGCTCAGGTAGTCCAGCACGCTGGCAGGCCCGGCCAGCGGCGTCTTGGCGTACACCACCCAGTCGTGGCGGTGCAGTGCCTGCACGCGCTGCTGGCGTGCCAGCGCAGAGTCGACTGGGTCGCGCGGCAAGCCGCCGGCTTGACCAGCTTGTTGCAGCGCCTGCACGAACTTGCCTCGGAACACCCGCGACAGCGCGTGCACCGGGAACAGGAAGCTGCGCGAGCGCTTGGGCTGGACCCAATTGCCACGGCCGTCGGCACCGGGCTGCAAGGCCCCGCAGGCCATCAGCGCATGCACATGAAGATGGCGGCGCAGATCCTGCGTCCAGGTGTGCAGCACCAGCGTGAACGCACCGATGCCGCCCAGCCAACGCGGGTTGGCCGCGAACTCGGTGAGCGTGGCCGCCGCGCACTGCATCAACGTGGCGTAGACCCAGCGCGCGTGGCAGGCGCCCAGCGCGTTCAACTCATGCGGCAGCGTGAACACCAGGTGGCCGTAGGGCACGTCCAGCAACTCGCCCAGCCGTGCGGCGCGCCAGGCATCGCGCTGGCGCGTCTGGCACTGCGGGCAGTGCCGGTTCCTGCACGAGTGCCAGCGCCACTGCTGTACCCCACAGCCATCGCAGCGCAACCGTTCACCACCCAGCGCGCTGGTGCGGCAAGCAACGATGGCGCGCCAGACCCGCGCCTGTGCGCTGCTCAGCGTGTGTGCGCGCAGGTACTCAGGCCCGAAGCGCTGCAGCACTTCGGCCAGCGTGGTGCTCACGCGATCAGTGGTTGGCGACCGCTGGCAGCGCCCCCAGCAATGCCAGCGGCTCGGCCTTGGCGCCGTCGGGCGCATCCGGGCGCGCCAGATGCAGGTAGCGCATGGTGGTGCTGACGTGGCGGTGCCCGAGCCACTGCGACAGGCTGTACAGGTCGACCCCGGCTTCCAGCAGGTGCGTGGCGTAACAGTGGCGCAGTGTGTGGATGCCGCCTTGCTTGGTGATGCCGGCATCGGCCCAGGCGGCGCGGTACCAGCGCTGGGCACTTTGCGCATGCAGCGGCTGCGCCGGGTCTTGCGCGGCGTGGAACAGCCACTGCGACGGGTGCGCGATGCGCCACCACGCGCGCAGCAGCTGCAGCACGTCGGCGCCCAGCGGCACGTAGCGGTCCTTGGCGCCTTTGCCCTGCACGACGCGGATGCACATGCGGTCGGCGTGGCTGTCGATGTGCTCCACGCGAAGTTGGCACAGCTCGGTCAGCCGCAGCCCCGTGCCGTAGGCCAGCATCAGGAAGGTGCGCGCCTTGGCGTGCCGCGTCACGGCGAACAGCCGGGCGAGCTCCTCGCGCGACAGCACTTCAGGCAGCTTTTGCGGGGCACGGCCCAGCGGGATGACGAAGGCATCGCCTTGCAACCCCAGCACGCTGGCGTACAGGAAGCGCAATGCACAGCCAGCCTGGTTGACGCTGGAGCGCGAGAGCTTGCGCTCGCGCAGCAGGTGCAACAAGTAGCGCTGCACTTCCTCGGCACTCAAGGTGTCGGGGCTGCGACCGTAGTGCCGCGCCAGCCCGGCCACCGCACCGATGTAGGCCTCTTGCGTGCGCTGGGCCATGCCGCGCAGCACCAGCGCGTCGAGCATGCGTTGTCGAAGGGGTGTCATCGCCGTTCTCCTCGATCTGCGCGGGCACTTGCCCGCATCGATCAAGGTACGACTTCGCCGACTACTTCACTGCTCGGGAACCCACCACCGCTTCAGCGGTTTAGTTCAACGTGTTTTCACCCGCCCGATTGCAGCACATGCAGCCTTGATGGCGCAATCTGCGCCGTCGCAGATGTTCGGGGCGCAATTTGATGGGCTAACCGGTTAGGGGCGCACGCAGCTCGGCTGCTGCTTGCGGGCAAAGACTGGCACTTCTATACTGTTCAGATGTGAGGCGTATCCACTTAGCTCCAACAAGAGCTAATTGACTGGATACCCATCCAGTACATGCTACTCGTTCGGAGTCGAGGAAGGCAAGCCCTCGACGACGCTGTGGTACGTCACCGGTCCGGTCACGACGGCCTGCTGCATCAGCCGGTAGAACAACATGCCGCGCGAGGTGGAGGTGCGCCGGTTGAAGCGGAAGACGAACTCGTCGAGGTAGGCGTC
>JAGTRL010000403.1 GCA_018261815.1 Pseudomonadota bacterium
GCCTGAGGCCGCCTCAAGGCTGTATTTAGGCCCGCCAGTGCTCGGCGATCCAGGCCGCCGGCCTGGCATGCCGCCAATTGCCATTGCTGCGGCCTGCCAGCGCATCGGGCGGGTTCATCACGCCGTGGAAGATGAGGATGCGCGCACCCTGCGGGATGAACGGGTCGCGCCAGTAGTTGGCCGGAAAGCGCGGGATGCAGTGGTACTTCCAGCTCACGCACCAGTCGGCCGGCCAGTAGGCCAGCTTGCCCTGCTTGTGCAGGTAGTCCGACAGGTAGGCCTGCTCGTTGCGCACCTGCGCACGCACTTCGTTCACATGCGCGCGGAAGTAAGCCAGCAAGTCGGGATGCGCACCGATGCGAAAGCGGTAGACGGAGGAGTTGCCGGTCACCCGCCACGGGCGCTTCCAGTCGTGGATGACGAGGAACTCGCCCGGCAGCTCGAAGAACGGTGCGATGTCGTCGACGATGACCACGTCCAGGTCGAGGAACAGCGCCGTGCCCTGCAAGCCGTGCAGGTCGGCGGCGAAGGTCGTCAGCTTGGTCCAGCCGCGCTCGGGGATGCCCGGCGGCAGGTCCAGCGGCGGAATCGGCAGGCACTGCACCTCGGGCGTGATGCCCTCGCTGCGATCGGTCAGGCAGACGAAACGGAAGTCGCCGCTCAGATGGCGGCGCACCATGCCGTACAGGCGGTTCACGTACTCCGGACCGTACTTGGTGCCCCACTTCATGCACAGCACGATTCGCTGGCCGGCCGCGTCGGTCACAACGCCTCCATGCGCTGCGGTGGGTAGGTGTCCCAGCCCTGGCACCCAGGGCATTGCCAGAAGTAGTGGTGTGCCTCGAACCCGCAGGCGGCGCAGCGGTAGCGCTGCAGCGGCCGCGCGGCGGCCGCGACGACCTGCCGCAGCTGCTGCGGTGTGGCCTCGTCCCACTGCACCACCGGCAGTTCCAACACCTTGGCTGCCGCTCCCAGCGTGGGCCGACGCTGCAGGTGGTCTAGGACCAGGCGTTCGTGCTGCCCTGACATGCCTTCGAGCTCGATGCGCGCCTGCAGCAGGTCGATGTCGGGCTCGGCCTCGTACGCCGCCCGCAGGCCTTCGTAGGCAGCACTGCAGTCGGCGCAGGCCAGCGCGCTGCGCGCGTAGTCGGACGCCACCAGCGGCCAGGCCTGCGGCTGCTGCGCCAGCATCTGGTCCCACTGCTGCAACGCCGCGGCATGATCGCCCGCACGCGCCAGACGCTGGCCGGTGAGCAGCATCGGGCGCAGGGCCCGTGGAGCGATGGCACGCGCACGCTGCAGCTCCTTTGCGGCCTGCTCGGCCTGCCCGGATGCGTCGGCCTCCAGCGCCAGTTCGCAGGCGTAGTGCGCGATGCGCGTGGCGAAGGACCCGCTGCCGCGACGTTCCAGTTCGCCGGCCACGTCGGTGGCGGCGCGCCAGTCGCGCGCGCGCTCATGCAGCGACAGCAGTGCCAGCCGCGCCTCGCCGTCGAAGGCCGTGCCCTCAAGCGCCTTGTAGGCGGCCTCGGCGCGGTCGAACAGGCCGGCCTTCATGAAGTCGTCGGCCAGCGCATGCTGTGCGCGGTGCCGGTCCACTGCCTTCAGGTCGGCCCGCTCCAGCAGGTGCTGGTGCACGCGCACTGCACGCTCGAAGTCGCCGCGGCGGCGGAACAGGTTGCCCAGGCCGAAATGCAACTCGGTGGTATCGGGGTCGTGCTGCACCGCCTCGATGAAGGCGTCGATGGCCTTGTCGTGCTGTTCGTTGAGCAGCAGGTTCAGGCCCTTGAAGTAGGCCTTCGGTGCCTCGCGGCCATCACGCCGCACCTGGCGCAGGTCGAAGCGCGACGCCACCCAGCCCAGCGCAAAGACCACCGGCAGCGCGATCAGCAACCACTGCAGATCGAAGTCCATGGTTGGTTCAGAGGCCCTCGCGCGGCGGGTGTTCGGGTACGAACTCCGAATTGCTGCTGTCCTGCCGCGACAGGGTGGTCGGCGCCGTGGGCGACGCCGGCGACAGGCGCAGCGCCTCGCGGCGGTGGCGCCACCAGCTGGGCACCATGGCCAGCACGCCGAGCGCGCAGCCGGCGGCAAACACCACCAGCACCACGATGACCATCGGCGCATGCCACTCGACGCCGAAGAACCAGCGCACGTTGGCGATCTGCTGGTTGTTCAGCGCGAAGGCGAACAGCGTGAAGAAGATCAGCGCCCTGAAGAGCCAGACGAGGATGCGCATGCTCGTCGGATTCTAGGAGACCGGGGCGGCCGGGCTGCGGCCCGGCGTCAGCGTTCGGCGGCGGGGCCGTCGGCGTCGAGCGGCATGTGGGCGTCGACCGACTCGCGCAGCGCCTTGCCCGGCTTGAAGTGCGGCACCAGCTTTTCGGGGATGACCACCTGCTCACCGCTGCGCGGATTGCGCCCGACGCGCGGTGGGCGCCGGTTGATGGAAAAGCTGCCGAAGCCGCGGATCTCGATACGGTGGCCGCGTGCCAGCGCATCGGACATGGCGTCGAGAATGGTCTTCACCGCGAACTCGGTGTCGCGCTGCGTCAGTTGAGCGAAGCGTTCGGCCAGACGGGCCACGAGATCGGAGCGGGTCATCGAGGAGCTCGCACGGTTCTGGGCTTCGGGAAGGCGCCGCGCCAAAGGGCGTTGCGCAAGGGGCGCCGCACCGCGGGCGGTGCGGTGAGCGCGTGCCGCGCCGGCCCCAGGTTGCCCGGAGCCGGCAGCGGCACGGGCTCATTCCTTCTGCGTGTCCAGCTTGGCGCGCAGCAGCGCACCCAGGCTGGTGGTGCCGGCGGTTTCGCGCTCGTTGCTCTGCGACAGGCGCTGCATCGCCTCCTGCTGGTCGGCGTTGTCCTTGGCCTTGATCGACAGCTGGATCGAGCGCGTCTTGCGGTCGACGTTGATGATCATGGCCGAGACCTCGTCGCCTTCCTTCAGCACGTTGCGTGCGTCCTCGACCCGGTCGCGCGAGATCTCGCTGGCGCGCAGGTAGCCGGTGACGTCGTCGTTGAGCTGGATCTCGGCGCCGC
>JAGTRL010000404.1 GCA_018261815.1 Pseudomonadota bacterium
CGACGCGGCGTTCGCGGCAATGTCGGCGGCCGAGCCCTGGGCGATGACGCGCCCACCATGCACGCCGGCGCCCAGGCCCATGTCCACGACATGGTCGGCGGCGAGGATCATGTCCTCGTCGTGCTCCACCACCAGCACCGAATTGCCCAGGTCGCGCAGCCGCCTCAGCGTGCCGATCAGCCGCGCGTTGTCGCGCTGGTGCAAGCCGATCGACGGCTCGTCCAGCACGTACATCACGCCGGTCAGGCCGCTGCCGATCTGGCTGGCCAGGCGGATGCGCTGGGCCTCGCCGCCGGACAGCGTGTCGGCGCTGCGGTCCAGGCTCAGGTAGTTCAGGCCCACGTCGTTCAGGAACTTCAGCCGCGAGCGGATCTCGCGCACGATCTTGTCGGCGATCTCGGCCTTCGCGCCCTGCAGTTGCAGGCCCTCGAAGTAGGCCAGGCATTCGGCCAGCGTCTGGTGCTCGACGCGGTAGATCGGCTCGCCAGGGTCGGTCGACGCCTGCTGCAGGAAGACGTTGCGCGCTTCGCGTCGCAGCCGCGAGCCGCCGCAGTCCGGGCAGGGCTTGGCCGCCTGCAATCGCGCCAGGTCCTCGCGCACCGCGACCGAATCGGTTTCGCGGTAGCGCCGCTCCAGGTTGGGCAGGATGCCTTCGAAGGGGTGCGATCGTTTCACCGAGCGAGCGCGCCCCTTGGCGCTCTGGGCCTCGTAGACGAAGACGATGTCCTCGTCTCCCGAGCCGTGCAGCAGCACCTGCTGCGCGTGGGTCGGCAGCGCTTCGAAGGCCGTGTCGATGTCGAAACCGTAGTGCCTGGCCACACTTTCCAGCATCGAGAAGGTGTAGGCATTGCGCCGGTCCCAGCCCTTGACCGCGCCCGAGGCCAGGCTCAAGCTGGGAAAGGCGACCACGCGCTGCGCGTCGAACGCCGTCACCTGGCCCAGGCCGCCGCAGCTGGGGCAAGCGCCGACGGGGGAGTTGAAGGAGAACAGCCGCGGCTCCAGCTCGCTGAGCGAATAACTGCACACCGGGCAGCCGAACTTGCTGGAGAACAGATGTTCGGGGCCCTCCATTTCCAGCGCGATGGCGCGGCCATCGGCGATGCGCAGCGCGGTCTCGAAGCTCTCGGCCAGACGCTGCTGCAGGCCCGGCTGCACGCGCAACCGGTCGACCACCACGTCGACGTCGTGTTTTTCGTTCTTCTTCAGCTTGGGCACTTCGCCGGCCTCGAACACGCTGCCCGGCTGGCCGTTGGAGCCGATGCGAAAGCGCACGTAGCCCTGCGCCTGCATGTCCTGGAACAGCTCGACGAACTCGCCCTTGCGGTCGCGTGCCACGGGGGCCAGCACCATCAGCCGCGTGCCTTCGGGCAGCGCCATCACCGCATCGACCATCTGGCTGACGCTCTGTGCCTGCAGCGTCAGGCCGTGGTCGGGGCAGAAGGGTGTGCCGGCGCGGGCGTAGAGCAGGCGCAGGTAGTCGTGGATCTCGGTGATGGTGCCGACGGTGGAGCGCGGGTTGTGGCTGGTGGCCTTCTGCTCGATGCTGATGGCCGGCGACAGGCCTTCGATGACATCGACGTCGGGCTTGTCCATCAACTGCAGGAACTGGCGCGCATAGGCGCTCAGGCTCTCGACATAGCGCCGCTGCCCCTCGGCATACAAGGTGTCGAAGGCCAGGCTGGACTTGCCCGAACCCGACAGCCCGGTGATGACCACCAGCGCCTGGCGCGGGATGTCCAGGTCGATGTTCTTCAGGTTGTGGGTGCGCGCGCCGCGGATGCGGATCGCGGGGGCGTCTGGCGGCAGGTGGGCAGGCATGGGCTGGGGCGTGGGCAACCGACCATCATATCGGTCCGCGCCCTGCGCGCCGGGCTTGGCTCAAGCGGCCGTCTGCAGCGCGCGCAGGATCTCGTCGCCGTAGGCCTGCAGCTTCTTGGCGCCCACGCCACTGATGCCGGCCAGCGCGTCTAGCGAATCCGGACACTCGCGCGCCATCTGCGCCAGCGTCGCATCGTGGAAGACGACGAAAGCGGGCAGGTTGTGCGCGCGCGCCACCTCGGCACGCCAAGCCTTGAGTGCGTCGAAACGCTGCAGCGCTTCCGCATGCAGTGGCAGCGGCGGCGCCTTGTCCTTGGCTACGCGGCCGGCCTTGCCGCGCTCGCCGCGCCGCGGCGCCGCGGCCGGCACGCGCAGCAGCAACTGCAGTTGGCCGCGCAGCACCTCGCGCGAGCTCTCGGTCAACGCCAGCGTGTTGAATTCGCCTTCGGCGCGCAGGTGACCCAGCGCGATCAGCTGGCGCAGCACCGAGCGCCATTGCGGCTCGCTGACGTCGGCGCCGATGCCGAAGGTGGACAGCTTGTCGTGATGGTGCTGCGCCACCTTGTCGGTGTGTTTGCCGCGCAGGACGTCGATCAGGTGCACCGCGCCGAAACTCATGCCGCCATGCTGCTGGAAGCGGTAGATGCAGCTCAGCGCCTTGCGTGACGCCTCGGTGGCGTCCCAGGTGGCGGGCGGCTGCAGGCAGTTGTCGCAGTTGCCGCAGGGTTGGCTGTCTTCACCGAAGTATTCGAGCAGCCGCACCCGGCGGCAGTCGTGCGCCTCGGCCAGCGCCAGCAGCGCGTCGAGCTTGCTGCGCTGCAGGCGCTTGAAGTCCTCTTCGGCCTCGCTCTCGTCGATCATGCGCCGCTGGTTGACCACGTCGGCCAGGCCGTAGGCCATCCAGGCATCGGCCGGCGTGCCGTCGCGGCCGGCGCGGCCGGTCTCCTGGTAGTAGCCCTCGATGTTCTTCGGCAGGTCGAGGTGGGCGACGAAGCGCACGTCGGGCTTGTCGATGCCCATGCCGAAGGCGATGGTGGCCACCATGACGATGCCGTCCTCGCGCAGGAAGCGGTCCTGGTGGCGGCGGCGCACGCCGGCGTCCAGCCCGGCGTGGTAGGGCAGCGCGGACAGGCCCTCGTCGGCCAGCCAGGCGGCGGTTTCCTCGACCTTCTTGCGCGTCTGGCAATAGACGATGCCCGCGTCGCCCTC
>JAGTRL010000069.1 GCA_018261815.1 Pseudomonadota bacterium
CCCGCAGCGCGCTTCGGCAGCAGGAACACGGCCTTCGCACGCCGCTGCGCTCAGCGGACTTTGCGGACCACGGAATCTGGCCGACAGCGGGGTGGCCAAAGGAGTGAATAGGAATTTGGCTGAACGGAGTTGGCCACCCCGCTGGCGGACAGCGTGTGCCTCAACAGCGCGCATTGAACGACGGCAATGCGCCGCAAGCAGGCGGCAACACTGTGCTGTCAGACCCGGGTTCGCATCAATCCCCAATCGCCGCCTGCGCCGCCGCCAGCCGCGCGATCGGCACGCGGAAGGGCGAGCAGCTCACGTAGTCCAGCCCGGCGCGGTGGAAGAAGGCCACCGACGCCGGGTCGCCGCCGTGTTCGCCACATACGCCCAACTCCATATCCGCTCGCACCGCGCGGCCCTTCTGCACCGCCATCTCCACCAGCAGTCCCACGCCCTTCTGGTCGATGCTGCGGAAGGGATCGTGTTCGTAGAGGCCCTTCTTCAGGTACTCGGGCAGGAACTTGCCGGCGTCGTCGCGCGAGAAGCCCATCGTCATCTGCGTCAGGTCGTTGGTGCCGAAGCTGAAGAACTCGGCCTGCTTGCCGATGCTGTCGGCCACCAGCGCGGCGCGCGGCGTCTCGATCATCGTGCCCAACATGTATTCGAGCCCTTCGCCGCGCTCGGCAAAGACCTGCGCCGCCACGCCGCGGATCACCTGCGACTGGGCATTGAACTCGCGCACCGTGCCCACGAGCGGAACCATGATCTCGCAGCGCACGTCCACACCCTGCGCCTTCATGTTCAGCCCGGCCTCGAAGATGGCGCGGGCCTGCATCTCGGTGATCTCGGGATAGGTGATGCCCAGCCGGCAGCCGCGGTGGCCGAGCATCGGGTTGACCTCGGCCAGGTCGTCCACACGCATGCGGATCTTGGCCAGCGACACGCCCATCTGCTGCGCCATCACCTTCTGGCCGGCCTCGTCGTGCGGCACGAACTCGTGCAGCGGCGGGTCGAGCAGGCGGATCGTCACCGGCAGGCCGCTCATCTCACGGAACAAGCCTTCGAAGTCGCCGCGCTGCATCGGCAGCAGCTTGGCCAGCGCCTTGCGGCGGCCGGCCTCGTCATCGGCCAGGATCATCTCGCGCACCGCGTTGATGCGTTCGCCCTCGAAGAACATGTGCTCGGTGCGGCACAGGCCGATGCCGGTGGCGCCGAAGCTGCGCGCCACCTTGGCTTCTTCCGGCGTATCGGCGTTGGTGCGCACCTCCAGCCGCTTGTACTTGTCGGCCAGCGCCATCAGCTTGCCGAAGTCACCGCTGAGTTCGGCGTCCTTGGTGGCGAGTTGGCCGGCGAAGACCTCGCCAGTCGATCCATTCAACGACAGCCACTCGCCTTCGGCAAAGGTCTGCGTGCCGATGCTCATGCATCGCGCCTTCAGGTCCACGTGCACCGCGCCGGCGCCGGACACGCAGCACTTGCCCATGCCGCGCGCCACCACTGCGGCGTGCGATGTCATGCCGCCGCGCGCGGTGAGGATGCCCTTGGCCACGCTCATGCCGCGCAGGTCCTCGGGCGAGGTCTCCTGGCGCACCAGGATGACCGCCTTGCCCTGCTTGGCCCAGGCGTCGGCCTCGTCGGCATGGAACACGATCTGCCCGCTGGCCGCGCCGGGGCTGGCCGGCAGCCCGCGGGCGATCACGGTGGCGTCGGCCAACGCCTGGGTGTCGAACACCGGGTGCAGCAATTCGTTCAGCCGGTCGGGCGCCACGCGCTGCAGCGCGGTCTTCTCGTCGATCATGCCCTGCTGCAGCATCTCCATGGAGATGCGCACCATGGCCGTGCCGGTGCGCTTGCCGTTGCGCGTCTGCAGCATCCACAGCTTGCCTTCCTGGATCGTGAACTCCAGGTCCTGCATGTCCTTGAAGTGGTTCTCGAGCAGGGTCTCGGCCTGCAGCAACTGCTGGTAGATCTGCGGCATCAGCTCTTCCAGCGACGGGTACTTGGTGCGCCGCTCCTGCTCGCCCACCAGCGCCAACTCGGCCCAGCGGCGCGAACCCACCAGCGACACCTGCTGCGGCGTGCGGATGCCGGCCACCACGTCCTCGCCCTGCGCGTTGACCAGGAACTCACCATTGAACAGGTCCTCGCCGGTGCCGGCATCGCGCGTGAAGGCCACGCCAGTGGCGCTGCTGTCGCCCAGGTTGCCGAAGACCATGGCCTGCACGTTGACGGCCGTGCCCCAGGATTGCGGGATGTCGTTCAGCTCTCGGTAGACGCGGGCACGGTCGTTGTTCCAGCTCTCGAACACCGCCACCACCGCGCCCCACAGCTGTTCCCACGGGTCGGTCGGGAAGTCGCGGCCGATGCGCGCGCGGATCAGTGCCTTGAAGCGTGCCACCAGTTCCATCAGGTCCTCGGTGTCGAGCTCGGTGTCGAGCTTCACGCCCTTCTTGTCCTTGAGCACGTCGATCACCACCTCGAAGGGGTCGTGGTCCTCCTTCGACACCGGCTTCAGGCCCATGACCACGTCGCCATACATCTGTACGAAGCGGCGGTAGGAATCCCACGCAAAGCGCGCATTGCCGGCCTTGGCGGCCAAGCCGGCCACGGCCTCGTCGTTCAGGCCCAGGTTCAGGATCGTGTCCATCATGCCGGGCATCGAGGCGCGCGCGCCCGAGCGCACCGACAGCAGCAGCGGGTCGGCGGCGTTGCCGAAGCGCTTGCCCATTTCCTTCTCGACGAAGGCCACGCCGTCGCGCACCTCGGTTTCGATCAGCTTCAGCGCCGCGGCCTTGCCCTGCTCGGTGAATACCGTGCAGGCCTCGGTGCTGATGGTGAAGCCCGATGGCACGGTGATGCCCAGCCGGCACATCTCGGCCAGGTTGGCGCCCTTGCCGCCGAGCAGGTTCTTCATCGTGGCGGCGCCGTCGGTGCGCGAGCTGCCGAACAGGTAGACATAGGGGTGTGCGGTATTCATGGGGGTGGGGCCGATTGAGTTGCGAGGCGCGAAGCGCCGCATGTTCGGGCCTGCGCGCGTGTCAAGGCTTGAGCGAAGTCAAGCGTGCTGCGCTGCCCTGTCCGGAACCGGCCGGCCCCGCCGCCGTGCGCGGCAACCGGCACGCGCTTGATGCGGCGCAAGCCCCACGCGCCGCCCAGGCCGAAGAATGCCGCGTACCGAGGCTTTACGGGGCGTTGCGCATGCTGCAGATCCGGATTCATGGCCGCGGCGGCCAGGGGGTGGTGTCGGCGGCTGAAATGCTGTCACTCGCCGCCTTCGAGCAGGGCCGCCACGCGCAAGCCTTCCCCAGCTTCGGCTCGGAGCGCACCGGCGCGCCGGTGGTGGCCTTCTGCCGCATCGCCGACCAGGACATCCGCCTGCGCGAGCCGATCCTGGCGCCCGACGTGCTGATCGTGCAGGACCCGACGCTGCTGCACCAGGTGGACGTGTTCCAGGGCCTGAAGCCCGACGGCTACGTGCTCATCAACAGCCGGCACGACTTCCATGCGCTGGGCCTGGCCGAGATCGAGCAGCGCTACCAGCGCGAGCGGCTGGTCACCGTGCCGGCCACCGAGATCGCACTCAAGCACCTGGGCCGGCCGCTGCCCAATGCCGTGCTGCTGGGCGGCTTTGCCGCGCTGTCGGGGCTGATCACGCTGGACGCGGTGTCCCACGCCATCCGCGCCAAGTTCGGCGGCCGGGTGGCTGAAGGCAATGTCGCCGCGGCCACCGAGGCCTACGCTTTCGTGAAGAACGAGATGGAGGAACTGGCCCGTGCTGAAGCAGATTGAAGGTTCCAAGGCCGTGGCCGAGGCGGTGGCGCTGTGCCGCCCCGAGGTCATCTGCGCCTACCCGATCAGCCCGCAGACGCACATCGTCGAAGGGCTGGGCGAGCTGGTCAAGGACGGCACGCTCGCCCCGTGCGAGTTCATCAATGTGGAAAGTGAGTTCGCGGCGATGAGCGTGGCCATCGGCGCCTCGGCCGCCGGCGCGCGCAGCTACACCGCCACCGCCAGCCAAGGCCTGCTGTTCATGGCCGAGGCGGTCTACAACGCCAGCGGCCTGGGGCTGCCGATCGTCATGACCGTGGCCAACCGGGCCATCGGCGCGCCCATCAACATCTGGAACGACCACAGCGACAGCATGAGCCAGCGCGACTGCGGCTGGATCCAGCTGTTCGCCGCGCACAACCAGGAGGCGCTGGACCTGCACATCCAGGCCTTCAAGCTGGCCGAGGAGCTGAGCATGCCGGTGATGGTGTGCATGGACGGCTTCATCCTGACGCATGCCTTCGAACGCGTGGACATGCCCACGCAGGCGCAGGTCGATGGCTTCCTGCCCGCGTATGAGCCGCGTCAGGTGCTGGACGTGGCCGAGCCGGTGTCCATCGGCGCGATGGTCGGGCCCGAGGCCTTCATGGAAGTGCGCTACCTGGCGCATGCCAAGCAGCTGACGGCACTGGAGCGCATCCCGCAGATCGCGGCCGAGTTCCAGCAGCACTTCGGCCGCAACACCGGCGGGCTGCTGCGCGGCTACCACCTCGACGACGCCGAGACGGTGGTGGTGGCGCTGGGCTCGGTGCTGGGCACGCTGCGCGAAACGGTGGACGAACTGCGCCGCGAGGGCCAGCGCTTCGGCGTGCTGGGCATCAGCTCGTTCCGACCCTTCCCGCTGGCGGCGGTACGCAGCGCGCTGCAGGGCGCCAAACGCGTGGTGGTGCTGGAAAAGAGCTTCTCGGTGGGTCTGGGCGGCGTGGTCTCCACCGACGTGCGGCTGGCGCTGTCGGGCCTGCAGCTGCAGGGTAGCACCGTGGTGGCCGGCCTGGGCGGGCGGGCGATCACGCAGGCGTCGCTGCGGCGCATGCTGCTCGAAGCGCAGGCCGGCAAGCTGCCGGCGCTGAGCTTTCTGGACCTGGACTGGCGCATCGTCAACCGCCAGCTGGAACGCGAGGCGCAGATGCGGCGCAGCGGGCCGATCGCCGAGAACCTGCTGCGCGACGTGGGCACCGTGGCCTCGAAGGTGAGTTGACCATGAACGCTCCCGTCAAGTTCTACCAGACCGGCACCTTCACGGTGGGCAACCGCCTGCTGGCGCCCGAGCAGCGCAGCGTGCAGGCCAGCACCGAGCGCAGCAACTCGCTCAATTCCGGCCACCGCGCCTGCCAAGGCTGTGGCGAAGCGCTGGGCGCGCGCTATGCGGTCGACGCCGCCATGCGCGCCACCGGCAACCAGCTGATCGCCGCCAATGCCACCGGCTGCCTGGAGGTCTTTTCCACGCCGTACCCGGAGACGTCCTGGCAGTTGCCGTGGATCCACTCGCTGTTCGGCAATGCGGCGGCAGTGGGCACCGGCATCGCCGCGGCGCTGAAGGTCAAGGCCGCGAAAGCAGGGCAGGCGCAAAGCAGCGTGCGCGTGCTGGCTCAGGGCGGCGACGGCGGCACCACCGACATCGGTTTCGGCTGCCTGTCGGGCATGTTCGAGCGCAACGACGACGTGCTCTACATCTGCTACGACAACGAGGCCTACATGAACACGGGGGTGCAGCGCAGCAGCGCCACGCCGCCGGCCGCGCGCACCGCCACCACGATGGCGGTGGGTGCGGCGCCGGGCGCGCCCTTCGGCCAGGGCAAGAACCTGCCGCGGATCGCGATGGCGCACGAGATCCCCTACGTGGCCACCGCCACCGTGGCCGACCTGCGCGACCTGGAAGCCAAGGTCGAGACGGCCATGGCCGTGCACGGCGCGCGCTACCTGCACATCCTGGTGCCCTGCCCGCTGGGCTGGGGCTCGGCCAGCCACGACACCATCCGCCTGGCGCGGCTGGCGCGCGAGACCGGCATCTTCCCGGTGTTCGAGGCGCGGCATGGCGAGGTGACGGCGGTGACGAAGATCCGCCATCGCGTGCCTGTTGCGGACTACCTGAAGCCGCAGAAGCGCTTCGCGCACCTGTTCGGCACGCCGGGCCAGCCGCAGATGCTGGCGATGATCCAGGCCGAAGCCGACCGCAACATCCGCCGCTTCGGCCTGCTCGACGACGCGCTGGAGGCATGACGATGCAGAAACCCTTCGCCATCACGCTCGACCCCGGCTCGTCGCTGGCCAACAAGACGGGCAGTTGGCGCACCGAGCGCCCGATCTACGTCGACCGGCTGCCGCCCTGCAATGCGCAGTGCCCTGCCGGCGAGGACATCCAGGGCTGGCTGTTCCATGCCGAAAGCGGCGACTACCAGACGGCCTGGCGCCACCTGGTGCGCGACAACCCCTTCCCCGCGATCATGGGCCGCGTGTGCTACCACTCCTGCGAGGGCGTGTGCAACCGCGGCAAGCTCGACGCGGCGGTGGGCATCAACTCGGTGGAGCGCTTCCTGGGCGACGAGGCGCTGCAGCAGGGCTGGCGCTTCGACGCGCCGGCGGCGGATAGCGGCAAGCAGGTGCTGGTGGTCGGCGCCGGGCCCTCGGGCATGTCGGCGGCCTACCACCTGCGCCGCCTGGGCCACGCCGTCACAGTGGTGGAGGCCGGCCCGATGGCCGGCGGCATGATGCGCTTCGGCATCCCCAAGTACCGGCTGCCGCGCGCGGTGCTGGACGCCGAGATGCAGCGCATCGTCGACCTGGGCGTGACCTTGAAGCTCAATGCCAAGGTCTTCGACCTGGCGCAGACCATGAAGGATGGCGGCTACGACGCCGCCTTCCTGGCGGTGGGCGCGCACATCGCCAAGCGCGCCTACATCCCGGCCAAGGACAGCTCGCGCATCCTCGACGCGGTGGCGGTGCTGCGCAGCATGGAAGGCGAGGACAAGCCGATGCTGGGCCGCCGCGTGGTGGTCTATGGCGGCGGCAACACCGCCATCGACGTGGCGCGCACCGCCAAGCGGCTGGGCGCCACCGAAGCCGTCATCGTCTACCGCCGCACGCGCGAGAAGATGCCAGCGCACGACTTCGAGGTCGAGGAGGCGCTGCAGGAAGGCGTGATGGTCAAGTGGCTCTCGACCATCAAGCGCTCGGGCGACGCTGGCGCGCTGACCATCGAGAAGATGGTGCTCGACGCCCACGGCAACCCGCAGCCCACCGGCGAGTTCGAGACGCTGGAAGCCGATTCGCTGGTGCTGGCGCTGGGCCAGGACGTGGACCTGTCGCTGCTGGATGGCGTGCCGGGGCTGCAGATGCAAGACGGCGTGGTGCAGGTGGACCCGGCCACGATGATGACCAGCCACCCGGGCCTGTTCGCCGGCGGCGACATGGTGCCGGCCGAACGCAACGTCACCGTGGCGGTCGGCCACGGCAAGAAGGCCGCGCGCCATATCGACGCCTGGCTGCGCGGCACGCGCGTCGAGCCGCCGCCGAAGCACGCGCCGGCCACCTTCGAGCGGCTGAACCCCTGGTACTACAGCGACGCGCCGAAGACGCTGCGCCCGCAACTGGACATCGCCCGCCGCACCAGCAGCTTCGACGAGGTGCAGGGCGGGCTGAGTGCCGCCAACGCGCTGTTCGAGGCGCGGCGCTGCCTGAGCTGCGGCAACTGCTTCGAGTGCGACAACTGCTACGGCGTGTGCCCCGACAACGCGGTCATCAAGCTCGGCCCCGGCCAACGTTTCGAGTTCAACTACGACTACTGCAAGGGCTGCGGCATCTGCGCCGCCGAATGCCCCTGCGGCGCAATCGACATGGTGCTGGAAGAAGGCTAGCTTCCTCGCCTGCCGGGACGAGACAGCGGTCCGCTGGCGCCGTACGACCTGCATGCTCTGGGCTTCAGGCACCACGGGCCCACGACGTTGCGTGCGCTGGCCGGGCTTCGGCGGCGTGGCCCAAGCGTCCACAGCCAATCTGTTCGATCGAAAGCAACGGAGTGTCAGCCGCTCCCGAAGTCGGCTTCGATCCGGCCGCCGCGCTGCGCCCGCTGCGTGGTCAGTCGGCAACGGCTTCGCGAGCCACCCTGACAGTCTCCGCGACGATCAGCGCTTGACGCGTCGCGTCGGCTGGGCCGCAGATCGACTCGCAGCCCCAGTCGGTCGTGTCCTCGAAATCACAGTGCGAGGCACCGGCGATGCGCCGCTCCATGCGCCGATGGGGCAGCCAGGCGGCAATGCGCCGCGCGCTGCCGGAGACATTGCATGCGCCACTCGGAGCACGCAGCACCACCGCGGGCGCGCGCAGGCTGCGCGCAATGCCCCTGGATTGGCCGAAAGCGTCGACTGGGTCGAGCCCGACCCAGAGTGCCAGCCGCGGCACGCGGTCGGTTGCGAGCAGCGCAGCCAGCCCGCCGGCCGACGTCCCGATCAACACGACGGGCACAGCGTCGAGCTTGTGTTCGGCCACGATCGCGGCAACCAACGCCACGATGGCGTCTGCGTTCGCCTCGTGCCGCACCGCGTGCGGCAGATCGGGCACCGCAACGAGAAAGCCCGCCTCCGCCAGGCGCTCGGCGAGCATGACATGCTGAGCGCGCGATCGGGTGAATCCGTGCGCGACTACTGCCAGCGCGCGCGGTCGCGTTGCCGGTGCGTAGACGTCGACCACCGCCGATTGGCCGATGAGCGTCAGCAGACGCGTCTCGACCGAGGCCGCGGCAGGTGCGATGCCGGCCGCAAGCGCGAGACTGAGGCAGAGAGCGCGGATCATGGGAGCTTCAGACAACGACTTGCCTCGCGAATAGCGGGTTGGCGCCGCCGCGGCGATTGACCTGGCCGACGCGGCGGTCCACGCCAGGTTGAGTCCGCGCAGGAGGCATCCCTACGTGACAAATTGATAGGGTCTACCGTCATCAGGCGAGCATGCCTGCCACCCGCGGCGGATCGGTCTCAGGACTTGGTCACCGCGAAGGCCACGTCGAGCCTGGCCTCGAACACGCGCATCGGCACGTCGACTTGCGATTTCGTCAGCTCGAAGGCCTTGTGCACCGAACGCCCCCGCGCCAGCAAGTCGTAGAAACATTCGGCCCATGCCTTGGCCTGCTCACCGGTGATGTCGTCGTCACTGGCGGCCATGTGCGCCACCTTTTGCACCTCCTGCGCCACCACCAGGGGCACGCGACAGGTGGCGATCACCACCAGGCGCGTCTGCGATTCGCCGAGCAGGCTGACGAAGGCCGATACCGGCATCGATTCGACCTGACCGGTGCGCGGCAGATTGGTCTGGATGTCGACTTCGGAAAAAATGAGTTCGCCGCTGCGTGGGTGCACAGGCAAGGCCAGGTGCACGATGTCGAAGCGTTGCTCGGTCAGCAGTGTGCGCAGCCGTTTCAAGGTCAGCGCCTTGTCGACCAGGCTGCGTCCCGGAAACGCCGACTCGATCGCAGCGATGTCGTAGTCGAAACCATAGGCCGGCTGCGCATATTGAGCGTTCGACGCACACAGGATGCGCGGCTCGCGGACCAGCTCCACGGCCATCGCCGCCGCGGCCTGTCGTGTTTCGAGAGCCTTCAGCTCAGACGCCACCGCCGCGAAGTCGATGGCGGGCGCATCGACCTTCGCGCGCAGCGCCAAGGTGTCGTAGAGCTTGCGCAGGCCACCCGGGTCGTCGGCGCTGACCGACTGCAGCATGCTCAGCGGCACCGGCAGTTCTTCCGGCGTCATCCCCGAGTGGCACAACGGAATCACCGGGATGCCGCGCAGCCACACCGCACCGGCCTCGAAGTTGACCCAAGGGCGTCCGACGGATTCCTTGCTGGCCAGCACGATCTGCACGTCGGCGCCCTTCAGTGCCTTGTCAACCTCCTCGAGCCACTTCGACCCGGCGCGGATCGTCGTCTGGTCGGAGGACACGAAGATGTCCAGCAGGCCCAGGAAGTCGCGCTGCAGGCGCTGCTTCACCGCCTGAGCCAGTGCCGTCTCGGAAGAGATGTGGCTGATGAATACACGCGTCTTTGCCATTGCGAACGCCCTGACGACCCCCTGACGATGCACAGCATACCCGCGTCGCATGCGTGGCCGCCATCGGCAATGAGCGCGGCCGACGTTGCAGAGCACCCATTGAGTGCCGGCCCATCGAGGATGGGCGGTTCAAATGCACTTGTTCACACCCATTCGGCGGCCAGACTCCGGCACTCGACGCCTTGCTCGCGACGTTCAGAATCAACAGTGACCCGCTGCGAGCCGGGGAACCCGTCCGTATCGCCACCATCGCCGGTCCAGCAAGCGCGAGCGCAAGCGGGTCGACACGGCACATCCGGGTGAACTGCCGCGGCACCAGGCCATGCAGCGCGGTCCGCCCGGGGCAATGCGCCGCCGGACGCGCGACGACGCCCCGCGACTAACGCGTGTCGAGCCAGCCGGCGTGGCCCAGCATGTCGGGCGAGATGAGCACGACGCCGCGCTCGGTGACGTTGAAGCGCTCGCGGTCGCGCGCCGGATCGAAGCCGACGCGCAGGCCGTCGGGCAGCACACAGCCTTTGTCGACGATGCTGCGCTTCAGGCGCACGTCGCGCCCGATCTGCACGCCGGGCAGCACGACCGAGTCTTCGACCGTGCTGCCCTCGCCCACCCGGGCGTTGTAGAACAGGATCGAGCGGCGCACCAGCGCGCCGCTGACGATGCAGCCGTCGGACACCAGCGAGTCCACCGCGACGCCGCGGCGGCCGGCATCGTCGAACACGAACTTGGCCGGCGGCCGGTGCGGCTGCCGCCCCAGCATCGGCCAGGCCTCGTCGTACAGGTTCAGCTCGGGCACCACATGCGTCAGGTCCAGGTTGGCCTCCCAGTAGGCGTCGAGCGTGCCCACGTCGCGCCAGTAGGGCCGGTCGCCGACCATGTTGACGCAGCTGTTCTCGAAGCGGTGCGCATGGACCTGCGCCGAATGCACCAGCCGCGGGATCAGGTCCTTGCCGAAATCGTGGCTCGATGCCGGATCGGCGGCATCGCGCTCCAGTTGCTCGACCAGGAAGTCGGCATTGAAGGCATAGATGCCCATGCTGGCCAGCGCATGGTCGGGCTTGTCGGGCAGCGGCTTCGGGTGGGCCGGCTTTTCGTCGAAGGCGACGATGCGGTCCTGCGCGTCCACCGTCATGACGCCGAACTCGCAGGCATCGGCCAGCGGCACCTGCAGGCAGGCCACGCTCATGTCGGCGCCGCGCTCCACGTGCTCGGCCAGCAGCACGCCGTAGTCCATCTTGTAGATGTGGTCACCACCCAGCACGACCACGTACTTGGGCCGCGACTCGCGCAGGATGTCCAGGTTCTGATAGACGGCATCGGCGGTGCCGGTGTACCAGCGTTCGTCGCGGCGCTGCTGCGCCGGCACGATGTCCACATACTCGCCCAGGCTGGCCTCGAGGAAGCCCCAGCTGCGCTCGACATGGCGGATCAGGCTCTGCGCCTTGTACTGCGTCAGCACACCGATGCGCCGCAGCCCGGAATTGACGCAGTTGCCGAGCGCGAAATCGATGATGCGCATGGTGCCGGCAAAGTGCACCGCCGGCTTGGCGCGGTGGTCGGTCAGCTGGCGCAGGCGGCTGCCACGGCCGCCGGCCAGCACCAGCGCGTAGGTGTGCTGGGTGAGTGCGCGTCGGGGGTCGGTCTTCATGGTTTACTGTCTCCCTGGTGTATGCGAACGCGGTGTCTCGGTGCCGCGCCCGGCCGGCGCGCGCGGGTTGGGCCCATATTCAACCCTGCATTTCCAGTGCGCTCGGCGTGGCGCCGGCCGTGCACGCTGCGGCGGCCACCCAGGCCTGGCCCAGTGCCAGGCCGGCGTCGCCACAACCGGCGAGTTGCGGCTGCAACACGCGCAGTCCGGCGCGCACCAGGGCCTGCTCGAGCCATTCACGAAGGATGCGGTTGGCGAAGCAGCCCCCCGCCAGCACCACCGTGTGCACGTCGGTCTCGGCGGCGGCGGCCATGGCGCGCTGCGCCAACGCATCGGCCAGGCCGAGGTGGAACATCGCCGCGCCGCGCGCGATGGCCTCGTCGCCCTCGGCCGCCAAGGCCAGCAGCTGCAGCAACAAGGGCTGCAGGTCCAGCGACGGCCAGCGGAATTCGAAGCCGGGGTGAGCGCCCAGCCAACCGGTCGCGGCGCGCTGCAGCGCCACAGCGGCCTCGGCTTCGGCGGACTGCCGCAGGCTCAGGCCCAAGGCGCCGGCCGCGGCGTCGAACCAGCGCCCGGCCGCCGTGCTGGACGGGCAGTTCAGGCCCCGCTGCAGCATGGCCTGCAGCAGCCGCGCGGCGGGTTCGCCCACCTGCGCTGCGAAGCGCGGCACGATCTCGTCGCCACGGCCGGCGGCATGCAGCACGGCGGCGGCCAGGCGCCAGGGCTCGCGCGCCGCGACGTCACCGCCCGGCAGAGCCAGCGGCGCCAGGTGGTCGATGCGGCGCCAGCGTGAACAGGGGCCGACCCACAGCAGTTCACCGCCCCAGGCGCTGCCGTCGCTGCCCAGGCCCACGCCGTCCAGCGCGATGCCGATCACCGGCGCATCGACGCCGTGTTCGGCCCGCGCCACGGCGATGTGCGCATGGTGGTGCTGAACCGCCACAGCCGGCACGCCGAGTCGCCGCGCCAGCGCCTGGGCCAGGCGGGTGCTGTGGAAGTCGGAATGCAGGTCATGCGCCACCGCCTGCAGCGGCGTGGTTGCGCGCGCCAGCAGCGCATCGAGCGAATCGGCCAGCGCGCTGCAGGCCGAAGCATCGCCCAGGTCGCCATGCAAGGCCGACCAGCGCACCTGGTCGCCATCGAGCAGGCAGGCGCGGTTCTTCAGGTAGGCGCCGCAGGCCAGCACCGTGGCCGGCGCGGCGCGCGGCAGCGGCTGCGCCTTCATGCCGGCTGAACCTCGGCCGGCATGCGCAGCAGCCAGTCGATCCAGGCATCGAGCCCGTCGCCGCGGGTGGCCGACAGCTGCAGCACCTGCAGCGCCGGGTTGACCTGCCGCGCCAACCGGATGCAGCGCGCCACGTCGAACTGCACGTAGGGCAGCAGGTCGATCTTGTTGATCAGCAGCAGCGCGGCCGCGGCAAACATGTCCGGGTACTTCAGCGGCTTGTCCTCGCCTTCGGTGACCGACAGGATCACCACCTTGGCCGCCTCGCCGAGGTCCCACAAGGCAGGGCACACCAGGTTGCCGACGTTCTCGATGAACAGCAGCGAACCCGCCGGGTGGTGGGAGTGAGGGTGGTCGCGCCCCTGCTCATGCACATGCTCATGCAGGTCGAGCTGCGCGAAGGCCTCGCCCACCATCTGCGCATCGAGGTGGCAGCCGCGCCCGGTGTTCACCTGGATGGCCGGCGCGCCGGCGGCGCGGATGCGCTCGGCATCGAGCTGGGTCTGCTGGTCGCCTTCGATCACCGCCAGCGGCCGCTGAGGCGCACGCTGGCGCAACGCGGCGATGGTGGCGCACAGCAGCGTGGTCTTGCCCGAGCCGGGGCTGGACAGCAGGTTGTAGGCGGCCACGCCATGCGCGGCGAAATGCGCGCGGTTGCGGTCGGCCAGCCGCTGGTTGGCACCCAGCACATCGGCCTCGATCTGCACCAGGCGCAAGGCCGGCTGGCCGGGCAGCGATGCACGCGCCGCGCCCTGGCCGTAGTGCAGCACGGCCGCAGGCTCGGCAGGCTCATCGGCGTGTCCACACCCGCATACGACGCACATCGGCAGCTCCTTCAATCGGGCCGGACCAGCAGGTCGAGCACGCGCAGCGCATCGCCGCCGGTAGGGCGCAGCGGCACGCCGCCGCATTGCGGGCAGGGGTCGGCGCGGCTGGCGATCTGCACTTCTTCGGCGCAGGACGCGCACCAGGCGAGGCCGGGCGGCTCTTCGATGTCGATCTGCGCGCCGGCCAGGCAGGTGCCGGGCGCGACGGCATCGAGCGCGAAGCGCAGCGCACCGACCTCGACGCCGGCCAGCGCACCGGCCTCCAACCGCAGCATGGCGACGCGCTGGAAATGTTCGCGCGCCGCGGCGTCCTGCACCAGGCGCAGGATCTCGGCGGCCAGGCTCAGCTCATGCACGGCGTAGCACCTGCGGCCGCGACAGCCAGCCCTGCGCCCAGAGCAGCGCGGCCTCCAGGTGTGCCATCGCGCCCGCGCTCGGCGGCTCGCCCAGTTCGAAACGCAGGCCGCGGATGGCCAGCAGCGTGCAGGGCGGGGGGTCGTCGTCGTGCAGTTCGCGGTACACCTGCAGCAGCGCCTGCGGCGACAGCGCATGGCTGCTCAGGCTGCCATCGGCCGCAGCACGCAGGCTCAGCGTCTCGAAGGGCGGTGCGCAGCCCAGGCTGGCATCGATGAAGAGCACGCGCGAGCGGCCGTCCAGGTCGAGCACATGCTCGACCATCAGCTGGTAGTCGTCGAGGAACTCGATGTCGTCGCGGTCGGGCAGCGCAACGCGCAGCCGCTCGACGCACAGCGGCCCCAGCGCATCGTCGCCACGGCTGCGGTTGCCCCAGCCGAAGACCAGCATCGGGCGCGTCATGGGCCAGCCTCCAGCCGGTGCACGAAGCCGCCCTCGGACGACTTCTCGACACGATCGACCAGCACCCCACCGGCGTCGACCAGAGTGACTTCCAGCGGCATCTTGCCCAGCGCATGGGTGGCGCAGGACAGGCAGGGGTCATAGGCGCGGATCGCCACCTCGATGTGGTTCAGCAGGCCTTCGGTCAGCTCGTGGCCATCCAGGTACTCGCGCGCCACCGAGCGCACCGCCTCGTTCATCGCCTGGTTGTTGTGCGTGGTGGAGACGATCAGGTTGCAGCGCGTCACCAGATCGTCGTCGCCGACCTCGTAGTGGTGGATCAGCGTGCCGCGCGGTGCTTCGATCACGCCCACGCCGCCGTGCCGTCGTGGCCCGCTGGCCATCAGCTCGCCGGCCAGGATGTCCGGGTCGTCCAGCAGCTCGGCGATGACCTCCATGCAATGCAACAGCTCGACCATGCGCGCCCAGTGGTAGGCCAGCGAGCCGTGCAGCGGCTGGCCCCTACCCCAGTCGATGAACTCGCGGCGCTCGCTTTCCGCAAGAGGGCTGGGGATGAAGTCGCAGTTCTGCACCCGCGCCAGCGGGCCGACGCGGTACCAGCCGTGCTCGCGCCCCAGGCTTTTCAGGAACGGGAACTTCATGTAGGTCCAGGGCTTGACTTCCTCTTCGATCAGGTCGAGGTAGCCCTGGTCGCTGGCGCCGTCGAAGAGCAGCGCGCCGTCGGCATCTCGCGCGCGGATCACGCCGTCGTACAGCTCCAGCGCGCCATCGGCGCGCACCAGCGACAGCATGTGCGAGCGCATCGCACCGAAGTGGTCGTACAGCGCCGGGTTCTGCGCATGCAGGGTCTTGGCGATGTGCACCGCGTCCTTCGACCAGGCGATCATTTGCTGCACGTCGGCCAGCAGCATCGCGCGGTCGGCCGCGCTGACATGCTTGTTCATGCCGCCGGGCACCGAGCCGGTGCCGTGCACGCGCTTGCCCGCCGTGGCGCGGATGACCTCCTGTCCGAACTTGCGCAGCAGCACGCCCTTCTTCGCGATGTCGGGGTGGGCCGCGGCCACGCCGACGATGTTGCGCAGGTTGACTTCCGAATCGAAGCCGAACAGCAGGTCCGGCGAGCTCAGATGAAAGAAGTGCAGCGCATGGCTCTGCATCACCTGGCCGTAGTGCATCAGCCGGCGGATCTTCAGCGCCGACGGCGTGATCGGCATGGCGCCGACCACATGGTCCAGCGCCTTGCTCGCCGCCAAGTGGTGCGACACCGGGCAGATGCCGCACAGTCGCTGCACCATCACCGGCACTTCCCAGTAGGGCCGACCTTCGATGAACTTCTCGAAGCCACGGAACTCGACGATGTGCAGCCGCACCTGCTGCACGCGGCGCTGATCGTCGAGCAGGATCGTCACCTTGCCGTGGCCCTCGACCCGGGACACCGGATCGATGGCCACGCGACGCAGGCCCTGCGGCTGGGCGGCGGTTTCGAGAGAGGGGGTCATGGCTTCAGTCGTAGTGCAGCAGGCCGTGGCCCAGGTGCGGCGTGCGCCCGGCCAGCAGGTCGGTGAGGAAAGCCCAGAAGGCATCGGCCGAGGGCGGGCAGCCGGGCAGGAAGTAGTCCACATCCACCACCTCGTGGATCGGGTGCACTTTGTTCAGCGGCAGCGGCAGCTCCGGGTCGTTGGGGATGGCGCTGCCGCCGGACAGCCCCGGCCGGCTGCGGTACACGTCGACCAGCATCTGCCCCAGGTCGAGGTGGTTGCGCTGCGCCGGCAGCCCGCCGGTGATGGCGCAGGCGCCCACCGCCACCAGCGTCTTGCAATGCGCGCGGAACTCGCGCAGCACGACCACGTTCTCGGCATTGCACAGCCCGCCTTCGATCAGGCCGATGTCGCAGTGCCCGACCTCTTTGATGTCGGTCAGCGGCGAGCGGTCGAACTCGATGTGCTCGACCAGCTCGAACAGCCGCTCGTCGATGTCCAGGAAGGACATGTGGCAGCCGAAGCAGCCGGCCAGTGAGACGGTGGCCACCTT
>JAGTRL010000405.1 GCA_018261815.1 Pseudomonadota bacterium
CGGAAGTTGCAGTCGGTGAGGTATTCGATCTCGTCGTAGTCGTAGAACACCACCTTGCCGTGGCGCGTGACGCCAAAGTTCTTGAACAGCATGTCGCCGGGGAAGATGTTGGCGGCCACCAGGTCCTTGATGGCGTTGCCGTATTCGATCACCGCCTTCTCGATCTGCCCGGGCGCGCCTTCGTGCAGGAAGATGTTCAGCGGGATCATGCGCCGCTCGATGTAGACATGGCGGATGACCAGCGCGTCGCGGTCCTCCTCGATCAGGCTCGGGCAGTAGTGCTTCAGCTCCTCGATCAGCTCGGGCTCGAAGCGTGCGCGCGGGAAGGCGACGTTGCTGTACTCCAGCGTGTCGGCCATGCGGCCGACGCGGTCGTGCTGCTTGACCAGCAGGTACTTGGCCTTGATCTGCTCGCGCGTGGTGTCCTTCTGCGGCGGATAGAAGTCCTTGATGACCTTGAACACGTAGGGGAAGCTGGGCAGGTCGAAGACCAGCATCACCATGCCCTTGATGCCCGGCGCGATGCGGAAGGCGTCGCTGGAATGGCGCTGGTGGGCGAGGAAGTCGCGGTAGAAGAGGTTCTTGCCGTGCTTCTGCAGGCCCAGCGCGTTGTAGATCTCGGTGCGCGGCTTGCGCGGCATCAGGCTGCGCAGGAACTGCACGTAGGCGCTGGGCACCTCCATGTCGACCATGAAGTACGCGCGCGCGAAACTGAACAGGATCAGCAACTCGTCCTCGCTGAACATCGCGGTGTCGATCAAGAGTTGCCCCGCGTCGCCATGCAGGATGGGCAGCGCGAAGGGCACCTCGGTGTAGCCGTTGACGATCTTGCCCACCAGGTAGGCGCCCTTGTTGCGATAGAACAGCGAAGACAGGACCTGGATCTGGAAATTGGCACGCAGCGTCCACTGCGCCACCGGCAGCCCGATGTGATCGCCCAGCGCCTGCAGCACGTCGTCGATGTCGCGGCCCAGGTCCTCGAACTCGCACTGCAGCTGGAAGTTGTGCACCACCCGGTGCAGCGCCTCGCGCAGCGTCTCACGCGTCGGGTAGTAGGCGCGGAACGTGGGCAGCGCGCCGGGCTGGTCGTCCTCGATGTATTCGGTGCTGACCGCCGGGCGCACGAAGATGAAGTCGTTGCGGAAATAGCTGCGGTGCAGCAGCTTGACGGTGACCGAGTTGAAGAAGGTCTCCGCCAGTTCCGGCTGGTGGTGATCGGTCAGCAGGCCGATGTAGTGCAGCTTGACCTGCTGCCAGCTGTCCATCGACAGCGAGTCGACGTCGAACTCCTGGCGCAGCCGCTGCGCCGACTCGGCCACGCGCTGGTCGTAGAACTCGATGCGCAGGGCCTGCGCGCGCTGCTGCCCATGCCAGTCGGCCGCCTCGAAACGCGCCTTGGCCGCGGCACTGGCCTCGCGGAACAGCCGGTAGTGTCGGTTGAAGCCGTCGAGCATCGCGCGCGCGATGTCGAAGGCCCGGGTGTCGGTCAGGCGGTGCGGGAACATCGCTGGGCTCTTGTCGCGCGGGCGCGAGCGGCGCGTGCGCTGGTTAGACTCGGGCGAATCTCGATGCGACAAATGGTAGCCCACGCATGGCCAATGCCCAGGAAGGTGAACTGAACTACGTCTTCGGCGACAGCTTGCCGGACATCGGCCGCACATGGCCGGTGGTCGAAGGCGTGCGCTGGCTGCGCATGCGATTGCCCTTCGCGCTGGACCATATCAACCTGTGGCTTCTGCGCGACCACGAAGGCGGACGCGAGGGTTGGGCCATCGTCGACTGCGGCATCGACAACGAAGGCACCCGCGCCGCCTGGGAGCAGGTCTTCGCCACCGAGCTGCAGGGCCTGCCGGTGCTGCGCGTGATCTGCACGCACATGCACCCCGACCACATCGGCCTGGCGCAATGGCTCACCGAGCGTTGGCAGTGCCGCCTGTGGATCAGCGCCACCGACTGGAACGCCGCACGCGTTGCCAGCAGCGCCATCGGCGATGCGCACAGCGGCCATGGTGCGGCAGACTTCTACGCCCTGCACGGCCTGAACGACCCGGCGGCCTTGGCCGAGGTGCGCGAACGTTCCAACCTCTATGCCAGCATGGTGCGGCAGGTGCCGGACCAATTTCGCCGGCTGATGCACGGCATGCGGCTGCGAATCGGCAACCACGACTGGCAGTGCATTGCCGGCTACGGACATGCGCCGGAGCACATCGCGTTGCATTGCCCTGAAATCGATTGGGCCCCCGAGGCGCCTGCGGCGCCGCCCCCCCAAGGGGGTGCAGCCGGCCTTGGGGCGGCCCGGCGGCCGGCTGGCGTACTGATCGCCGGCGACATGGTGCTGCCGCGCATTTCCACCAACATCAGCGTCTACGACACCGAACCCGAAGCCAACCCGCTGCCGCTGTACCTGGAATCGATCCGCGCGATGCGCACGCTGCCGGCCGACACGTTGGTGCTGCCCTCGCACGGCAAGCCTTTCACCGGGTTGCACCGGCGCATCGACCAGCTGCTGCGCCACCACGACGAGCGCTGCGCCGAGGTGCTGCAGGCCTGCGCGAAGGCGCCGCGCAGCGCCGCCGAGCTGCTGGCGGTGATGTTCAAGCGCGAGCTGGACATGCACCAGACCACCTTCGCACTGGGCGAGGCGGTGGCCCATGTGCATGCGCTGCTGGCGGACGGGCAGCTGAAGGAAGTGCCGCGCGGCGACGGCGTGCTGCGCTACGCCACGACCAGCTGAGCCCGTCAGTCGAAGACCGGCACCTGGCCGTCGCGCAGCGCGACGCGGGAGTGTTCGTAGTCCGGCAGCACCGAGCGCACCACGTCCCAGAAGGCGGGGCTGTGGTTCATTTCGCGCAGGTGCGCCAGCTCGTGTGCCACCACGTAGTCGATGACCGGCAGGCCGAAGTGCACCAGCCGCCAGTTCAGGCGGATCGAGCCGTCGGCATTGGCGCTGCCCCAGCGCGTGGCGGCCGAGCTCAAGGCGATGCGGCGCACGCGCACGTTCAGCCGCGGCGC
>JAGTRL010000406.1 GCA_018261815.1 Pseudomonadota bacterium
CTCCAGCGTCGCCAGCTGCCCGTCGCGCACCACCACGCGGCCGTTGACGACGCTGTGCTTGACGCGCGGCACATGGCAGAAGAACAGCGCGGCCAGCGGGTCGTGCAAGGCCCCGGCCAGGCCGATGTCGTCCAGCGGCACGCACACGATGTCGGCGGCCATGCCCGGCGCCAGCGCGCCGATGTCGTCGCGGTTCAACACCTGGGCGCCGCCCAGCGTGGCGATCTCCAGCACCTCGCGCGCCGTCAGCGCCGATGGGCCCTTCACCGGCCCGTGGGCCACGCGCTGCAGCAGCAGCGCCAGCCGCGCCTCGCCCAGCATGTGGCCGCTGTCGTTGCTGGCCGAGCCGTCGACCGCGATGGATACCGGCACGCCGGCATCGCGCATCGCGCGGATCGGCGCGATGCCCGAGGCCAGGCGCATGTTGCTGCCCGGGCAGTGCGCGACGCCGGTGCCGGTCTTGGCGAACAGCGCGATGCCGGCCTCGTCGAGCTTGACGCAGTGCGCATGCCAGACGTCCGGGCCCACCCAGCCCAGCTGTTTGGCGTACTCGGCCGGCGTGCAGTGGAACTTCTCGCGCGTGTAGGCGATGTCGTTGTCGTTCTCGGCCAGGTGGGTGTGCAGCGACACGCCGTGCTCGCGCGCCAGGATGGCGGCGTCGCGCATCAGCTCGCGGCTGACCGAGAAGGGGCTGCACGGTGCCACCACGATGCGCGTCATCGCATGGCGCGCCGGGTCGTGCCAGCGCTCGATCAGGCGCTGCGTGTCCTTCAGGATCGCGGCCTCGTCTTCCACCACGCTGTCCGGCGGCAGCCCGCCGGCGCTGGCGCCCACGCTCATCGAGCCGCGCGCCGCATGGAAGCGCATGCCGATCTGCTGCGCGGCCTCGATGCTGTGGTCGAGCGCCACGCCGTTGGGGTAGATGTAGAGATGGTCGCTGCTGGTGGTACAGCCCGACAGCAGCAGTTCGGCCATGGCCGTCTGCGTGGACACCTGCACCATCTCGGGGCTCAGGCGGGCCCAGATCGGGTACAGCGTCCGCAGCCACTCGAAGAGCTCGCAATCCTGCGCCTGCGGCAGCGCACGCGTCAGCGTCTGGTACATGTGGTGGTGGGTGTTCACCAGGCCGGGGATGACCACCTGGCCGCGCGCGTCGATCACCTCGTCGGCGGTGGCCGGCAACTGGGCGCTGACGCCCACCGCTTCGATGACGCCGTCGCGCGCCAAGACCGCCCCGTCGGCGATCTCGCGCCGCTGCGCGTCCATGGTGACCAGCAGTGTGGCGTGGCGGATCAGCAAGGTGGGCATGGTGTGAATGTCGGTCGTTCGCTCTTGGGTCAACGGCCCCTGGATCGGCGTGTCTTCGTCGGGATGGGAGCGTCGAAGGGATTGACGATGCGCACACCGCCGATCACGGCTCCGGCCTGCAGATCCTCCGTCAACAACTGCACACAACCGCTCTGTCGCGCGGCCTGCAGGATCAGTGCGTCCCAGATCGAGATGGTGTGCAAGGCATGCAGGTCGAGCGCATCGAGTACCGCGGCGGGAGACGCATTGACCGTCTCGAAGCGGCTGTAGAGGCGCACCCGAGCACGAACCAGGTCCAGCGGCAAGGCCAGCTTGCGGATTGCGGCGTTGACGAATTCGTGCAGTACCTGGGTCGAGATGACACCGTCACCAGCGCGCAGGCATTGCGCGATCAATGCGCTGGCGCGCGGTTGTTTGTCGCCGGCGTCGGCCGAGTCTGCATAGACCAGGACGTTCGTGTCGATGAAGCTACGCACGCCGCTGCAACTCGTCGCGGTTGAACTTCCAGCCGCGCAGGCGGCCCGGCGTGCGCGCAGTCGAGTCGAGAAACTCGGCGATCTCGGCTTCGAGCTGGGCGCGGCCGGCCAGCTGCTCGAGGTAGTCGCGCACGGCCTGATTCAGGCTCTTGCCCATGGCCATCGCAGCCCGGCGCGCCTGTTCCGCCACGCGCTCGTCGATCGATAGAGTGATGTTCATGTTGGCTCCACGGATCACGTGCGCACAGTATACGTGCTAAAGGAGACGGCCAGGGTCCTCGTGGTGGGTCAGTGCGCTTCGGCCGTCTTGGCCGCCTCGATCGCGCCGGCCGTGTCACCCTTGGCGCCGTTGAAGAACAGGTTCAGCGCCACCGCGGCCACCGCAGTCAGCAGGATGCCGGACTCCAGCAGCGGGTGCAGGCTGTGCGCCATCTGCTGCGTCCAGCGCGGCGCCACCAGCGGGATCAGCCCGAAGCCGATGGCCAGCGCCACGATGTACAGGTTGTGGCGGTTGCCCTTGTAGTCCACGGTCGACAGGATGCGGATGCCGGTGGCCGCCACCATGCCGAACATCACCAGCCCCGCCCCGCCCAGCACGAACTGCGGAATCGCCTCGACGAAGGCCGCCATCTTCGGCAGCATGCCCAGGCCCAGCATGATGATGCCGCCGGCCACGCAGACATAGCGGCTGCGCACGCCGGTGACGCCGACCAGGCCCACGTTCTGGCTGAAGCTGGTGTACGGGAAGGTGTTGAACAGCCCGCCGATCACCGTGCCCAGGCCATCGGTGCGCAAGCCGGCGGCCAGCTCGGGCTGCCCGATCTTCTTGCCGGTGATGTCCGACAGCGCCAGGAACATGCCGGTGGATTCGATCATCACCACGATCATCACCAGCGTCATCGTCAGGATCATCACGATGTCGAAGGTGGGCATGCCGAAGGCGAAGGGCGTGACGATGTCGAACCACTTGGCCTTCTCGACATGGCCGAAGCTCATCTTGCCCATCGCGATGGCCAGCACGCAGCCGGCGACGATGCCCAGCAGCACCGAGATGTTGGCGACGAAGCCCTTGGCGTACTTCACCAGCAGCAGCACCACCACCAGCACGCAGGCGGCGATGGCCATGTTGTCGAGCGCGCCGTAGTTGGGGTTGTCCACCATCGGGATCGGCCCCAGCGTCACCGGCGCCGATGCGGCGGCCGCGCTGGCCTTGGCC
>JAGTRL010000070.1 GCA_018261815.1 Pseudomonadota bacterium
CGCGTGGCCTGCCACGCCGTCGAAGAAGGCCGCCTCTAGGGCCGCGGGATCAGGCGCTCGCTCGCCATCAGGTCTTCCAGCCGCTCGCGTTCGCGGATCAGCACCGGCTGGCCGTCGACCAGCATCACCTCGGCCGCCCGCGCGCGGCTGTTGTAGTTGCTGGCCATGGCCATTGCATAGGCGCCAGCCGACAGCACCGCCAGCATGTCGCCCGGCTGCACCGCCAGTTCGCGGGCGCGGCCCAGCCAGTCACCCGATTCGCACACCGGGCCCACCACGTCCCAGGTCGGCGCGGCGCCGTCGCGTCGATGGCAGGGTTCGATCGCCATCCAGGCCTGATACATCGCCGGGCGCATCAGGTCGTTCATCGCCGCATCGACGATGCAGAAGTTCTTGCTCGCGCCCGGCTTCAGGTACAGCACCTCGGTCAGCAGCACGCCGGCGTTGCCGACCAGCGAGCGGCCCGGTTCCATCAGCAGTTCGCGGTGGCCGTGGCCGCGCGCGTCGATGCGCTGCAGCAGCCGCGTCACCAGTTCGTCGGCCTGGGGTGGGGCTTCCGTGCCGTACTGGATGCCCAGGCCGCCGCCGACGTCGACATGGCGGATGGTGATGCCCTCGGCTTCCACTGCCTCGACCAGGTCGAGCAGACGGTCCAGCGCGTCGAGATAGGGTTCCACCTGCGTGATCTGCGAGCCGATGTGGCAATCGATGCCCGCCACCTGCAGTCCGGGCAGGCTGGCGGCGCGGCGGTAACTGGCCACGGCCTGGTCGTGGGCGATGCCGAACTTGTTGTCCTTCAGGCCGGTGGAAATGTAGGGGTGCGTGCCGGCGTCCACGTCGGGGTTGACACGCAGGCTCACCTGCGCCGTGCGGCCCACGGCCACCGCCTGCTGCGACAGCAGCTCCAGCTCGCCCTGGCTTTCCACGTTGAAGCAGCGCACGCCGGCCTGCAGCGCGCGGCGCATCTCGGCGCGGGTCTTGCCGACGCCGGAGAAGACCACCCTAGAGGCACTACCGCCCGCGGCCAGCACGCGCTCCAACTCACCCGCCGAGACGATGTCGAAGCCGCAGCCGGCCTGCACGAAAGTCTGCAGCACGGCCAGACTGGGGTTGGCCTTCATCGCGTAACACAGCAGATGCGGCCGGCCCGCTAACGCGCGCTGGTAGGCGGCCACGGCATCGAGCATCGCGCGCTGCGAATACACATACAGCGGCGTGCCGAACTCGCGCGCCAGCGCGTCGAGCGAGCAGCCGTCGAGCTGAAGGTCGGCGCCCTGTCGCGCCAGGTAGGGCGCGCCGGGCAGGCTCATCGTGTGGCCGGCGCCGAGGCAGCCTTGGCCGCGCCCGCGGGCAGCGTGAGCGGGCCCTTCTGGCCGCAGCCACCGGCCAGGCACAACAACACCCACAGAGCTGCATGGCGATGCCAACGCGCCGTGGTGGACGGCGCGGCTAAACTGCAAGCTCTTTGTTCGCGCATGCTTCGGATTCTATCGACCATGACTCAGTGCCCCCCGGCCACCCCGTTGAGCGATGCCGACTACCAGCGCATCGGTGGCCAGGTGCTGGCGTCCATCGAGGCGGCCGCCGACCGCTGGCTGCAGGACGACGTGATCGACATCGACACGCACCGCACCGGCGGCCTGCTCGAACTGGTGTTCCCCAACGACAGCCGCATCGTCGTCAACCTGCAGCCGCCGCTGCAGGAGATCTGGCTGGCCGCACGCGCCGGCGGCTACCACTACCGCCACGTGCAGGGCCGCTGGCTCGACACCCGCGATGCCAGCGACTTCTTCGAGGCCCTGTCGCGACATGCCAGCGACCAAGGCAGCCGCGAACTGCGCTTCGCCCCGAGCTGACAAGGCGGATTCCAGCGGACACCGCGGAACCGGCACCGCCGGGCCGCAGGTGCCACCCCTTTGACGGGAAGCGCCGACGGCGCTGCAGGGGTGGGCCCCGTCACCGGCGGAACAGGTCGAGGATGCTGTTGCGTTCTTCGCTGGTGGGCGGAGGCGGCAGCACATCCTCCAGCCCCAGACTGCGCACACCTTGGCCCTGGCTGAACTCCTCGAAACTCCAGTCGCCGTCGACCTGGGTCACGCCCTCGGGCGGAGTCAGCTCTTGGGCTGGTACGCCCTTCAGAGCGTGGGCCATGTACTCGATCCATACCGGCAGCGCCAGACCGCCGCCGGTTTCGCGGTTGCCCAGCTTGCGTGGCGTGTCGTAGCCGATCCACACCACCGCCACCAGGGTGGGGTGGAAACCGGCGAACCAGGCGTCCATCGAATCGTTGGTGGTGCCGGTCTTGCCGAAGATGTCGCCGCGGCCCAGCGCGCGCTTGGCCGATGCGGCCGTGCCCGAACGTGTTACCTCCTGCAGCAGCGAGTTCATCACGAAGGCATTGCGCGCATCGATGGCACGCATCGATTCGTCAACTGGCGGGGCTGTGCTTTGCGACAGCACACGTCCCTTGCTGTCGGTGACCTTGGCGATGAGCATCGGTGTGCTCAGGTAGCCACCCGTGGCGAAAACACCGAAGGCACTGGCCATCTGCATCGGCGTCACCGCGCCGGCGCCCAGTGCCATCGTCAGGTAGGCCGGATGCTTATCGGCCTCGAAGCCGAAGCGCGTGATCCATTCCTGCGCGAAGCCCGGGCCCACCGACTGCAGCACGCGGATCGACACCATGTTCTTCGACTTCGCCAGCGCGGTACGCAGCGGCATCGGACCTTCGAACTTGCCGTCGTAGTTCTTGGGCTCCCAGGGCTGGCTGCCGGTGGCGCCGGCATCGAAGAACAGCGGCGCATCGTTGACGACGGTGGCGGGCGTGAAGCCCTTCTCCAGTGCTGCCGAATAGATGAAGGGCTTGAAGCTGGAGCCGGGCTGGCGCCAGGCCTGGGTGACATGGTTGAACTTCGACTTGCCGTAGTCGAAGCCGCCCACCAGCGCACGGATCGCGCCACTGACCGGATCGATGGCCACGAAGGCGCCTTCGACCTCGGGCACCTGCGTCAGCGACCACTCGCCCTTGGCATTGCGCAGCGCCCGCACCACCGCGCCGCGGCGGATCTGAATCTTGGGTTCGGCCTTGTTCGCCAGCCCCGAAGTGACCGGCTTGAGGCCATCGCCCGTGACGGTGATGGTTTCGCCGTTCTGCAGCACCGCCACAACCTTGCGCGGCGATGCCTCCAGCACCACCGCGGCGCGCAGTTCGTCGTTGTCGGGATGCTCGGCGAGGGCTTCGGCAATGCGCGTGTCCACCTGGTCGGGTGCGCTGGGCAGGTCGACATAGGCCTCGGGCCCTCGGTAGAACTGACGTTGTTCGTAGTTGAGCAGGCCGCGACGCAGTGCGCGGTAGGCCACTTCCTGATCCTTGGTGCGGATCGTCAGGTACACGTCCAGTCCGCGTGAATAGGACTCGGCGCCATAGTGCGCAAACACCAACTGGCGTGCGGCTTCGACGGCGTACTCGGCATGCACCGGCACTTCCCTTTGAACCCTGTAGCGCAGGGGCTCCGCCCGCGCCGCGTCGAACTGTTCCTGGGTGATGAAGCCTTCCTCGCGCATGCGGCTCAGGACGAACCGCTGGCGCACCAAGGCACGCTTCGGGTTGACGATCGGGTTGTAGACCGACGGAGCCACCGGCAGTGCCGCGAGCATCGCGGCTTCGGCAATGCTGAGGTCCTTGACCGGTTTGCCGAAGTAGATGTCGCTGGCCGCCGCGAAGCCGTGGGCTCGCTGCCCCAGGAAGATCTGGTTCATGTACAACTCGAGGATCTGCTCCTTCGTCAGCAGCTTCTCGATCTTCAGCGTCAGCAGCAATTCGTAGATCTTGCGGGTGTAGGTCTTCTCGGTGGGCAAGTAGAAGTTCTTCGCCACCTGCATCGTGATCGTCGAGCCGCCCTGACTGCGTGCATCGCGCAGGTTGGCCAATGCCGCACGCAGGATGCCCTTGTAGTCGACACCGCCGTGTTCGTAGAAGCGCGCGTCCTCGGCCGCCAGCACGGCGTCCTTCAGCACCTTGGGCATCTGCGCGATCGGAGTGAAGTTGCGCCTTTCTTCACCAAATTCGCCGAGCAGCACGCCATCAGCAGCGTAGATTCGCATCGGCAGTTTGGGACGGTAGTCCGTCAAGCCGCTGATCTCGGGCACGTTCGGGTAGGCCACGGCCACGGCGATGCCGACAAGGATCAACAAGCTCAACACACTGGCCACGGCCAGACCGAAGGCCCACACGATGACCCTAACCAACCCACTCCCCCAACTGCTGCGCGAAGCGCCGGGGCGGCTGTGGCTGGTTGAGGGGGAGTCTTTGGGCTCGGTGCCTTTGGCGCTCAATGGGGGACCTTCGCGCTGCGCAATGCGGGCGTCGCCTTTGCGCCGACCCGGTCAGCTCAACGGCATCTTGACCCTGATGTTGCGGATTATAGAAAGCGCCCATTCCCGGGCGCTGTGTTTCAGGCCAGGCCTGTGCAGGGAATTGGATACGGCCTCGACCGGTCGGCGCAGTGACCTGCGGAAAGCGCAATTGCGAGATGTTTCAAGCGCTGTTCCGGGCGTCGGTGAATCACAACGACGGGTAGCCTTCAGGGACTGTTTTTCGTTAGGTCACAAGGGCTTTGCTGCTAGGATTCAAGTAACTTATTAAGTTCTACGTGCCCTGCGGGGCGCGCGTTGGGAGTCAGGTGACGTGAGCTTTCTGAGCCAGCTACTGGGGCAAACACACCCCGCAATGATCGGGTTGGACATCAGCTCCTCCAGCGTCAAGTTGGTCGAGTTGAAGCAGGCCGCGAGCGGAGAGCTTGTGCTGGAGCGCCTTGCCTCCGAGCCCTTCGAAAAGGGATGGATCACCGACGGCCAGATCGAGAAGTTCGACGAGGTGGCGGGCGCCGTTCGCCGCGTGGTGGTCAAGAGTGGCACCAAGACCAAGCAGGTGGTGATGGCCATGCCGCAATCGGCGGTCATCACCAAGAAGATCATGCTGCCGGCCGGTCTGCGCGACGAGGAGATGGAACTGCAGGTCGAGTCCGAGGCCAACCAGTACATCCCGTTCTCTCTGGACGAGGTGAGTCTCGACTTCTGCGTCGTCGGACCCAGCACCACCTCGGTGGGTGATGTCGAGGTGTTGATTGCCGCCTCGCGCAAGGATCGCGTGCAGGACCGCCAGGGTCTGGCCGAAGCCGCTGGCCTGAAGCCGGTGGTGCTGGACATTGAGTCGCACGCTTCGCGTCTGGCGATGAGCCGTGTCGTCGCGGCGCTGCCCAATGAAGGTCGGGACGCACTGGTGGCGCTGTTCGAGATCGGCGCCGACACCACCAGCCTGAAGGTGCTGCGCGACGACGAGATGCTCTACGACCGCGACCAGGCGTTCGGCGGTTCGCAGCTCACGCAGCTGATCAGCCGCCAATACGGTTTCTCTTTCGAAGAGGCCGAGGCCAAGAAGCTCGCCTCAGACTTGCCCGACGACTATGAGTCGGCGATTCTCGCGCCCTTCGTCGACAGCCTGTCCCAGGAAATCGGCCGCGCGCTGCAGTACTTCTTCACCAGCACGCCGCACCACAAGGTGCACTACGTGATGCTGGCTGGCGGCACGGCCACGCTGCCCGGGCTGAAGGACCGTGTCACCGAGCTGACCGGTTTTGCTTCGCAGGTGGTGAACCCCTTCGACCGCATGAAGCTCGGCTCGGCGGTACGGGAGTCCAGCCTGCGGCGCGAAGCGCCGTCCTATCTGACGGCCTGCGGCCTGGCCATGCGGAGATTCGTGCAGTGATCCTCATCAACCTTCTGCCCCATCGCGAAGAAAAGCGGCGGCAGCGCAAACGCGCTTTCTTCGCGACGCTGGGTGCCTGTGCGGTGCTCGGGCTGGCCATCGCTGGCGCCTGGTACCTGGTGCTGATGCAGTTGACGTCGGCGCAGCAGGCACGCAACGATTTCCTCAAGGGCGAGATCGGCCGCCTGGAACTGCAGATCAAGGACATCGCCACGCTGCGCGCCGAGATCGAGGCACTGAAGGCACGGCAGAAGGCGGTCGAAGGCCTGCAGACCGACCGCAACATGCCTGTGTACCTGCTCGACGAACTGGTCAAGCAGACGCCCGAGGGCGTGTACCTCACCAGCATCAAACAGAACGGCCAGGTGGTGCTGGTCAGCGGCATGGCGCAAACCAACGAGCGCGTCTCCGAGTTCCTGCGCAACACGCTCTACAACTCACCCTGGCTGGAACGGCCGGAACTGGTGGAAATCAAGACCGCTGTGGCGCCGTCGGGTACGGCCGCCGCCGGGCGTGACCAGCGCCGGCTGAACGAGTTCTCCATGCGACTGACGCTCAAGCGCCCGCAGGCCCCGGCGGCGGCCTCCGCACCGGCCGGCGCCGCCAGTGCAGCCGAGAAGAAGGCTCCGTGAGACCCTCATGAACACCAAGGCCACCCAATCGACTTTCGATGTCAGCAGCCTGGTCGAACACGCTGCCTCACAGTTCCGCGGTCTGAATCCGAAGGAGCCCGGCCAGTGGCCCACGCTGCCCAAGGCCGCTGCCTGGCTGGCCACCGTCGTGGCCGTGGTCGCGGGCTGCTGGTTCGGCCTGCTGTCCGACGCCACCGATGAATTGCAGGCCGAGCGAGACCGCGAACCTGCACTCAAGAAGGACTACGTCAGCAAGCTCGGCCAGGCGGTGAACCTGGGCGAGCTGCGCAAGCAAAAACTGCAGGTGCAGGAATACGTCATGCAGCTCGAGAAGCAGCTGCCGGGCAAGGCCGAGATGGACGCCCTGTTGTCGGACATCAACCAGGCGGGGCTGGGTCGAGGTCTGCAGTTCGAGCTGTTCCGCCCGGGGCAGGTGGAGATCAAGGACTACTACGCCGAGTTGCCGATCGCCATCAAGGTCAGCGGCCGCTACAACGACATGGGCGCCTTTGCCGCCGACGTGGCCAACCTGTCGCGCATCGTCACGCTGCACAACCTGTCGATCGCGCCACCGTCGGCCAGGGACACCAGTGGCAACCTGGCGATGGAAGCCACCGCGCGAACCTACCGCTACCTGGACGCCGCCGAGGTGGCCCAGCAGCAGAAGGCAGCCGCCGAGAAGGCTGCCAAGGCCGCGGGAGCGAAGAAATGACGATCCGCTCGAACGCGATGCGACTGTGGGCGAGCTCGCTGCTCCTGGCCTTGCTGGCCGGTTGCGGCGCCGAGAACGAGGAACTGCAGGAATGGATGGAGCGCCAGCGCCGCGAGGTCAAGCCGAACGTTTCGCCACTGTCGCCGCCGAAGAAGTTCGAAGCCGAGCCCTACGGTTCCGCCCAGGCCGTCGATCCCTTCAGCAACCAGAAGCTGAGTGTTGCACTGAAGATCGAGGCGCGGCAGCCGAACTCGATGCTGGGCGCCGAGCTCAGCCGCCGCAAGGAACCGCTGGAAGCCTATCCGCTGGACAGCATGAGCATGGTCGGCAGCGTGGCCAAGCAGGCCCAGCCCTTCGCGCTGCTGCGCGTCGACAACCTGCTCTATCAGGTCAAGCTGGGCGACCACATCGGCCAGAACTACGGCCGCATCACCAAGATCACCGAGACCCAGATCGAACTGCGCGAGGTCGTGCAGGACGCGGCTGGGGAATGGATCGAGCGCCCCACCACCCTGCAGCTGCAGGAGAAGGCACGATGAAACGCACCCTGGAGAACCGCAACATGTACAAGTGGCGCGCCACAGTCGCCGTGTTGGCGCTAGCACTCGCAACACCGCTCGCGGCGTTTGCGCAGAACATGATCCAGTCGATCACCACCTCGCAGCAGGCCGGTACCGACGTCGTGCGCGTCGAACTGAGCGAAGCGCTGGCGGCCGTGCCCGGCGGCTTCTCGGTCCAGGCGCCGCCGCGCGTGGCCATCGACCTGCCCGGCGTGGGCAACGGCCTGGGCAAGAACTCGGTGGAACTGAATCAGGGCAACCTGCGCTCGGCCAACGTGGCCCAGTCCGGCGAGCGCACGCGCCTGGTGCTGAACCTGCGCCAGGCCGCCAGCTACCGCGTGGAGCTGCAGGGCAAGTCGCTGATCGTGCTGCTCGATTCGGCCGGCCCAGTGGCTGCGGCCACCAGCGCGCCCACGCAGTTTGCGCCGGCGCAGAACGACCAGCCGCTGCCGCTGCGCGACATCGACTTCCGCCGGGGTAGCGATGGGGCCGGACGCATCATCGTCGACTTGTCCAGCACCCAGGTGGGCGTGGACATTCGGCAGCAAGGCCAGAACCTGGTGGTGGAGTTCCTGCGCTCGTCGCTGCCGGACAAGTTGCGCCGCCGACTGGACGTGGCCGACTTCGGCACCCCGGTGCAGGCTGTGTCCACCTTCCAGAGCGGGGAGCGGGTGCGCATGGTCGTCGAGCCCAAGGGCTCGTGGGAGCACAGCGCCTACCAGACGGACAACCAGTTCGTGCTCGAAGTGCGGCCGATGAAGGTCGATGCGAACAAGCTGGTGCAGGGCCCGGGCTTCTCGGGCGAGAAGTTGAGCCTGAACTTCCAGAATATCGAAGTGCGTGCGCTGCTGCAGGTGATCGCCGACTTCACCAACTTCAACGTCGTCACCAGCGATACCGTCACCGGCACCGTCACGCTGCGGCTGAAGGACGTGCCCTGGGACCAGGCCTTGGACATCATCCTGCAGAGCAAGGGCCTGGGCGTGCGTAAGAGCGGCAACGTGCTGTGGATCGCGCCCAAGGAAGAGCTGGCCAACCGCGAGCAGGTGGAGCTGGAGTCGCGCAAGAAGATCGCCGAACTCGAGCCGGTGCGCACCCAGGCCTTCCAGTTGAACTACACCAAGGCCGAGACCATCGCCAAGAGCCTGGTGGGCTCGTCGCTGGTGGCTCAGGCGATGGCCGACTCCACTGGGCAGAACGCTGGTCGCATCCTGTCGCCGCGCGGCAGCGTCATCTTCGAGCAACGCACCAACCAGCTCTTCGTCACCGACATCCCGTCGAAGCTGGAAGAAGTGCAGGCGATGATCGCCAAGATCGACATCCCGGTGCGCCAGGTGCTGATCGAGGCGCGCATCGTCGAGGCCGCCGACAACTGGGGCCAAAGCCTGGGCGTGAAGCTGGGCTTTGCCAACCTGAGCGGGGTGCCGACCTCCGGGCCGGGCGCCCAGGTGGGCGGCAACTATGCCGCGGTCGGTGCGCAGACCGGCCAGAGTCCGCCGGTGGACTTCAGCAACACCCAGTTCGTCAACCTGCCGGCCAACACCGGTTCGCTGGGCGCCGCGGCCGCCACCTTCGCGCTGTCGCTGTTCAGCGCCTCGGCGGACAAGTTCCTGAACCTGGAACTGTCGGCCCTGGAGAACGACGGCAACGGCAAGATCGTCTCCAGCCCGCGGGTCATCACGGCGGACCAGGTGAAGGCGCTGATCGAGCAGGGTGAGGAACTGCCCTACCAGGCCGCCACCTCCAGCGGCGCCACCTCGGTGCAGTTCCGCAAGGCCATCCTGAAGCTCGAGGTCACGCCGCAGATCACGCCCGAAGGCTTCGTGCTGCTCGACCTGGACGTCAACAAGGACAGTGTCGGCCGGCCCACGCTGTCGGGCTTTGCCATCGACACCAAGCACGTGCGCACGCAGGTGCTGGTGGAAAACGGCGGCACGGTGGTCATCGGCGGCATCTTCACCCAGACCAACCAGGAAGAGATCAACAAGGTGCCGTTGCTGGGTGACATTCCCTACATGGGCTGGCTGTTCAAGAACCGCCTGCTGACCACCAAGAAGACCGAACTGCTGGTGTTCATCACACCGAAGATCGTGACCGACCGCTCCGCAATGCGTTGAGGAAGACTGAGATGACGTTGAACATGAACTACGGATCGGGCCAGGGGCAGCTGCGCGCGCTGCGCGCCGCGGCGCTGGCGGGGGTGGCGGCACTGCTGGTGGCCTGCGGTGGGGACAGCGACTGCACGTCGCCGCCGGCCTTCGAAGGCGAGCAGGTCGGTGAGTGCGACGGTGATGATCCGAGCGCGGCGCCCAGGGCTGCCGACCTGGCGCTGGCCCTCAGCGCCGCGACGCTGTCCAACGACGGCAGCAGCACCATCGTTGCCACAGCAACGGCCGTTGATGCGAATCGCAACACCCTGGCAGAGATCCCCGTAACGATCAGTCCAAACAACAACGCGACGGCCACTCCCAGCGGGACCGCCACCGACGAAAAGGGAGTGGTCAGCGCGGCGATTGGCATCGGCTCCGACCGTTCGAACCGGTCGATCACGGTGACTGCTACAAGCGGCGGACTTTCACGCACGGCGACCTTTCAGGTCATCGGGGCCAGTCTGACTGCGACCCCGTTGCCTGCAGTCGTTGCGCCTGGTTCGACCGGCAACAAGGTCGACTTCCGCTTGGTCGACGTCAACTCCAACCCCATGAGCGGCCAGACCATCGTGGTCAATGGTGTCAGCGGGGTCGACGTCACCGGCACGACCGACAACAACGGCAGCTACAGCTACAGCTACACCGCGCCGGCAACTGGAGGCAGCCTGGACATCCGTGCCACGGCCGGCGGCGTGTCGAAGACTCAGACGGTGCTGGTGCAGTCGGGCACCGGCAAGATCGAGCCCGCTGATGTTGCGGTGCAGTCGGCGACGCTCGCGGCCTCGCCCAGCGTGGTGCCGGTGAATACCGGCAGCACCAGCAACCGCTCCGAACTCCGCGCGCTGTTCCTGGGTAAGGGCAATACACCAGTGGAAAGAGTGCGTGTGCGTTTCGACCTGAACGGCGATGTGAATAGCATCGGCGGCAGCCTGACTTCGGGCAGCAACTTGGTCTATAGCGACGTCAACGGCGTGGCTACCACCGCCTATGTTCCAGGCGGCCGCTTCAGCCCCACCGACGGTCTGACCGTGCGGGCCTGCTGGTCGGACAAGGATTTCCCGGCCAAAGCTGTCGGCGCTCCGGATCCCGCGGCGGGCTCGCCGGAGTGTCCAAACGCTGCATTGGCGACGCTGACGGTCATTTCCGAGGCGCTGTCGGTTTCTATCAGTACCAACGCGCTGATCGAAATCGGTCCGACTGGCCTGGACTACATCAAGAAGTATCTGGTGCAGGTCAACGACTCCTCAGGCAACGCGATGGCTGGCGTGCAGATCTCGCCGTCGATCGACCTGCTGCGCTACTTCAAGGGCGCATGGGTGGTGGAGGGCGACAAATGGGCGCAACGCATACCGTATGACCCAACAACGCCTGATGGTCAGGGTGCAGGCAATGGCAGCTGTGACAACGAAGACCTGAACCGCAATGGCGTGCTGCAGGTGTATTTGAACGGTGATGCCGAGGACGCCAACGGCACGGGTACGCTCGAGCCCAGAAAGGCCGACGTGAACATCAGCTTCGTCGGTTCGTCCACCACGAACGCAGATGGCCAAGTGGTGCTAAAGATCACCTATGGACAGAGCTTGGCGTCGTGGCTGGAGTTCAACATCCTGGTGGCCGCGTCAGGTGTGGCCGGCACTGAAGGCCGAACCACCTATCGTGGCGTCCTGCCGGTTCTGGCCGACGCTGTTTCCGATCCGGACAGCCCGCCCGCATTCGTTCGGGCACCTTACGGTGTCCTGGCGAGCCCGACGGAATTGAGGACGAATCCAGACAGCATGGCACAGACCGGGTTACTCTGTACCAACTCAAACTGATGCCGTGATCCTCACGCTGGTCGGCATGCCCGGCTGTGGCAAGTCCACGGTCGGGCGGCACTTGGCGCGGCACCTGGGCTTGCGGCTGGTCGACAGCGACCACGAGATCGAGAAGCGGATCGGCATGCCGATCCGCGCCTGGTTCGAAGCCCACGGCGAGGCAGCTTTCCGCGACATCGAACAGCAGGTCATCGAGCAGCTCTGCGAGCCCGGCAACGACCTGGTACTGGCCACCGGCGGCGGTGCGGTGCTGCGCGCACCCAACCGGGACCGGCTGCGCCAGGCCTCGCATGTCTTCTACCTGCGCTCTACGCCCGAGGAGCTGTTCCGCCGTCTGCGCCATGACACGCACCGGCCGCTGCTGCAGGTGGCCGACCCGCTGCGCCGGCTGCGTGAGCTGTACCGCGAGCGCGACCCCCTGTACCGCCAGGTGGCCCACTACGTCATCGAGACGGGCCGGCCTTCGGTGCCGGCGCTTGTCAACATGGTGCTGATGCAGCTGGAGCTGGCCGGGCTGGTCGACCCGCAGCGCGTGCCCTCGCCGATCGACGCGGGCGCACCCGGCACCGCCGGCTGACGCGCCACCATCGCCAGCATTCGCCCGGCCGTACACTCGCCGGCCATGACGACCCGTGCCTCCAGCCGCGCGCTCGTGGTGCCGGTGGACACCGGCCACCAGCGCTACGACATCCTCATCGGCAGCGGCCTGCTCGACGCGGCCGAAACCTGGCAGGGCCTGCCGCGCGCCGCGATGGCCCTGATCGTGAGCAACACCGCCGTGGCCCCTCGCTACGCCGCGAGGCTGCGCAGCGCGCTGGCGCCGCACTATGGCTCGGTGTCGGTGCTGGAACTGCCCGATGGCGAACAGTTCAAGGACTGGCCCACGCTGAACCTGATCTTCGACCGCCTGCTCGGCGACGGTGCCGACCGGCAGACGGTGCTGTTCGCGCTGGGCGGCGGCGTGGTCGGCGACATCACCGGCTTGGCGGCTGCCCTCTACATGCGCGGCGTGCCCTTCGTGCAGGTGCCGACCACGCTGCTGGCGCAGGTGGATTCGTCGGTGGGCGGCAAGACGGCCATCAACCATCCCGCCGGCAAGAACATGATCGGCGCGTTCTACCAGCCGCAGCGCGTGGTCTGCGACCTGGACACGTTGCGCACGCTGCCGCTGCGCGAGCTGCGCGCCGGCCTGGCCGAGGTCATCAAGTACGGGCCCATCGCCGATGCCGGGTTCCTGGACTGGATCGAAGCCCATCTCGATGACCTGCTGGCGCGCGACGCCGGCGCGCTGGGCCATGCGGTGCGCCGCAGCTGCGAGATCAAGGCCTGGGTCGTCGGACAGGACGAACGCGAAAGCGGCCTGCGCGCGATCCTCAATTTCGGCCACACCTTTGGCCATGCCATCGAGTCCGGTCTGGGCTACGGCCATTGGCTGCACGGCGAGGCGGTGGCCTGCGGCATGGTCATGGCGGCCGACCTGTCGGCACGGCTCGATCTGGTGCCCGCGGACTTTGCAGTTCGCCTGAAGCAGCTGATCCAGCGTGCCGGCCTGCCGGTGCGCGGCCCGGCGCTGGGCGCGGACCGTTACCTGGAACTGATGCGTGTCGACAAGAAGGCGCAGGGTGGCGAGATCCGCTTCGTGCTGATCGAGGCGCCGGGCCGGGCGGTGCTGCGTGCCGCACCCGATGCGCTGGTGCGCGACGTGCTGGCGGTCCACTGCGGCTGAGATGTCCCAACTCGCGCCTTGGGCCAGCGATCCGAGCCGCTCGCGCGGGCGGCGCATCGACGAGCCGGGCCTGGCCTGCGAGCAGGGCTACCGCATCGACCGCGAGCGCATCGTGCACTGCAGCGCCTTTCGCCGGCTGGTCTACAAGACCCAGGTCTTCATCAACCACGAGGGCGACCTGTTTCGCACGCGGCTGACCCACTCGCTGGAGGTGGCGCAGTTGGCGCGCTCGATGGCGCGCGAGCTGCAACTCGACGAAGACCTGGTCGAAGCCATTGCGCTGGCCCATGACCTGGGCCACACGCCCTTCGGCCATGCCGGGCAGGACGCACTGCACGAATGCATGCGCGCGCACGGTGGCTTCGAGCACAACCTGCAGAGCCTGCGCGTCGTCGATCTGCTCGAGCAGTGCCATGCGCGCTTTGACGGCCTGAACCTGAGCTTCGAAACCCGCGAAGGCATTCTCAAGCATTGTTCACGCGCCCATGCCGAGCGCTTGGAACACGACGAACCCGGTGGGGTGGGCCAGCGCTTCCTGGCGGGCCTGCAGCCTTCGCTGGAGGCGCAACTGGTGAACCTGGCCGACGAGATGGCCTACAACGCGCACGACATCGACGACGGCGTGCGCTCTGGCCTGGTCACTGCAGAACAGCTGCTGGACGTGCCGCTGTACCGGCGTTTTCGCGACGACGCGCTGGCCGAGTTTCCGGCGCTGCAGCGCCGCGGCGGACGGCGCCTGCTTTTCGACAGCATCCGCCGCATGCGCGAAGCCCTGGCGGCCGACCTGGTCGCCACCACGCAAGGTCTGCTGCGCCGGCATGCGCCTTTGGATGCCGATGCGGTTCGGCACGCGCCGCCGCTGGTGGCCTTCAGTGCGCCGATGCGCCAGGCCGGCAGCGAGTTGAAGCGTTTCCTGTTCAGTGCCCTGTACCGCCACGCCCAGGTGAAGAGCAGCACGGAACGCGCCCGGCAGGTGGTGGCCGAGCTGTTCGCGGCTTACCTGCAACGGCCCGACGAGATGCCTGGCGAACATGCCGCCCAGCCGCGGCGCGAGCGCGCGGTGGCCGACTACATCGCCGGCATGACCGACCGCTTTGCGCTGCGCGAGCACCAGCGGCTCACCGGCCGGGTGCTGTTTGCCGATGCCGCCTAGGCCGCATCCGCGTTGCTGATTGCAGCGTCGACACCATGGCCCGTTTGCGCAGGCTCGTCGTGCCTGGCCAGGTGCACCACCTGGTGCAGCGCGGGCACAACGCACAGCCGGTGTTCGTCGACGACGAGGACCGGCGACTGTTCCTGGCGGCGCTGCAGGACGCGCTGCGCAGCCACTCGGTGGTGCTGCATGCCTATGCGCTGCTCGACAACCAGGTGCAACTGCTGCTGCGCCCGCCTTCTGAGCCGGCCCTGAGCGGCATGATGCAGGCGCTGGGCCGGCGCTACGTGGCCATGTTCAACCGCCGCCACGGCCGCAGCGGCACCCTTTGGGAGGGGCGCTTCCGCGCCGGCGTGGTGCAGGAGGGCGTGCACACGCAGCAAGGCTTGCTGCTGGTGGATGGGCTGGCTTGCCGGCACGGCATGGCGGCTTCGCCGCAGACGAGTCGCTGGTCGAGCGCGCCGCACCGGCTGGGCCTGTGCCGCGACCCGCTGGTCACCAATCCGCCCGAGTACTGGCGGCTGGGCAACACCCCGTTCGAGCGCGAGGCCGCTTATGCCGCGCTGCTGGCGCAGGGGCTGGACGAGGCGCAGCTACGCCACATCGAACATGCGGCCTGCAGCGGCTGGGCCATCGGCTCGCCGCAGTACCTGGCCGACATCGAGCAGCAGCTGGGCCGGCCCGTCCGGCCCCGGGCCAGGGGCCGACCGCCGCGCCGCATTGCCGGTGCCTGAGTCGCCCGCGACCGGCGGGCTTGGCACGCAACGTGCTGTGCTTTCTGGCGCCAAGCGGGGTTGGTCGATTGAGTTTCAGTCACGCTGTGATATGTCCCCATTTTATTTGATAGGCAGAATCAAGTTCTTCTTAACGAGCCTGACCCCATTTATTCGAACTTGCCTCGGATTGCTGCGCTGCGATAATCTCTGCCCCGGAATCCGGATCACGCAAAGGACTGCGCCATGAGCACTGCCGAACCCACCTCCATGCAATTCGGCGCGGCCAGCCTCGACGAGCAGTCGGCGCTGCAGCAGCATGGCCTGTACGACCCGGTGCGCGAGCGCGACGCCTGCGGCCTGGGTTTCGTCGCCCAGATCAAGGGCATCAAGTCGCACAGTATCATCCAGCAGGGGCTGAAGATCCTGGAGAACCTGGACCACCGTGGCGCGGTCGGGGCCGACAAGCTGATGGGCGACGGCTCGGGCATCATGATCCAGATCCCGGACGAGTACTACCGTGCCGAGATGGCGGCGCAGGGTGTGCAGCTGCCGCCGCCCGGCGAGTACGGTGTGGGCATGGTCTTCATGCCCAAGGAGCATGCCTCGCGGCTGGCCTGCGTGAACGAACTGGAGCGCGCGGTGCGCGCGGAAGGGCAGGTACTGCTCGGCTGGCGCGACGTGCCGGTCGACCGCGACATGCCGATGTCGCCGACGGTGCGCGCCAAGGAACCGGTGATCCGGCAGATCTTCATCGGCCGCGGCCCCGACGTCATCGTGCCCGACGCGCTGGAACGCAAGCTCTACGTCATCCGCAAGACGGCCAGCAGCGCGATCCAGGCGCTGAAGCTGACGCACAGCCGCGAGTACTACGTGCCCAGCATGAGCTGCCGCACCGTCATCTACAAGGGCCTGCTGCTGGCCGACCAGGTGGGCCGCTACTACAAGGACCTGGCCGACCCGCGCGCCGCGTCGGCCTTCGCGCTGGTGCACCAGCGCTTCTCGACCAACACCTTCCC
>JAGTRL010000071.1 GCA_018261815.1 Pseudomonadota bacterium
CTGCGGCGCGATCGACGTGCTCGTCAATGCCGCCGGCTGGGGCCGCACCGCGCCCTTCGTCGAGGGCACGCCGGAGTTCTGGGACAAGCTCGTCGCGCTGAACTTCGTCGGGCCGATGCTGCTCGCCAAGGCGCTGCTGCCGGGCATGATGGAGCGCGCTCGCGGCAAGATCGTCAACATCGCCAGCGACGCCGGGCGTGTCGGCAGCCTGGGCGAGACGGTGTATGCGGGCGCCAAGGGCGGGCTGATCGCCTTCACCAAGTCGCTGGCGCGCGAGACCGCGCGCTACCAGATCAACGTCAACTGCGTCTGCCCCGGCCCGACCGACACGCCGCTGATGGCTGCCGTGCCCGACAAGGTGAAGGACGCGCTGATCAAGGCCATCCCCTTCCGCCGCCTGGGCAAACCCGAAGAGGTGGCCGAGGCGGTGCTGTTCTTCGCCGGCCCGGGCACCGCCTACGTCACCGGCCAGGTGCTCAGCGTCAGCGGCGGGCTGACGATGGCCGGCTGAACCGGGCGACACCTCATGGACTACACACTGCCCGAATTCCTGGCCCATGCCATCGCGCTCGAACACGAGGCCGCGGAACGCTACCTGGAACTGGCCGACATGATGGAAGCACACCGCAACGACGCGGTGTCGGCGTTGTTCCGCGACATGGTGCGCTTCTCGCGCCTGCACCACGACTCGATCGTCGAGCGCTCAAAGGGCATCGTGCTGCCCACGCTGCGCTCGTGGCAATACCGCTGGACGCAGCCGCCCGAAGCCGGTGGCGAGGAGGCTTTCGACAGCACGCTCGACGCCTACAGCGCGCTGCGCTACGCGCGCGAGAACGAGCTGCGTGCGCTCGACTACTACGCCTCGGTCGGCCAGCACTCCAGCGACCCCGAGGTCAAGCGCCTGGCCGGCGAATTCGCGGCCGAGGAGACCGAACACGTCGAAGCGCTCGAGGACTGGCTGGCACGCACGCCGCGGCCTTCGGCCACCTTCGACGCCGACCCCGATCGGCCGGGCTCGCGCTGAAGACCCGCGCCGCCAAAGGCCATGCACAGCTCATTCGCACAGGCGGCGGATGTCCTCGGGCACCGGGATGCCATGGATGCGCCGCCGGTCCTGCGCGTCGCGCACGCAGAAGATGCGCGTCTCGGTGCTCTCGCAGATGAGCTCGTCGCCGCGTGTCACGGTGTGCCTCTGCAGGAAGACCTTGGCGCGCCATTCCGTCACCTGCGTGTGGATCGTCAGGCGCTCGCCGTAGGTGGCGCTCTTGACGAAGCGCGCATGGTGCTCGAGCAGCGGCGTGCCGATGATGCCGGTGCTGTGCTCCAGCACATGCCAGGGCGGCACGCCGCAGCTCATGAAGAAGTGCAGCGACGACGCGTCCATCCAGCGGTGGTAGCGCGGGAAGAAGACGATGCCCGCCGGATCGCAGTCGCCGAAGCGGATCTCGACGTTCATCGTGCTGCTCTTGCTCATGGCGTGTCCCGCGGTTGGCTGCGGAAATTCTAGGGTGCGCCGGCACGTCGCAGCGTCCCCTCACATCAACCCCAAGGAGATCGACCATGAAGCGCATCCAACTCGCCGGCTACCAGGCGAAGCATTTCGGCTATTCAGCCTCGGGCAAGGTGGCCACCATCCGCCTGAACCGCCCCGAGCGCAAGAACCCGCTGACCTTCGATTCCTACGGCGAGTTGCGCGACCTGTTCCGCGAGATGGTCTACGCCACCGACATCAAGGCCATCGTCTTCACCGGCGAAGGCGGCAACTTCTGCTCCGGCGGCGACGTGCACGAGATCATCGGCCCGCTGGTGAAGATGGACATGCCCGAGCTGCTGGAGTTCACGCGCATGACCGGCGACATGGTCAAGGCGATGCGTGCCTGCCCGCAGCCGATCATCGCCGCGATCGACGGCGTGTGCACCGGCGCCGGCGCGATGATCGCCTGCGGCTCGGACATGCGCCTGGCCACGGCGCGCAGCAAGCTCGCGTTCCTGTTCGTGCGCGTCGGCCTGGCCGGTGCCGACATGGGCGCGTGCACGCTGCTGCCGCGGCTGATCGGCCTGTCGCGGGCGGCCGACCTGCTGTACACCGGCCGCGTGGTCGGCGGCGAGGAGGCCGAGCGCTTCGGCTTCCACAACCGCCTGGTCGAACCCGAGCAGTTGGAGGCGGAAGCCGCGGCGCTGGCGCACAGCCTGGCCGACGGCCCGAGCTTCGGCCACGCGATGACCAAGACCATGCTGTGGCAGGAGTGGAGCTCGGGCCTGGGCGAATGCATCGAGGCCGAGGCGCAGGCGCAGGCGATCTGCATGCAGACGAACGATTTCGAGCGCGCCTACCACGCCTTCGCCGCCAAGCACAAACCGGTGTTCGAGGGCAATTGATGGGCGTCGAGCCGAAGCGCTGGCGCGACACGCAGGGCGAGCACATCGACGTGCGCGGCCTGCCGCCACCTCAGCCGCTGGTGGCCATCCTGCGCCTGGTGCACGAGGCGCAACCCGGCGGCGGCGCGCTTCTCGTGCACCACGATCGCGATCCCCTGGGGCTGTACCCCGAACTGGCCGAGATCGGCTGGGGTGCCGAGCGCCTGGACGCGCCCGCCGGCGAGGTGCTGCTGCGGCTGCAGCCCGACCCGTGAAGCGCGGCGGCGCGTTCCTGGTGGGGGCGACCAGCCGCCTGCTGCCGCTGTCGATTCCCTTCCGCTTCTTCGGCGCGGCCATCGCCTTCCACCTGCTGGCCTGGCTGGCGCTGCTGGCCGGCTCGCCGCGCCTGCCGCGCTTCGTCGGCGGGCTCGACTGGCCGTTGGCGGCGCTGCACCTGGTAACGCTGGGCGTGCTGGTCATGACCGCGCTCGGCGCCAGCCTGCAGCTGCTGCCGGTGGCCACGCGCCAGCCGGTGCGCAGCACGCGCTGGCCGGCAGCGATCTGGGCCGTGTACACGCCCGGCGTGGCCGCCGTCGCGCTGGGCATGGGCCTGGGCCGGCCGCAGTGGCTGGGCGCCGGCGCGGTGGCCGTGACCTTGGCGCTGCTGGCCTGGGCCGCGCTGCTCGCCGCCAACCTGCGCGGCGCGCGCGGCATGCCTGCCGTGGTGGTGCACGGCTGGGCCGCGCTGGGTGCGCTGGGGGTGATGCTGGTCTCGGCGCTGGCACTGGCCGGGCAGTACCTGGGGCTGCCGCTGCTCGACCGACCCACTGCCCTGGCGCTGCACATCGCCTTCGCGGCCTACGGCTTCATGGGGCTGCTGGCGATGGGCTTCTCCTACATCCTGGTGCCGATGTTCGCGCTGTCGGCCAACCCCGACGAGCGCCAGGCCATCGCCTCGTGCGCCCTGGCCGTGGCCGCGCTGGCGCTGGCCGCGCTGGCGGCGTTCGGCATCGCACCATTGCCGCTGCGTCTGGCCGCGCTGGCACTGGGCGCCGGTGCAGTGGCGCTGCATCTGCGCCTGATGCTCGCCGCGCTGCGCACGGGGCTGAGGCGCGAACTCGGCCGCTCCTTCACCCTGGTGCGCATCGGCTGGGCCGGCCTGGGCCTCAGCCTGCTGCTGGCGCTGGGCGTGGCGCTGGGCATCGATGCCGCCGGCACGCCCACGCTGTGGGCGCTGGCCGGCATCGGCGGCTGGCTGCTGAGCTTCCTGCTCGGCATGCTGCAGCGCATCCTGCCCTTCCTGGCCTCGATGCATGTCTCGCGCAGCGGCAAGCGCCCGCCCACGCCCTCGGCCCTGAGCGCGCAGCGGCCACTGGCGCTGCACTTTGCCGCGCACCTGGCCGCGTTGGCCGGCCTGGCCCTGGCCATCGTCGCCGACAGCCCCGTGCTCGCGGCCCTGGCGGCCGCGGTGGGCGCGCTGGGGGCGGTGGCCCTGGCCGTGTTCTTCGTGGCGCTGTGGCGCCGCCTGCGTGGCGGCACGCCGCCGACGACGACGACGCCGGCCAAACCGCCGGCGGCTTGATGTGCATTAAGGCAATCGCCTCCCTCGACGCTATTCTGGTATCACGATACCGTTTTAGAGGACGTCCGATCCTATGGGCCAGGTCAGCCAGACGCTCGACACCGAGCACCGTGCCGCTCTCGACGTGCTGGGCCGTCTCGAGCAGGCCATCGCACGGCGCCTGCGCGCACCGGTGGACGACACGCAGTTCGCCGCGCTGGCCAGCGCCTTCGTGCGATTGCTCGAGCACGACACCGGCACGCATTTCGATTTCGAGGAGCGCGAGCTGTTCCCTCGCATGGTCGATGCCGGCGAAGGCGACATCGCCGCCTTGCTGGGTGAAGAACACGACGCCATCCGCGAGGCCGCAGCCGAGTTGCTGCCGCTGGCGCGCGCGGTGGCCGCGGGCACGCTGGCCGACGCCGACTTCGACGCCTTCAAGCGCGGCGTGATGGAGATCGTCGAGCGCCAGGTCTCGCACATCCAGAAGGAGACGATGGCCCTGCTGCCGCTGCTCGACGACCTGCTCGATGACAACACCGACCGCGAGCTGAGCATGGCCTACGCGTCGGCCTGAGCGCACGACAGGCCGAACCCCTTTCGAGGATCGCATGGCTGACCACACCCGGCACACGAGCCCAGTGCGTGCACTGACCCCCCAGGACCTCGACGCGGTCGTCGCCATCGACGCCGCCGCCGAGGGCCGCACGCGGCGCGCCTACTTCCAGCGCCGACTGGATGCCGCGCTGGCGCATCCAGCCATGCATGTGCAGCTCGCCGCGGCCGACGGCGACGGCTTGGCCGGCTACATCCTGGCGCGCCGCACCAGCGGCGAATTCGGGCGCCCCTTGCCCAGCCTGCGGATGGAGGTGGTGGGCGTGCGCGACGACCGGCGCGGCCAGGGCGTGGGTCGGCATCTGCTGGAGGCGATGGCGCAATACGCCACGCGCCACGGCGTGGCCGAGCTGCGTACCACCGCGCCCTGGACGGACCGGCGCATGCTGCCCTGGCTGCACGCAATGGGCTTCGAGCTGGCCCCCGACCAGGTGGTCGAATGTGCCGTCGGCGACGGCTACCAGGCCGAGCGCGGCGACGCGCTGGACCTGCCTGCCGATGAAAGCCGCGGCCGCGAGATCGACTACGGCGCGCCCGAAGCCAACGACTTCGAACGCGTCGGCAAGGTGCTGGCCGACGTGCGCGCGATGCGCCCCGAAGATCTGCCGCAGATCTGCCGCATCGACCGCCAGATCACCGGCCGCGACCGCCACGACTACATCGCCGAGAAGTTGGGCGAGGCGATGGACGACTCGGCCATCCGCGTCTCGCTGACGGCGCGGCTCGACGACGCCATCGTCGGCTTCCTGATGGCGCGCGCCGACCTTGGCGACTTCGGCCGCACCGAGCCGGTGGCCGTGCTCGACACCCTCGGCGTCGATCCGGACTACGCGCACCGCGGCGTCGGCCATGCGTTGCTGTCGCAGCTGTTCGCCAACCTGGGCGCGCTGCAGGTCGACCGCGTCGAAACGGTGCTGGCCCCTGGCGACCTGCCGCTGCGCGGCTTTTTCTTCGGCACCGGGTTCAAGACCTCGCAGCGGTTGGCCTTTGTGCGTCGCCTGTGACACGCCCCCTTTTTTGCCACCCCAAGGAGCAGCACCATGAGTCTGATGCGCACGATGATCCTCGCCACCGCCGCGCTCGGCCTCGTGCCGGCCGGCGCCCTGGCGCAAGCCAAACTGAAGGTGGGCCTGATGCTGCCCTACACCGGCACCTACGCGGCGCTGGGCAACGCCATCGAGAACGGCTTTAGGCTGTACGTGGCCGAGCAGGGCGGCAAGCTCGGCGGGCGCGAGATCGAATTCATCAAGGTCGACGACGAGTCCGACCCGTCCAAGGCCACCGACAACGTCAACAAGCTGGTCAAGCGCGACAACGTGGACGTCATCGTCGGCAGCGTGCACAGCGGCGTGGCCATGGCCATGGCCAAGGTGGCCAAGGACAGCGGCACGCTGCTGATCGTGCCCAACGCCGGCGCCGACACCGTCACCGGCGCGATGTGCGCGCCGAACATCTTCCGCAGCAGCTTCAGCAACTGGCAGCCGGGCTACGCCATGGGCGAGGTGCTGGCCAAGAAGGGCGTGAAAACAGCGGTCACCATCACCTGGAAGTACGCCGCCGGCGACGAGATGGTGCGCGGCTTCAAGGAAGCCTTCGAAAAAGGCGGCGGCAAGGTCACGAAGGAGCTGAACCTGCCATTCCCGAACGTCGAGTTCCAGGCGCTGCTGACCGAGATCGCCGCGGCCAAGCCCGACGCCGTGTTCTCCTTCTTCGCCGGCGGCGGCGCAGTGAAGTTCGTCAAGGACTATGCCGCGGCCGGGTTGAAGAAGAGCATTCCGCTGTACGGCACCGGCTTTCTCACCGACGGCACGCTCGAAGCGCAGGGGGAGGCCGCCGAGGGCGTGCAGACCACGCTGCACTACGCCGATGGCCTGAACACGCCGCGCGACAACGCCTTCCGCCTGGCCTACGCCAAGAGCTACAAGCTGCAGCCCGACGTGTATGCCGTGCAGGGCTACGACGCGGCGCAGATTCTCGGCAGCGGTCTGGCCGCAGTGAAGGGCGACGTGGCCAAGAAGGCGGAGTTCATCGCCGCGGCGCGCAAGGCGCGCATCGACAGCCCGCGCGGCGCGTTCTCGCTGTCCGCGGCGCACAACCCGGTGCAGGACATCTACCTGCGCCAGGTCAGCGCCAAGGAGAACAAGGTCATCGGCGTGGCCAGCAAGGCCCTCACCGACCCGGCGCGCGGCTGCAAGATGTAGCCGCAGATCGGGGGCCGCGCCCTGCGGTCGCGTCTCGCCGCAGCGCCATGGACCTTGCCACCTTCCTCATCCAGTGCCTGAACGCGCTGCAGTACGGGCTGCTGCTGTTCCTGGTGGCGTCCGGGCTGACGCTGATCTTCGGCATCATGGGCGTCATCAACCTGGCGCACGGCAGCTTCTACATGATCGGCGCCTACATGGCCTTCGGATTGGCGGCGCCGGTGGGCGCCACCTTCGGCGGCGGCTTCTTCGCCACCTTGGCCGTGGGCCTGGTGCTGGCGGTGCTGCTGGGTTATGCGCTGGAGTGGGCCTTCTTCAGCTTCCTGTACGAGCGTGAGCACCTGCAGCAGGTGCTGATGACCTACGGCCTGATCCTGGTGTTCGAAGAACTGCGCAGCCTGCTCGTCGGCGACGACGTGCACGGCGTGGCCGCACCGCCCTGGCTGGCGGGCACCTTGCCGCTGGGCCAGACCATGACCTACCCGGTGTACCGGTTGTTCATCTCGGCCGTGTGCCTGGCACTGGCCGCGGGCATGTACGGGGTGCTCGCACACACGCGGCTGGGCATGATGATCCGCGCCGGCAGCACCAATCGCGAGATGGTGCAGTCGCTGGGCATCGACATCCAGTTCCTGTACCGCGTGGTCTTCGCCGCCGGCGTGGCCATCGCCGTGCTCGCCGGCATGGTGGCCGCGCCGGTGTCGTCGGTGTACCCGGGCATGGGCAACACCGTGCTCATCGTCTGCTTCGTGGTGGTGGTCATCGGTGGCATCGGTTCGATCCGCGGCGCGCTGCTGGCCGCGCTGCTGATCGGCTTCGTCGACACCTTCGGCAAGGTGCTGCTGCCGCAGGCCGCCGGCGTGTTGGTGTACGTGCTGATGGCGCTGATCCTGCTCTGGCGGCCGGACGGCCTGTTCAAGGCCGGGTGACATGAATCCCCCCCGAAGCGCCTGCGGCGCTCCCCCCCAGGGGGGCCGAGCCCGGACACGGCAGGTCCTGAGGACCTGTCGCGCCAGGCGAGGAGCCGGGCGTCCCCGCCCGGCGCGGCCTGCAAGGCCCGCCAGCGGCCCGGCAAAGCCGGTTCCGCGGCGGCCGCTTGGTTGCGCCATATCGACGCATCGCAACTGCCACTTCGGCGGCATGGAGCCACGAAGGTGAAGCCCGATCGGGCGTTTGTCGTCGGCGTCTTCATGCTGCTGGCCGCCTATCCGCTCGTGGCTGGAGGCTACGGCATCGACCTGGTGGCCAAGATCATGGTCTACGCGATCTTCGCGCTCAGCCTCGAACTGCTGGTCGGCGGCACCGGGCTGGTGTGCTTCGGGCAGGCGGCGTTCTTCGGCATCGGCGCCTACGCCGCGGTGCGGCTGTCGCCCGACGACGGGCCGGCCGCGCTGGCCTGGCTGCTGCCGGCGAGCATGGCGACGGGCGCGCTGTACGCGCTGGCGGTGGGTGCGCTGTCGCTGCGCACGCGCGGCGTGTACTTCATCATGGTCACGCTGGCCTTCGCGCAGATGGCCTACTACGTGGTGCACGACACGCCGCTGGGCGGCGGCACCGACGGCATCTACCTGAACGCCAAGCCGGTGCTCGGCACCTGGCTCGACCTGGACCGGCCGCTGCCGATGTATGCCTTCATCCTGGTCTGCCTGATGGCGGTGTTCGCCTTCCTGGCGGTGCTGCGGCGCTCGCGCTTCGGCCGCGCATTGGCCGGCATCAAGTCCAACGAGCAACGCATGCGCGCGTCGGGCTTTTCCACCTACCCCTACAAGCTGGCGGCGTTCACGGTGTCGGGGGGCATCGCCGCGCTGGCCGGCTTCCTGTTCGCGGTCAAGGACGGCTTCGTCAACCCCGAACTGCTGAGCTGGCATTTCAGCGGCGCGGTGCTGATCATGATCATCCTCGGCGGCCTGGGCCACCTGCGCGGCGCGCTGGTCGGCGCGTTCGCGTTCACGCTGCTGCAGGAGTTCTTCAAGTCCGAGGCGATCTTCGGCGCCTTTGCCAAGCATTGGATGCTGGGCCTGGGTCTGAGCATCATCTTCAGCGTGGCGCTGCTGCCGCGCGGCTTGGTGGGTGTGCCGGCGCAGTGGCGCGAGCGTCTCGAAGGCCGCGGCGCCGGCGCGCGCGGCGCGGGGGCGGCACGATGAGCGCCGCACGGCCGCCTGAACGGGCTCGCAGCGTTGTGTGCCGCACGGAGGGTCCACGATGACCCAGGCCCAGGTGCTGCTGCGCGGCCACGGCATCAGCCGCCGCTGGGGCGGGCTGGTGGCAGTGGATGACGTCTCGATCGCGCTCGAGCGCGGCAGCGTGCACGCGGTCATCGGCACCAACGGCGCGGGCAAGTCCACGCTGGTCAACGTGCTCGCCGGCGAGCTCGCGCCCAGCGCCGGCCGCGTGGAGCTGCTGGGGCAGGACACCACCACCTGGTCGCAGCCGCGCCGCGCCCGCGCCGGCCTGGGCCGCAGCTACCAGCACACTCACATCTTCACCAACTTCAGCGTGCTGGAGAACTGCCGCCTGGCAGCGCAGGCGCGCGCACAGCGTGCATGGGACTGGTGGAGCGACGCCGGCCGCTGCGCCGCTAGCACCGCCGCCGCACGCCAGGCCGCCGAGCGTGCCGGCCTGGGCGAACTGCTGCAGCGCAGTGCGGGGCTGCTTTCGCACGGCCAGCGTCGGCAGCTGGAGATCGCCATGTGCCTGGCGATCTCCCCACAGGTGTTGTTGCTGGACGAGCCGCTGGCCGGCATGGGCGCCGAGGAGACCGAACGCATGCTGGCGCTGCTGGCCGAGCTGAAACCCGGCCACGCGATCCTGCTGGTCGAGCACGACATGGACGCCGTCTTCCGCATCGCCGACCGCATCACGGTGATGGTCAACGGCGCGGTCATCGCGTCCGACACGCCCGAAGCGGTGCGCGCCAACCCCGCGGTGCAGGCCGCCTACCTGGGCACCGAGGCCTGAGCGCGCAAGGACCCCATGGACACGGTGCTCGACGCGCGCGACCTGCATGCCTGGTACGGCTCCAGCCACGTGCTGCACGGCGTGGACCTGCGCATCGCGCGCGGCCAGACGGTGGGCCTGCTGGGCCGCAACGGCATGGGCAAGAGCACGCTGATCCGCACGCTGCTCGGCCACGTACGCCAGCGCGACGGGCAGATCCAGATGTTCGGCCGCGACATGTCGCGTGCCCGGCCGCACGAGGTGTCGCGCCTGGGCGTGGCCTACGTGCCCGAAGGCCGCGGTGTGTTCCCGAACCTGAGCGTGCGCGAGAACCTGGTGATGGCGGCGCGGCGCGGGCGCGACGGCCGCAACGACTGGCCACTGCAGCGCGTGCTGCAGACCTTCCCGCGGCTGCAGGAGCGCTTCGATCACCTGGGCGCGCAGCTGTCCGGCGGCGAGCAGCAGATGCTGTCGATCGGCCGCGCGCTGATGACGCACCCGGCGCTGATCGTTCTGGACGAAGCCACCGAGGGCCTGGCGCCGCAGATCGTGGCCGAGATCTGGCGCGTCATCGGCGAGATCCGCCGCGACGGCATCGCCACGCTGATCGTCGACCGCGACTACCGCCGCGTGCTGGCGCAGGCGGACCAGGCGCTGGTGCTGCAGAAGGGACAGGCGGTGCTGGCCGGCCCTGCCGGCGAGGTGGCCGGCCACGCGGCGCTGTCGGCCTATCTGGGGTTGTGAGTCAGCGCCGCTGCAGGCCAGGCTGCAACCGGCAGGCGTCCAGCAGGCACATCACCTCGGCCCGCACGGCCGCGTCGGGGGTCAGCCCAAGCAACCCCAGGTAGCGCGTGATGCTCGCCTGCGCCGCCGCGCGCGGTGCCGGCGCACGGCGCAACGGCGGCAATTGCTGCGCCAGCCCGAACAGCAGGTGCTGCTCCAGGTATTCCAGATCGAGTTCCAGCCTGCCGAGGCGCCGCCTCAAGTCAGCCGCCCAGCCCGGCGGCAACTCGGCCCCCGCAGCCTTGACGGCGCGCCGCGCCCGCCGCACCGGCTGCACGGCTTCGACCTGCCAGCGCGCCACGGCCGCCATCGTGCGCTGCCAACGGAGCCGGTCCAAGGTCTGGCCGCGGCTGGCCAGCCAGCAGCCGTACAGCAGCAGGTTGGTGTCGGTGCCGTATCGGTCCTGCAGCGTCAGCAGCGCGGCCTCGACCCCGGGCCGGCGATAGACCGCCAGCGAGAAGCGCCAGAACGGATTCGGCTCGTGGCGCAGCCGCTCAGACGGCAAGCAAGGCCTCGTGGGGCTGCGCGCCGGGGCCATGCCCGGCCCAGCGCGCGAACAGCTTGTGCTCGATGCCGACCTGGTCGAGCGCCTTGCCCAGGCTCTGGTGGATCAGGTCCATGATCGACTTCGGCCGGTGATAGAAGGCCGGCATCGGCGGCAAGATCACCGCGCCGCAGTCGGCGGCGCGCGACATCAGCTCCAGATGCCCCTTGTGCAGGGGCGTCTCGCGCACCATCAGCACCAGCTTGCGGCCCTCCTTGAGCTGCACGTCGGCCGCGCGCACCACCAAGTTGTAGGTGAAGGAGTTGGCGATGGCCGACAGCGTCTTCACGGTGCAGGGGGCGACGATCATGCCGCGCGTGCGAAAAGACCCGCTGGCGACGGCCGCGCCGACATCCCGGTTGTTGTAGACCGTATCGGCCAGCGCGCGCACCTCCTCGAGCGTGAAGTCGGTTTCGATGGCCAGGTTCATTCCTGCGGCCTCGCTCAGGATCAGGTGCGTCGGCTGGCCGAGTGCCTTCAGCACGCGCAACAGTTCGACGCCGTAGATCACACCGGTGGCTCCGGTGATGGCCACGATCAACGGCAGGGTCATCGCTGCGCTCCTGTGCATCGAGGCGATCTCATCGCCTCAGGCAGCCAACGCCGGGTGTCCGGCATCGGCAGATTCGAGCACCGGGAACCCGGCGGCTTCGAGCGCCGCGACCACGTCGCTCACCTCGCGTGCATGGAAGCGCACGACGACCTTCTTCGCCGCGGCGCCGCCGCGAGCATGTCGCTCGAGGTGATCGATGGGGTACAGGGCCTGGAGCACGGCACCTGCAGCCTCGGCCACGTCGGCGATGCGCCCGAGCACGCCGGGGCCGAGTTCGATCGGTGCCAGCGTGACGCCGCTGCGCCGCTCCCATGCACCCAGGCAATGCGCGGCCAGCTGGAAGATCTCGTTGGCCGAAATCACACCGACGACGCGCTCGCCATCGAGCACCGGAAACTGCGCCACCCCCAGCTGCTGCCCCTTGAGCAGGCAGAGCTGCATCGTGTCGTCGGCCCGCACGGTGGCCGGATTGCGCACCATGATGTCTCGCACCTTCAGCCGGCTGACGAAGAAGTTGAATTCATCCGGGTTCTGCGTGCGCAGCACGAAGTGGCCCATGCGCAGCAGGTTGGCCCGCGTCACGAGCCCGCGCAGGCAGTCGTTGTCGACCACCGGAAGCGCATGCAGGTTGTTCTCGCTCAGGATGCGCTTGGCTTCGGACACCAGGGTGTCGCTGGCGATCACCGTCGGGTCGGCCTGCATCCAGTGCCGCACGATCATGGCTGCAGCTCCTTGGTTCGCAACGGCGTGCGCGCCGATTCGAACAGCCTGACGAACTCGTCGACCGCGACGCGCGCGAACTCGGGCGTGTACAGGTGCAGATCGACCTCCTTGACGCGGCTGGGTGCGACGAGCCTGTCCTTCAGCCGGGCAACGAAGACGGCGTCGGCCGCCGGGTCGTAGATCGGCCTGCCCTCCTTGTCGAGCGACGACCAGCCCTGGCGAGGCACCAGGAAGGTCCACGGTCCCTTGGCCGCGTTCAGGCGCTGCGCGATCACATCGGCCGCCTGGCGCAGTTCGTCGGCCGTGGTGCGCACCTGCACGCGCAGCGAGTCCTGCACGTACTGCACGCGGTCGCTGGTCTTGGCCAGCATGTCGGCGCGGCCGCCGTAGGACAGGATGTCCAACCCACAGGGTGCGAGCAGCATCGGAATGCCGGTCTCGACGGCGGCCATCAGCCGATCCGGCCCAGGGTCGCGATTGCCTTGGAACAGGTGCTCGATGACGCCGCCGATGCAGATGTCGAGCACGCCCTGGAAGGCGCCGTCGCGGATCATCTCCTCCATCGCCCTGTCGCCCTTGCCCTGGGCGTGGCACACGATGGGCGTGAAGCCGGCCTGTTCGAGCATGCAGAGGGCCGACTGCACGGCCATTTCACCGAAGCCGAAGGACGAGACGGCGACGCAGGGCTTGTCGAACACGATGTTCGTGCCCTGCGTCATCTCGACCATGCCGCAGATGGCACCCACCGCATTGACGATCTGCGCCTTCAGCAGCGGATTCATCTTCACGATGTCGAGCACCGTATGGTGCATCGTGATGTCGCGCGTGCCGACATACTTGTCGATGTAGGCCGGGTGTGCGGCCATCGGCGAGGCCATCAGCTTGGGCATGCCGAAGGGCAGCCGCTTCATGACGGAGGTGGCCACCAGCGTGGCCGTGCCGCCACCGATGCCGATGATGCCGTGCACGCGGCCCTGCTTCAGCAGGTCGCCGACAATGGCCGCGGCGCCGGCAATCTGGTTGTTCGTCGCGGCGCCGCGGTCGCTGCGGTACTTCTCGCGCACCACCTCGATGGACAAGCCGCCACGCAAGGCCACGGCCTCGGTGCGGATGTCGCCCGGGAATGGCGGTGGCTCCTCCATGCTGAAGTCGAGCAGCATGGCCTCGTGGCCACGGTCCTGGATCAGCCGCTTGACGAAGACGATGTCCTCGCCGCGCGTGTCCAGGTTGCAGACGATGACGATGCCCTTCTTGGCAATCATGGTGCGCTGTACCTGAATGAAGCTGGAAGAATCGACCGCCGATGCCGCCCTGTCAGGCCCCTTTTGCCTTCTTGGATTCCGGACGCGTCAACCGGTTGATCATGCCGGCGACCGGGCTGGTGCCGGCAAAGCCGTACTCGTTCCAGCGGTCCGACACCTTCTGCAGCACCGCACGGTCCATGAAGATCTCGTTCGGCTTGTTGCTCCACTCGTAGGGCGTGCAGGCGTCGAGGATGATGCGGCTGGTGATGTCGCGCGCGTCGATCGGCAGCCCGGGGTCGAGCGGCGTCGAGCGGCCGCGATCGATGATCTGTGCCGAACGCTTGGGATCGAAGCGCGTTGCCAGGGCCCACCAGATTCGGTCCCAGTCGTCGGCCTCGATGTCGTGGTCGACCGTGATCACTCCCTTCACGCCGTAGTGCCCGGTGGTGCTGGCGATGACGGCGTTGCCGACATGGTTGGAGTGCCCCGGGTACATCTGCTTGACCGACACCACGACCCAGAAGCGGCCGCAGGCTTCCGGCGGGATGTACACGCTCTGGATGCCCGGCACCTTCATCGTCTCTAGGTCGTGCCACAGCGTGGCGGTGCGGTTCAGCGACTGGATCATGTGGATGTCGTTGATCGGCTTGCCCACCGTCGTCGCCCACATCACCGGGTTGTTGCGATGCAGGATGCGCTTGATGCGCAGCACCGGCTTCGGGTAGTCCTTGCCCTTGTTGCCTGAGTAGTACCCGGTGTACTCGCCGAACGGACCCTCGTCCATCAACTCGTTCGGGTCGATGAAGCCCTCGGCGATGATCTCGGCATTGGCCGGCAGCATCAGACCGGTCAGGTCGGACCTGAACACCGGCACCGGGCGGCCGCGCAGCGAGCCGGCGACGTCGTATTCGTCGACCTGCGCGCTGACCAAGGTCGACGAGGCCAGGAACAGCACCGGGTCGCAGCCGACCACGGCGGCCGCGGGCATCAGTTCGCCGCGCTCGGCGTACTTCTTCATGTGCATGTCGCCATGCTTGCCCTTGATGATCTGCGAACCCAGGATGTCCTTGCCCAACACCTGCGAGCGGTAGGTACCCAGGTTGGTCCAGCCGGTATCCGGGTCCTGCGTCACCAGGTATCCCGAGGTGACGAAGAAGCGCCCGCCGTCGTCCGGGTAGAACCAGGGCGACGGGAACTTCTCGATGTCGATGGCGTCGCCGGTGATGATGTTTTCCATCACCGCGGGCTTGTCGACCAGTCTGGGCTTGATCATCTGCTTGGTGGTCAGCTCCATCCACTTCTTGGACAGCTGGCTCATCGACAGCGAAGGATCCTGCTCGAGCGCGATGGCCAGCCGCTGCGAGGTCGTGAACGCGCTGGTGAAGACCGGAATGTCATAGCCCTTGACGTTCTCGTACAGCAGCGCGGGGCCCTTCTGCTCCTCGTTCACCTTAGAGATGTGACACAACTCGTACTTCCAGTCGACTTCGGCCCTGACGTGGTGGATCTGGCCATGCGCCTCGAGCGCGGCGATGTAGCTGCGCAGATCGTCGATGGGTTTGACTTCGGTTCGTGCGTCCATGTGAGCTCCCAATGAGGGTGGGGGGTGAATTCGATGCCGCGATCTAGCCGACCTTCTTGCCGGCCAGCATGCCGCTGAGGATGTAGTCCATGGCCGAGCCGCCGGGCGCGGCCACCGGGGATTGACTCCTGGCGCTCCACACCGTCTCCGGGCGGGCCTGCAGGATGAAGATGTTGCCGCCGGCAGGCAGGTCCTTGTCGACGGCCCATTCGATGTCCATCGGGCAGCCGTAGTGCTTCTCGACGCGCTTGCCCAACCAGGCCAGTTCGGTGATCTCGTCGTCGATCAGCGACTGCACCGTCTGCCGCTCGAAGGGCATCTCCACGGCCTGCGAAGTCTGTGTCTTCGCGTCGACCGTGTAGAACATCTGCTTGTGCGAAACGATGCGTTCGATGATGTCCAGCGTGATCTTGTTGACCACGAAATGGTCCGGCGTCACCTCGCCCGACACCACCGATTCGCCGAAACCGAAGTTGGAGTCGATGACGATCACCGAGCGGTCGCCGTTGGCGGGATGGATGGTGAACATCACGCCGGCGGTGAAGGCGTTGGCCATCTTCTGCACGCCCACGCTGATGGCCAGGCTGTCGTCGTCGAAGCCCTTGTTCGCGCGGTAGGCGATGGCGCGCGCGGTGTACAGGCTGGAGATGCAGCGACGCATGTGCTGCAGCACCTCGTCGATGCCGCGCACCCACAGGTAGGTGTCCTGCTGGCCGGCGAAGCTGGCGCCCGCCAGGTCTTCGGCGGTGGCGCTGGAACGCACCGCCACGGGTACGGCCGGCATGCACGAGCGCAACGCCAGCTTGCGGTAGCACTCCGCCACCTGGTCCTCGATCTGCACCGAAAAGGGCTGGGCCTCGATCAGGGCGCGAATGCGCTCGCTGAGTGCCTCGAGCGCCGCCAGGTCCTGCAGGTCGGCCTGCGCCAGCAGCGCCTGCACCTGGCGCGCCATTTCACCATCGGCCATGAAGCGCCGGTAGCCTTCGGTGGTGAGCGCGAAGCCCGGCGGCACGCGCACACCGGCGTAGATCAACTCGCCCAGCGAGGCGCACTTGCCGCCGACCAACGCCACCGCGTCGCGGCGACAGTCCTCGAACCAGCAGACCAGGGGCGGC
>JAGTRL010000407.1 GCA_018261815.1 Pseudomonadota bacterium
GAGGTGCCCGAAGCGGTGCTGCAGGCGGTGTGCCGCGAGCAGGTCTCGACGTGGTCGGCGGTGCGCGTGTTCGTGCCGTTGGCGCGCGCCAACGCCGAGCACGCAGCTCGGCTGCTGGGCCGCATGGGCCAGCCGCAGCAGGCGCTGTCGACGCGCGAGCTCAACATCTGGTTCGCGCAATACCGCTGTGCCCAGCGCGGCAAGCGCGAACGCATGGTCGAGCACCCGCGGCTGTTCATCGACAGCATCAACGAACGCGAGCGCGAGCGTGCGGCCAGGCAATTGAAGGGCGGACCGGAGCAGCAGGCGGTGGCGGCGTTGGGGTACCTGCAGGCCCAGCTCGAGCGCGTGCGCAGTTCGCTAGTCGCCCTGCAGGTCCCGGTGGCGATGCCGCTGTCCAGGGCCTGCCGGCGCGTGCACGAGGCGCTGCCCGAGGTGGATGCGGAACTGAGGAGGTTGAGCGATGAAGTCTCAGGAGATCATCGACACGGTGCGGACCTTGCGGGCCCAGGGCCGCTCGCTGCACGAGACAGCGAAGCTGCTGCGCCTGTCGCGTAATACCGTGCGGCGCATCCTGCGCGAGCCTCAGGCACCATCAGCCCCGCAGACACCGCCGGCGGCCGTGCAGCAGCGGCTCGAGGAGGTCTATGCGCGTGCGCAGGGCAACGCGGTGCGCATGGCGCAGATTCTGGCCAGCGAACACGACTTGGCGCTGTCCTACAGCACGCTCACGCGCTGGGTGCGACAGGCCGAACTGCGTGCGGCCCCGCAGCGATCGGGCGAGTACCACTTCGCGCCTGGCCAGGAGATGCAGCACGACACCTCGCCGCACCGGGTGACGATCGGCGGCGAGACGCTCACGGCCCAGTGTGCGGCACTGACGCTGGCGTACTCGCGGCGTCTGTTCGTTCGCTACTACCTGCGCTTCACGCGGCTGGAAGCCAAGCACTTCCTGCTGCAGGCCGCGCAGTTCATGGACGGCAGCTGCCCGCGCTGCGTGATCGACAACACCAGCGTGATGGTGGTCGGCGGCGCCGGGGCCGAGGCCGTGTTCGCACCCGAGATGGAGGCCTTCGCCGCGACGCTGGGCTTCAAGTTCATGGCCCACCGCGTCAACGACCCGAACCGAAAATCCCGGATCGAGAGGCCCTTCTTCTGGGTACAGACCAACTTCCTGCCCGGGCGCAGCTTCGCCGACCTGGACGACGTGAACGCGCAGGCGCTGCGCTGGTGCATCGACGTGGCCAACGCCAAGCCCAAGCGAGCGTTGGGGCAATCGCCCGAGGCGGCGTACGCCCTGGAGCGGCCCGCCCTGCGCCGACTGCCGGCGGTGCTGCCGCCGGTCTACGAGGTGCTCGATCGCGTGGTGGACCTGTACGGCTTCGTCAGTGTGGACACGGTGCGCTACTCGGTGCCCGAGCGGCTGGTGGGCAAGACGGTGACGGTCTACAAGCACTACGAGCGTGTGCAGATCCATCATCGCGGCGCCGTGGTGGCCAGCCACGAGCGCGTGATCGGCCAGCGCGACGTGCGCCGCACGCTACCCGGGCATCACACCGTGCCGCAGCGAGCCCCGCGCGAGCCGGCGCTGGTCGAGCAACTGCTGCGCGGCGAGCACGAGGTGCTGCAGCGCTATGCCAGCGCGCTCAAGCAGCATCGCCATCATGGCCGCGGCGTGCGCGCGCTGCACCGTCTGGTGCAGATCATGCGCAGCTACCCGCGCGAGCCCTTGCTGGCCGCGGTGGAGCAGGCGCTGAAGTTCGGGCTGTTCGACCTCACGCGGCTGGAGCACCTGGTGCTGCGGCATGTGGCGGGCGACTTCTTCGCGCTGGGCGGTGACGATGACGATGCCGACGCGTGAGCAGTTGCGCGCGCTGCTCGTCGAGCTCAACCTCAAGGGCATGGCGCGCGCGCTGGACGACGAACTCGATCGCGCCGAGCGCCAGGGCGAATCCGCCGCCGAGGTGCTGCACCGCTTGCTGACCGAGCAGGCTTCGTTCCAGCGCGAGCGCCGCCTGGTCTACCGCGTCGCGCAGGCGCACCTGCCGTGGCCGTGGACCCTGGATACCTTCCCCTTCGCCAGGCAGCCCGGGGTGGACCGCGGCCAGATACGCGCCCTGGCCGGGCTGGAGTTCGTGCGTCGCGCGCAGAATCTGGTTCTCATCGGCCCGACCGGCACGGGCAAGAGCGGCATTGCGATCGGCCTGCTGCGCCAAGCCTGCCTGAACGGCTACACGGGGCGCTTCTACAACGCGCAGGCCCTGTTCGACGAGCTCTACGCCTCGCTGGCCGACCGTACCACCACCAAGCTGCTCAAGGCGATGTCGCGGATGAGGCCCATCGTCATTGACGAGCTCGGCTACCTGACCCTCAAGCCCGAGCAGGTCAACGCATTCTTCCGGCTGATGGAGCAACGCTACGGCCGAGTCAGTACCGTCATTACTACGAATCTCGACTACCCGTCCTGGTACGAGATGTTCGGCAACAAGCCGCTGGTGGACGCGCTGCTCGATCGGCTGCGCCACCAATGCATCACCATCCGAATCGATGGGCCGTCGTTGCGTGAGCCGATGCCCTGCCCGGAAACCGACACGCCGCCGGTGAAGGGCGCCACGCCGCCGAGCAGCGACCAGCGCGCCAAGAAGGCCTCTCGCAAGCCGGCCTGACGGCCACCGCCTTGATCGCCACACGTCGCGCCCAGCGCGCGTATGAGGCGCCAGCGCGCATCCCATGAGCATCTCGCGACCATCGCCGCAGCGGCCCGACTGACCCCCCCTCATCCACAAGAGCCTGCGCACTTGCTGGGTCAGCTTCTGGTGAGCAGACCTGGGTCAGTTCCGGTGAGCGCCGAGGCGCATCACAACATCGTCGCGCCGGCGTGACGCAATAGCCATCGGCTGCGGCCGGCATTGCATGTGGTCTGGCTCCTACAGGCAGACGCCGGCGCAAGCG
>JAGTRL010000408.1 GCA_018261815.1 Pseudomonadota bacterium
CGCAGGTTGCCGCCCCAACGCTGCAGGATGGCACCGAGCGCATCGTCCATGCGCAGCGTCACGAACACCACGCCGCGGCTGGGGGTCGTGGCCGTGCCGGGCAGGGCGTGGTAGACGACCACGCCGGTCTGCTCGGCCGCCTCCTGCGTCAGGCGAAAACCCGCACTGGCGCTGGGCTGGCCTTGTTGCAGCGCACGCCGTATGGCCGCTGCCGCAGCATCGATGGACAGTGCGTTGACCCCCAGCGCGGCCGCGTTGCGGGGTTGCGGTTCGATGTAGCGGATGACCACCAGTTCGTCGTCGGCCACGGCGGCGGGCCGGTCATTGCGCTCGAAGACACGGAAGTCCGCCGGCCCTTCGGCGCGCACCGCGTCCTCGAACTGCGCAATGCCCGACCGTGGAACGCGCTCGCTGAAGCCGATGGCCTGCAGGTGCAGCGGCTGCTGCAGCCACCAGATGGTGGCCGCGCGCATGTCCTCGCGCGACAGTCGGGGCTGCGCCTGGAACACGCCATGAACCGCCTGCAGCGCCTGCAGTGGCCCATTCAGCCAAGAGGCCACCTCGTCGGCTGCAGCTGCCGCCTCGCGCTCGAAGGCGCTGCGCAAGCGCTGCTCGTCCCAGCGGGCCACGGCCAGCGTCGCGGCCACCAGCAGTGCCGTCACCACCAGCATGGGCGCCGCCACGGTACTGCGACGCGACGCCCAGGCGCTGCGCGGTCGCCCGATCAAGCTCAGCACGGCTGGCGCGGCGATCAGCACGCCGAGCGAATCGCCGATCCACCAGGTCCACCAGGTGAAGGCCAGCGCGGGCGCGGGCACCGCGCCCGCCAGGCCGAGCGCCGCGGTGGCAATGCTCGCACTTGCCAGGCAGGCCACGGGCGCTGCGAACACCAGAAAGCGCCAAATGTCGCGAGGCTGCGCCAGTGTCAAGGGCTGAGATACGAACCGCCGCACCAGGGCGCAGCCCAATGCGGCCTGCAGGGCGGCGCCGAACCCGATGGCCATGGGCACGCCCAGTGCCGACAGGTCGAACTGCCCGCGTGCCGCACTCAAGCCCAGGTTGACCCCAAAGGCACCCAGCGCCACGGCCATGAGCGCCGGGCGGCCATAGACCCAGGTCGCTGCCAGCGCAATGCCTGCCGACGGATACAGTGGCGCCGCATAGCTTGGCGGCAGGGCCAGACGCAGGGCCAGCCAACCGGTCGCGGCATAGGCCAGCGCCGTCAGGCCCAGCACCCAGGGCCAGGAGGCTTTGGAGTCGTCGTTCATCGCTGCGTTGAGGCAACCGACTCGTCAGCCGCCCAGTTCAAGCCTAGCACCGGCCGGCGTCTAGGGACGCGCCGGGTCCACCGCAACAAGCACCGGCATTGCCTGAAGTCACACCGTCGGCAATACGCCGCTGCACCCTCAGTAAAACCAGGCGTCGAACTGCACGCGCAACTGCGTGTCGCGCCAGCGTGTGTCGTCGCCGCCGGGTCCCGTGCTTGACAGGTCGAAGTGGTCCAGCGCCAGCGTCAGTCCGAAGACGCGGTCGAAAACCCTGCGCCATTGCAGCGAAGCGCTGCTCAGGCGCGAAGTCGGCCAGCTCGGGCTGGCGCCGGATTCGTTGAGCGTGCCGTAGCGCAGCACCGCAAGGGCTTGGCCGCCGAACAGGTCGCGCAGCAGGCCGCCTGCGGTCCACAGGTTCGAGTCGCCGTCGACCCAGTGGCCCAGCGGCTGGCCCTTGTAGCGGTAGCCGTCGGTGTAGATAAAGTGGTTGTAGGCCACGCCGGCAAATTCGGCCGTGCTGTCGGTCCATTCGACGAAGGCCATTGCACCGTCGCGCCGCCACTCGGCGCCGGCCTGGTACAGGTTCTTGGCCGGCACGGGGACGTCATCGGGCCGGCTGTCCTCGCCGATCATCTGCCCGTACAGCGCCACCCCGGGCAGCCATCGGTCGAGACTCAGGCGTGCGTCGTACCCGCCGAGCTGGTTGCCGGGCTGTTCGCTGCAGTCCGGCTGGTAGCAGGAATTGTCTCGCGAGAGAATTGCCTTCAAGAACATCTTGAACGAGTTGTCCCGGCCCTCACCGCCCCACATGGCTGTGCGTGAGGCGCCCAGCTCCAGCCAGGGCCAGGGCCGCACGACGATCCGCGAGCCCATCAGGTAAGGTCTGGCATAGTCGTCGCGATCGTCCTCCAACTCGCCGAAGAAGGCACTGAAGTCCACCTCGCCCAGCCACCACCACCAGCCGTCCTTGGCGAGTGGGCCGCTGGCGGCCTCGACCGACAGGCTCGGAATGGGGCGCGCCGTCGTGCCCAGGATCAGGCTGCCATCCCAGCCCGGCCCCCATTGCCGCGCAATGCGTCCGGCGCCGACGCTCCAATGTTCGTCGATGCGCCAGCTGATCGCGGTGCCATCCCAGGACCAGTAGTCACCGGACGCATCCGCCTGACGCTGCAGCGCCAGCTGGCCGAATACGCAGCCCAGCTGGACGGTGCTGTCGAGCTGCAGGCGGTGCCTGGGTTGGACCAGGCTGAACGGGCCCTGAGGGCTGTCCTGCCCGTCGTCCGATGGATCGGCCAGCAGCATGGCGTGGCCTGCCAGCTGCTTCTGGCCCGGCAGGCAGCCCTCACCCGAGGGCAGCGACGACCAAGTGCTGGCCATGCGGCCAGCGGCGAGGGTGTCAAATTTTTCAAACGGGTCGGGCCGGGTCGGCACTGTCGTAGGCCCCTCGGCCTGCGCTACACCCCAGACGCTGATCACCAGCAAGACACAAAAAGGACTTCTGAGACCGTAAACGGGATCGCGAAGCCGTATCTCATCTGGCAGTCGAACGGAGGGCACCATCAATCTGTTGGGCCAGCAAGTCTGAGGCCAACCCCAAAATCAACTCTACACGTTGAACAGGAAGTTCAACACATCCCCGTCCCTGACCACGTACTCCTTGCCTTCGGAGCGCATCTTGCCGGC
>JAGTRL010000072.1 GCA_018261815.1 Pseudomonadota bacterium
CCGAAGCCGATGCCCGACTTCTCGGTGCGATTCTGGATGACCTTTTCAAGGCCGTCGAAGGCGCCTCCGCAGATGAACAGGATGTTGGTGGTGTCGATCTGCAGAAAATCCTGGTTCGGGTGCTTGCGCCCGCCCTGCGGCGGCACGCTGGCCATCGTGCCTTCGATCAGCTTCAGCAAGGCCTGCTGCACGCCCTCGCCGGACACGTCGCGCGTGATCGACGGGTTGTCCGACTTGCGCGAGATCTTGTCGATCTCGTCGATGTAGACGATGCCGCGCTGCGCCCGGTCGACGTCGTAGTTGCAGTTCTGCAGCAGCTTCTGGATGATGTTCTCGACGTCCTCGCCCACGTAGCCGGCTTCGGTCAGCGTGGTGGCGTCGGCGATCACGAAGGGCACGTTCAGCAGCTTGGCAAGGGTCTGGGCCAGCAAGGTCTTGCCCGAGCCGGTGGGCCCGATCAGAAGGATGTTGCTCTTGGTGAGCTCGACCTCGTCCTTCGAGCCGCCGGAATGCTTGAGCCGCTTGTAGTGGTTGTAGACCGCCACCGACAAGGTGCGCTTGGCCACCTCCTGGCCGATGACGTAGGCATCCAGGCTGTTCTTGATCTCGCTGGGGATCGGCAGGTCCGACTTGGAGGACTTGGCCAGCACACCTTCGGCCGGAACCTCGTCGCGGATGATGTCGTTGCACAGCTCGATGCACTCGTCGCAGATGAACACCGACGGCCCGGCAATGAGCTTCTTCACCTCATGCTGGCTCTTGCCGCAAAAGGAGCAGTACAGGACTTTCTCGCCGGAGGCGCCCTTCTTTTCAGCCATGGATGTTCTTACGCTGGAAGTGCCGCTGAGTCAATGGGGACATCATAGTGCAAGCGCTGGTGGCGCACCTCCTCCGAAATGGCGCCCATTCCGCGCGTTGCTGCACGCTTGCGGCGGGCTTTCAGCCGCGGCGCTCGATGACCTTGTCGATCAGCCCATAGACCTGGGCCTCGGCGGCGGACATGAAGAAGTCCCGCTCGCTGTCGCTCTTGATCTTGTCCAGGCTCTGGCCGGTGCGTTCGGCCAGGATCGCGTTCAGGCTTTCGCGAAGTTTCAGGATCTCGCGCGCCTGGATTTCGATGTCAGTGGCCTGGCCCTGCGCCCCGCCCGAAGGTTGGTGGATCATGATGCGCGAATTGGGCAGCGCGTTGCGCTTGCCCTTGGCGCCCGCAGCCAGCAGGAAGGCGCCCATGCTTGCAGCCATCCCCATGCACAGCGTGGACACATCGGGCTTGATGAACTGCATGGTGTCGAAGATCGACAGACCGGCGCTGACGCTGCCGCCCGGCGAATTGATGTACAGCGAGATGTCCTTGTCCGGGTTTTCGCTTTCCAGGAACAGCAACTGGGCGACGACCAGGTTGGCGGTCTGGTCATTGACCGGGCCGACCAGGAAGATCACCCGCTCTCGCAGCAGGCGGCTGTAGATGTCGTAGGCCCGCTCGCCGCGCCCGGATTGTTCGATGACGATGGGCACCATGCCCAGGCCGACGGTGTCAAGAGCGCTCATGCAAATCCTCGGGGAAAGTTCAGTGGCTACAAGCCATTATGGAGTCCGAGCGGCAGCGCTGCGCCAGGCCCGACGGCCGGCGGCGGCTCAGGCGTTCATGAGCTCGTCGAAGTCCATCGCCTTGGGCGTGACCTTGGCCCGCGACAGCACGAATTCGGTGACGTTCTTCTCGATCACCAGGGCTTCGACCTCGGCCATGCGGCTGCGGTCGCTGAGGTACCAGCGCATCACTTCGGCCGGCTTCTCGTAGCTCTGGCTCATTTCCTCGATGTGCGCCTGCAACTGCTCCGGCTTGGCCTGCAGGTTGTTGGCGCGCACCAGCTCGGCCACCACCAGACCCAGGCGCACTCGGCGCTCGGCCTGGCCCTGGAACAGGTCCTGCGGCAGCGGCGCGGTGTCGGCATCCTTGATGCCGCGCTTCTTCAGGTCCTCGCGCGCCGAGGCCATCAGCCGCTCCAGCTCATTGCCCACCAGCGCCTTGGGCAGATCGAGCTGCGACGCCGCGATCAACGCATCCATCACCGCCGCCTTGTTGCGCGCCAGCACGCGCATGCGCACCTCGCGCTCCAGGTTCTTCTTGACGCTGTCGCGCAGGCCCTGCACGGTGGCGTCCTCGATGCCCAGCGCCTTGGCGAAGGCCTCGTCCACGTCGGGCAGCTTCTGCGCCTCGATCTTGGTCACGCTGACGCGGAAGTCGGCCTCCTTGCCGGCCACGTCCTGGCCGTGGTAGTCGGCCGGGAACTGCAACGGGAAGGTCTTGGACTCGCCCACCTTCATGCCGCGTACGGCCTTGTCGAACTGCTCCAGCATCTGGCCTTCGCCGATGATGAACTGGAAGCCCTCGGCCTTGCCGCCGGCGAAGCCTTCGCCGTCGATCTTGCCTTCGAAGTCGATGGTGACGCGGTCGGTCTCCAGCGCGCCTTCGCCGGCCGCTCGCTGCGCAAAAGTACGGCGCTGCTTGCGCAGGATCTCGACCGTACGGTCAATCGCCTCTTCGGTGACCTCGGCGCTGGCGGATTCGATCTCGGCGCCGGACAGGTCGCCGATCTGCACCTCGGGATAGACCTCGAAGGTGGCGTCGAAGAGCATCTGGCCTTCCGGCGCGGCGTCCTTCTGGGTGATGCGCGGCGTGCCGGCCACACGCAGCTTGGCCTCGGTGGCGGCGTCGCTGAAGGCGCGGCCGACATGGTCGTTCATGACCTCATAGTGCACCGAGTAGCCATAACGCTGCGCCACCACCGACATCGGCACCTTGCCCGGGCGGAAGCCCGCAGCCTTGACGGTGCGCGACAGTTTTTTCAGGCGCGACTCGACCTCGTTGCTGATCTGCTGGGCAGCCAGCGTCAGCGTGATGCGACGTTCCAGCTTGTCAAGGGTTTCCACATTCACGGCCATGATGGGCTCTTTCGGATCTGCTAAAGGTAATGTCTGGTGCGCGGGGCCGGACTCGAACCGGCACGCCCGTGAAGGCGTCAGGACCTAAACCTGGTGCGTCTACCAATTTCGCCACCCGCGCGGCACTGGGGTTGCAAAACGGCGAGGGGCCCCCGACGGCCCCCTTCAGCAACCCGGCGAAGCGCGGATTCTAGCCGGGCGGGGCGGCCTCGGCCGGCTTGACCCGGAACCAGGCCGCGTACATCGCCGGCAGGGCCAGCAGCGTCTGCGCGGTGGCGACGATCAGCCCGCCCATGATGGCCACCGCCATCGGCCCCCAGAACACGCTGCGCGACAGCGGGATCATCGCCAGCACCGCCGCCGCGGCCGTCAGGATGATCGGCCGGCAGCGGCGCACCGCCGATTCGACCACCGCATCCCAGGCCGGCACGCCGCGCTTGCGGTCCTGCTCGATCTGGTCGATCAGGATCACCGAGTTGCGCATGATCATGCCCATCAGCGCGATCACGCCGAGCAGTGCGACGAAGCCGAAGGGCCGGTCGAGCAGCAGCAGCGCCGCGGCCACGCCGGCAATGCCCATCGGTGCCGTCAGGAACACCAGCATCGCGCGGCTGAAGCTCTGCAACTGCAGCATCAGCAGCGTGAACATGATGAACAGCATCAGCGGCGCGCCGACGGCAATCGAACCCTGGCCCTTGGCGCTTTCCTCCACCGCGCCGGCCACCTCGATGCGGTAGCCGTGCGGCAGCTGGGCGCGGATCGGCTCGAACAGCGGGTTCAGCTGTGCGGTGACGGTAGCGCCCTGCAGCCCGGCGACGATATCGCCCTGCACCGTGGCCGCATAGTCGCGGCCCTCGCGCCACAGCACGCCCGGCTCCCAGGTCACGCGCAGCCGTGCCACCTGGCTCAGCGGGATGCTGCGTCCGCTGGCGGTGGGCACATAGCCCTTGCCCAGGTCGGTGATCACCTGGCGCTCGTCCAGCGGCTGGCGCAGCACGATGTCGACCAGGTTGTCGCCATCGCGGAACTGGCCGATGATGCTGCCGTTGTTGATGGTGCGCGAGGCCTGGGCGATGGCCTGGCTGGACACGCCCAATGCCCTGGCCTTGTCCTGGTCGATCTCCAGTCGCAGCACCTTGACCGATTCGTTCCAGTTGTCGTTGATGCCGCGCAGGTTGGGGTTGCCGCGCATCAACGCCTTGACCTCGTCGGCCACCTTGCGCACCTGCGCCGGGTCGGGCCCGACCACGCGGAACTGCACTGGGTAAGGCACCGGCGGCCCGTTGGGCAGCAGCTTGGCGCGCGCCCGGGCCTCGGGGAATTCGCTCGCCAGCAGCTCGGGCAGTGCCGCCAGCGTGCGGTCGCGCGTCGCCTGGTCGCGCGGCATCAGCACCAGCTGGCTGACGTTGCTCTGCGGGAAAATCTGGTCGAGCACCAGTACGAAGCGTTCGGCGCCGCTGCCCACCCAGGTGGTCACGTGCTCGATGCCGTCGAGCATCATCAGCCGGGCCTCGACGCGTTTCGTGGTCGAGTCGTTGGTCGCATACGAGGTGCCTTCCGGGTACCACAGGTCGACCAGGATCTCCGGCCGGCTGGAATCGGGGAAGAACTGGTTCTGCACCCGGCCCATGCCCAGCACGCCGAGCACCAGCGTGGACACGGTCAGGCCGATGGTGATCCAGCGGTGGCGCACGCACCAGTCCACCAGCGCGCGAAAGCGCGTGTAGAACGGCGTGTCGAACAGCTCATGCGGCTCGCCTTCGGCCAGCGCATGCGGCGGCTTCTTCAGCAACACCGTGCCGAGGTAAGGCACGAAGTACACCGACACCAGCCAGGAGATGACCAGCGCCGCCCCCGTGACGGCAAAGATGGCGAAGGTGTATTCGCCCACCGTCGACTTGGCCAGGCCGATGGGCAGGAAGCCGGCCGCGGTGATCAGCGTGCCGGTCAACATCGGCATCGCCGTGGCCTCGTAGGCGAAGGTGGCGGCGCGCACCTTGTCGTAGCCCTCTTCCAGCTTGCGCACCATCATCTCCACGGCGATGATGGCGTCGTCGACCAGCAGGCCCAGCGCGATGATCAGCGAGCCCAGCGAGATCTTGTGCAGCCCGACGCCCCAGTAGTACATGGTGACGAAGGTGATCGCCAGCACCAGCGGGATGGTGATGCCTACCACCAGCCCGGGGCGCCAGTCGAGCGTGAACTTCCAGGAGTTCGGCTTGAAGTGCAGCCCGAGGCTGACGAAGCTGACCGCCAGCACGATCAGCACCGCCTCGATCAGCACGACGACGAACTCGTTCACCGAGCGGGCCACCACCTTCGATTGGTTCTGGAACTGGCGCATCTCGATGCCGGCCGGCAGCTCGGCGCGGATCGCGTCGCTGGCCTTCTGCAGCGAGCGGCCCATGGCGATGATGTCGCCGCCCTTGGCCATCGAGATGCCCAGCGCAATGACCTCCTTGCCCTGGTGCCGCACCTTCACCTGCGGTGGGTCGACATAGGCGCGGCGGATGCTGGCGATGTCGCCGAGGCGGAAGCTGCTGCCTCCGGCGCGGATGGCGAACTGCTCCAGGTCCTCGACCTTCTTGAACTGCCCAGCCACCCGCACCTGCACGAAGTCGGTGCCGGCATCGATGACGCCGGCCGACTCCACGGCGTTTTGCTGGCCCAGCTGCGCCAGCACCTGGTTGAAGTCAAGCCCCAGTTGCGCCAGGCGCTTCTGCGACACCTCGATGAACAGCTTTTCTTCCTGTGCGCCGAACAGCGCCACCTTGCTGACGTCGGGCACCTTGAGCAGCTGCTGGCGCACGCGGTCGGCCTGGTCCTTCAGCTCCCGGTAGCTGAAGCCGTCGGACGACAGGGTATAGATCGAGCCGTAGACGTCGCCGAACTCGTCGTTGAAGAACGGGCCGATCACGCCGGCCGGCAGCGTGGCGCGGATGTCGCCGACCTTCTTGCGCACCGTGTACCAGACCTGCGCCATCTCCTCGGGCGGCGACGAGTCCTTCACCTGGAAGATGATCAATGCCTCGCCGGGCTTGGAGTAGCTGCGGATCTTGTCCGAGTACGGCACCTCCTGCAGCGTGCGTTCGATCTTGTCGGTCACCTGCTCGGCCACCTGCTGCGCCGTCGCGCCGGGCCAGAACACGCGCAGCGCCATGGCCCTGAAGGTGAAGGGCGGGTCCTCGTCCTGGCCGAGCTGGAAGTACGCGGCCGTGCCCAGCACCAGCAGCACCACCAACAGGTAGCGCGTCAGCGCCGAGTGCTCGATCGCCCAGCGCGAGATGTTGAAGCGCCTGCGCGTCGCATCGGCGCGCTCCGGCTGTGCCAGCAAGGTTGCGGCGCTCACTTCACGCGCACCGGCGATAGGGTCGGCGCGGTGGCGGCCGAGGCCAGTGTCGGGTCGACGTAGAACTTGACCTTCTGGCCGGGCGTCAGCACGTGCACACCGGCCGTCACCACCACCTGGCCGGGGCTCAGGCCGGCGCCGATGACGGCATCGTTGCCGTCGGCGCCAAGCACGTCCACCGCCTGCAGTTGCACCGTCATCGTCGCCGGATCGACCAACCAGACATGGCTGGCGCCCTTTTCTTCCTTCAGCGCCGAAAGCGGCAGCTTGGTCACGCCCACGGTGCGCGGCAGGTCCACCACCACCGTGGCGGTCTGGCCGAGGCGCAGCGACCCGCCGCTGCCGATGTCGGCCTTGACCTGGAAGGTGCGCGTCACCGGGTCGGCCGCGGCCGAAACCTCGCGGATCGTCGCCGGCAGCAGCGCCTGCGCATCGCCCCAGGGCCGCACCTTGAAGCGACCGGGCGTCGCGGCCAGCGCCTGGATCGCGGCCACCTGGTCTTCCGGCACGGCGAAGACCACGTCGCGCGGGCCGTCGTGCGCCAGGCGCAGCACCGGCGCGCCGGCCGCGAGCACCATGCCGGGTTCGGCATCCACCGATGTGACCACACCGGCGACATCGGCCCGCAGGCTGGAATAGGCCGCCTGGTTGCCCTGCACCGCCGCCTGGGCTCGCGCCTGGTCGAGCTGAGCCTGGGCCGATTTCATCGCTGCCTCACGGCGTTCGAACTCGGCCGCGCCGATGAAGCCCTGGTCGTACAGCTCCTTGAAGCGTTTGAAGTCGGCTGCGGCCAGGGCGTGGCTCGACTGGGCCGCGGCCAGGGCGGCGCGTGCAGAGTCCTGGCCCAGGCGCAGGTCCTGCGGGTCCAGGCTGGCCAGCAACTGCCCGGCCTTGACCTGCTGCCCAGGTTCGACCAGGCGCTGCACCAACTTGCCGCCGACGCGGAAGCTCAGTCTGGTTTCGGTGCGGGCCCGAACCTCGGCCGCGAATTCGGCGCTGCCACCCGCCTCGGAGGCACTGACCGTGACGGTGCGCACCGCGCGCAGCGGTTCGCTGGGCGGCGCCTCTCTGGCGCAGCCGGCTGCAAACATCGACAGCAGGCCCAGCGCCAGGAGCTCGGTTCTCGACATGTTCAGGGTCCGTGGAAGCCGCGCGCTGGGACATCGTGAAGGGCCGGAATCGCCATGTCGCACGGGACACATGACAATCTAGTGACTGACCAGTCAGTAATATAGCGCCTGCCCATAGCCCTCCACAAGGCGTGGGTTGAGATTCTGCGGCTCGGCAGGCTTCGTGCCCCGCCCGGCCATGGACAATGCAAAGGTGGCCAAGCAGCACTACGAGAACTTCCCCGTCGCGTCGCTGCTGAGCCCGGCCGCCTTGCGCCCGGCTGTGATGGCGCTGTACCGCTTCGCCCGTAGCGCGGACGACCTGGCCGACGAAGGCGAGGCCAGCGCCGCCCAGCGCAACGCGGACCTCGCGGCCTACCGCGCTGACCTGCAGGCGGTGCTGGACCGCCGGACGGACAGCGGACGCTGGCCGGCGGTGTTCCCCTCGCTGGCGCTGGCGATCCGCCAGCATGCCTTGCCGTCGCACTGGCTGCATGCCCTGCTCGACGCCTTCGAGCAGGACGTGCGCAACCCGCGCTATGCCGACCGCGCAGAATTGCTCGAATACTGCGCTCGCTCGGCCAACCCGGTAGGGCGACTGCTGCTGCACCTCTACCGCGTCGGGGACGGGCTGTCGCTGCACCAGTCGGATGCCATCTGCTCGGCCTTGCAACTGATCAATTTCTGGCAGGACCTGAGCGTGGACCTGCCGCGCGACCGGGTCTACGTGCCGCTGATCGACCTGCGACGCCACGGGCTCGATCTGCCCAGGCTGCTGCAACGGCCGGACGATGCCGAGATGCACGCTCTGGTCCGCGACCTGGTGCAGTGGTCTGCCACGCTGATGGCCGAGGGCGCGCCGCTGGCCTTGCGGCTGCCCGGGCGCCTCGGCTGGGAATTGCGCCTGGTGGTTCAGGGGGGCTTGCGGATTATTGAGAAAATCTCCGAAATGAACTTCGCCAGTGTTCGCACGCGACCGGTGCTGAGCCACAGGGACGCCACCGCATTGCTGTGGCGCGCCGTGCGGATGCAATGATGAACTCGCCCGCCGGCCAAGCCGCCATCAGCCCACAGCAGTACGTGCAGGACAAGGCTGCCGCCAGCGGTTCGTCCTTCTACTACGCCTTCCTGTTCCTGCCGCCGCCGCGACGGGCGGCGATCACGGCCTTCTACGCCTTCTGCCGTGAGGTCGACGACGTGGTCGACGAGACCAGCGACGGCGGCGTGGCCGCAGCCAAGCTCTCCTGGTGGCGTCAGGAGGTTCAGGCTGCCTTTGCCGGGCGGCCCAGCCACCCGGTGACGAAGGCGCTGATGCCGCTGGCGGCCGATTTCGACATCCAGCCTTCGCACCTTCTGGCGGTCATCGAGGGCTGCCAGATCGACCTGCAACAGACGCGTTTTCTCGACTATGCGGGCCTGCAGCGCTACTGCCAGCTGGTGGCCGGCGTGGTCGGCGAGGTCGCGGCCAACATCTTCGGCCGCAACGAAGCCGGCACCGTGCAGTACGCGCACCGCCTCGGCCTGGCCATGCAGCTGACCAACATCATCCGCGACGTGGGTGACGACGCTCGGCGCGGCCGCATCTACCTGCCGATGTCGGAACTGCAGCAGTTCGACGTGCGCGCGCAGGAGATCCTGAAGCGCGATTCGCCCTGGGGCTACAGCGATCGCTTCGAGGCGCTGATGCGCTTCCAGGCCGAACGCGCGCACCGCCTGTACGACGAAGCCTTCGCCCTGCTGCCCGAAGCCGACCGCCGCGCGCAGAAGCCCGGTCTGATGATGGCCAACATCTACCGCACGCTGCTGCGCGAGATCGAGGCCGACGGCTTTCGCGTGCTGCACCAGCGCACCTCGCTGACGCCACTGCGCAAGCTGTGGATCGCTTGGCGCACCCACTGGCGCGGGCGTTGAATCCATTGCGAGTGGCGGTGGTCGGCGCCGGCTGGGCCGGCATCGCTGCGGCGGTGCATGCGAGCAAGGCCGGGCACGCGATCGAAGTGTTCGAGATGGCGCCCCAGCCCGGCGGGCGGGCGCGCACGGTGCAGGTGGCCAGCCATGCGCTCGACAATGGCCAGCACATCCTCATCGGCGCCTACCAGGCCACGCTGGAACTGATGCAGGAAGTCGGTGCGAACACGGCGACGCTTCTGCGCCGACTGCCACTGGCGCTGCAATACCCCGACGGCCAGGGCCTGGCGCTGCGCCCGGGCGCGCCCGTTCCAGCCTTCGTTCGAGCGGTGCTGCGCAGGCGGGGTTGGCGCTGGCGCGATCGGCTGGCACTGCTCGCTGCTGCTTCACGCTGGGCGGCGATGCGCTTTCGTTGCGCCGAGAGCGTCAACGTGAGCGAACTGTGCAAGGGGCTGCCCGTCGCCGTGCAGGCGCAATTGATCGAACCGTTGTGCGTCGCCGCACTCAACACCTCGGCCGCGCAGGCCAGCGGCGCTGTGTTCCTGCGCGTGCTCCACGATGCGCTGTTCAGCGGCCCGGGCTCGTCGGACCTGCTGCTGCCCGCCGCGCCGCTGGGCGCGCTGCTGCCTCAGCCGGCCGCTGTGTGGTTCGAGCGCCATGGCGTGCGCCTGCACACGACCGCGCGCGTGGCCGAACTGCAGCCCATGGGCGCGGGCTGGCTGCTCGACGGCCAACGCTTCGATGCGGTGGTGCTGGCCTGCAGCGCTTCCGAAGCCGCTAGGCTGTGCAAGCAAGTGGCTCCCGAATGGGCGCACCAGGCCGCCACGCTGCGCTACGAACCCATCGTCACCGTGTACCTGAGTTGCGCCGGGGCCCGCTTGGCGTTGCCGATGGTGGCGCTGCACGCCGGCGCCATTGCGCCGGCACAGTTCGCCTTCGACCTGGGCGCCCTGGGCGGCCCGGCGGGTGTGTTTGCCTTCGTCGTCAGCGGGGCGCGTGAATGGGTCGATCGGGGACTGGAGGCGACGGCTTCGGCCACCTTGGCCCAGGCGCTGGCGGCCTTCCCACCCGGCACCTGGCCCGCGCCGCCTGTGGTGCTGCACGTGGCCGCTGAAAAGCGCGCCACCTTCCGCTGCACGCCCGGTTTGCAGCGGCCGGCGGCGGCGATCGCCGAACGCCTTTGGGCCGCCGGCGACTACGTGGCCGGGCCCTACCCGGCCACGCTGGAAGGAGCAGTGCGCGCCGGGCGGGACGCTGCCCTCGGCTTGGCCTGATCAGCGGCGCGCGTAGGGGGCGGCCAGCGGTTCACCGACGAAGAGCGACTGCTGAGGCCAAAGCACGCTTTTCCAATAGGCCTCGATGGCCGTGATGCCTTGCCGGTAGTGCAGCAGCAGCCATTGCGGATGCGGAAACTTCTGCAGGTGGTTGCAGGGTTCGCTGACGCTGCCATGGCTGGCGGTGGCGCCGGAGGCGACCCAGTCGAGCGCGGTGGCCTGCCCCATCGCGCGATCGAGCTGGCCGCCATAGGAGGTCAAGTGGTCGCCCAGCCCGCCGTCGACCCAGTCCAGCCCTGCGGTGGCCGGCAAGCGCACGTCGCCGGTATGCACCAGCAGCACCCGCTTCGGGTCGCTCCAGGCCATGGCAGGCTCGACCTGCACGTCGACGTCTGCCCTGCGCAACAGTCCCGCGGGTGGGTACAGCCGGGCGCGAACGTTGCGCGCGGCATCGTCCGTGGTCAGAAAGTAGGCATGGGCCGGCGGCGCACCGCGCAGCCCCAGAGAGCGGTCGGCAGCGACGCCGCGGTCGATCAGGCGCCGCGCCGAGTCCACGTCGTGGGCCGCCAGCAGCATCGACAGGCGCATGCCGTGGTCGGCGAGCGGCATGGCCGAGGCGGAGTTGGCGTAGGCCGACACACGCGACGGCGCGCAGCTCTGTCGGCACAGCCCGGCATCGAAGCCCAGCGCCAGCGCGCCGGTAATCGAGTTGCACTCCACCGCATAGGGCTGCACCCAGGCCAGCGCCAGCGCCTGAATGCCGGCGCCGAAATGCGCCTCGATGCTGTCGCGCAAGGCCTCGAACTCCTCAGGCTTGAGCGAGCTGCGCACCGGCAGTTCGACTCGCAGCACCTGCTTCGGCTGCAGCAGGCGCTTTTGGATGTAGTGGGCCCCAACAGCCACCGAATAGCGGTCGGCTGAGTTGATGACCAGCCCAATATCGGCGGCCCGCAGCCTGCCGCGGGCGCGCGGCACACTCAGCCATTGCGGCGCAAACGACGCCGCATTGGCCGGCGCTGCAATCGACGAGGCCGTCGCGGAGGCTGACTGCGGATCCTGCGCTTGCACCGGCCCGGACCACACCGCGGCTGCAAACAGCAGCCAGGCGCACCGACGGCCGTGCCGGCATGCAATCTGATGTTCCGCAATGCAGAAACGGCCAAACAAAGCCACAATGCCTTTCATGAAGGACAAAGAGAGCCAGAAGCCCGCGATCCAGGTGCTGGAACGCAGTTTTGCATTGTTTGAGGTGCTGGCCTCGCACCAGGATCCGGTGCCACTGAAGCAGATCAGCGCCGAGACAGGGCTGCATCCATCCACCGCGCACCGCATCCTGAACGATCTGGCGTTGGGCGGCTTCGTCGACCGGCCGCATGCCGGCAGCTACCGGCTGGGCATGCGCCTGCTGGAACTGGGCAACCTGGTGAAGGCCCGGCTGGACGTGCGCGACGCCGCACTCGCCCCGATGCGCGACCTGCACAAGCTGACGCACCAGCCGGTGAACCTGTCGATGCGCCAGGGCGACGAGATCGTCTACATCGAACGTACCTACAGCGAACATTCGGGCATGCAGGTGGTGCGGGCGATCGGGGGGCGCGCGCCGCTGCACCTGACCTCGGTGGGCAAGCTCTTTCTGGCGATGGACGATCCGCAGAAGGTGCGAGCCTATGCCACGCGCACCGGCCTGGCTGGGCACACGCGCAACAGCATCACGGCGTTGCCGGCGCTGGAGCGCGAGTTGGCCAACGTGCGCAAGCTGGGTTCGGCGCGTGACGACGAAGAGCTGGAGCTGGGCGTGCGCTGCATGGCGGCCGGCATCTACGACGACCAGAACAAGCTGGTCGCGGGGCTGTCGATCTCGGCACCGGCCGACCGCCTGGAAGAAGGCTGGATGGACCGGGTCAAATCCACTGCCGCGCAGATTTCAGCGGCTCTGGGCCACCGCGCCGGCTGAGCAGGGGGCCCCGGCGCAGTGCTGGGCTCAGAAACGTGTGGTGGCCGCCTGTGAAGGCGCCGTCGGCACCGCGTGGTCGAGCCACTTGCGGATGCGCTCCGCATCGCCGATGCGCGAATACTTGCCCGCCGAATCCAAGAGCACCATGATCAGCTTGCGCCCGGCCAGCTCGGCCTGCATCACCAGACAGCGCCCGGCTTCGGAGATGTAGCCGGTCTTCTGCAGGCCGATGTCCCACTCGGGGTTGCGCACCAGTCCATTGGTGCTGCGAAACTGCAGTTGTCGGTTGCCGATGTCCACCTGCGCCTCGCGCGAGGTGGAGAGTTCGCGGATGATCGGGTGGGCATAGGCCGCATCGACCAGACGGGCCAGGTCATTGGCGCTGGAGCGGTTCTGGCTGGACAGACCCGTCGGCTCGACATAGCGCGTGCCGTTCATGCCCAGCAGCTGCGCCTTGGCGTTCATCGCGGCGACGAAGGCGTCCATGCCGCCCGGATAGTGGCGTCCAAGCGCATTCGCCGCGCGGTTTTCCGACGACATCAACGCCAGCAGCAGCATTTCGCCGCGCGTCAGCTGCGAGCCCACCGTCAGGCGGGAGCGGCTGCCCTTTTCGGTGTCCACGTCGTCCTGTGAGATGGTCAGAACCTCGTCCAGCGGGAGTCCTGCCTCGGTGACGACCAGGGCGGTCATCAGCTTGGTGATCGACGCGATCGGCAGCACCGCCTGCGGATTCTTGCTGAACAACACCTGTTGGGTGTCCTGGTCGATGACCAGCGCGACACTCGACTTCAGGTCCAGCGGGTCGTCGGTGGCATGCAGACCATAAAGCTGGCCCATGGACGGGCGGGCCGCAGCAGCCTTGACCACGGTCGTGCGCTTGACCTTGACACTGCGGACCTGGCGGCCTGCACTCGGTTTTTTCGCTGCCGCCTTGGCGATCACCTTCTGCCTGGGCTGCGCCTTCTGGGCTGCGTCGGCCATCGGTGCATGGGCTACCGAAAAGGTAACCGCAAAGGCCACCAGGGAGTGCCGAAGGCAGGACAAACGAAACCAACGCACCACGACAACTCCTTTACGATCCGATACGAGTGTAGGGGATCGAAAAAAAACCTGCAAGATCAAAAACTTGCTGTAATTTCCTCAAGTTACGCCTGCGATGATTCGGCATCTGTTGCGTTTTCGCAAATCGTGCCGCCCCAGCCCAGCGCGCTACACACGCCTGGGCTTTTCGCCTGCCGACACCCGCCTTGCAACGGGTGCCAGGAGGCTTCTAACCCTGCGCTGCCACTCTTTCGGCTTTGCTCTGCAATTTATTGAGTGCCGCCAGATACGCCTTGGCCGACGCCACGATGATGTCCGGGTCGGCGCCGACCCCGTTCACCACCCGTCCGCCCAGTTGCAGCCGCACGGTCACCTCGCCTTGCGATTCTGTGCTGCCAGAGGTGATGGCATTGACCGAATAGAGCAGCAACTCCGCGCCACTTTGCACCTTGGACTCGATGGCCTTCAGGCTCGCGTCCACCGGGCCGTTGCCGTCGCTCTCGGCGTGGTGCTCCACGGTGCCGGCCGCGAAGGCCACACGCGCATGTGGCCGCTCGCCGGTTTCGGAGTGCTGCGACAGCGACAGCAGCCGGTAGTGCTCGGATTCGCTGGTCACACTCTCGTCACCCATCAGCGCAATGATGTCTTCGTCGAAGATGTCGCTTTTGCGGTCGGCCAGGTCCTTGAAGCGGGCGAAGGCGGCGTTGATGTCGGCCTCGGAATCCGTCTCGATGCCCAGTTCCTGCAGCCGTTGCTTGAAGGCGTTGCGCCCCGACAGCTTGCCCAGCACGATCTTGTTGGCCGACCAGCCCACGTCCTCGGCGCGCATGATCTCGTAGGTGTCACGCGCCTTCAGCACCCCGTCCTGGTGGATGCCCGAGGCATGCGCGAAGGCATTCGCGCCGACCACGGCCTTGTTCGGCTGCACCACGAAACCGGTGGTCTGCGCCACCAGCCGTGAGGCCGGCACGATCTGCGAGGCATCGACGCGCAGGTCCAGGCCGAAGTAGTCGCGCCGCGTCTTCACCGCCATCACCACCTCTTCCAGCGAGCAGTTGCCGGCACGCTCGCCCAGGCCGTTGATGGTGCACTCCACCTGCCGCGCGCCGCCGATCATCACGCCGGCCAGCGAGTTGGCCACCGCCATGCCCAGATCGTTGTGGCAATGTACCGACCACACCGCCTTGTCCGAATTGGGAATGCGCTCGCGCAGATTGCGGATGAACGCGCCGTACAGCTCCGGCACTGCATAACCCACGGTGTCGGGAATGTTCAGCGTGGTCGCGCCCTCCTCGATCGCGGCCTCGAGCACGCGGCACAGGAAGTCCGGGTCGGAGCGGTAGCCGTCCTCGGGCGAAAACTCCACGTCGCCGCACAACTTGCGCGCAAAGCGCACCGACAGCCGCGCCTGCTCCAGCACCTGCTCGCGCGACATGCGCAGTTTCTTCTCCATGTGCAGATCGCTGGTGGCGATGAAGGTATGGATGCGAGCCTGTGCCGCCGGTTGCAAGGCCTCGGCCGCGCGCGAGATGTCGCGATCATTGGCGCGCGCCAGCGAGCACACGGTACTGTCCTTGATGTGCGAGGCGATGGCGCGCACACACTCGAAGTCGCCATTGCTCGAGGCTGCGAAGCCGGCCTCGATGACGTCGACACGCAGCCGCTCGAGCTGGCGGGCGATGCGCAGCTTCTCGTCCTTGGTCATCGAGGCGCCGGGCGATTGCTCGCCATCGCGCAAGGTGGTGTCGAAGATGATCAGCTTGTCACTCATGGGAGTCTCCTCAATCGGCCAACGGGATGTCGGCCACCTCGACCTGCAGCGCCTGCGCACGCGCCATGCCGGACAGCAGCGCCTTGAACGATGCGGCCACGATGTCGGCATCGATGCCCACGCCGTGCAGCCGGCGCTCGCCGACACGCATCTCGATGTAGGCTGCCGCGCGCGCCTTGGCGCCGGTGCCGATGGCATGCTCGTGGTAGTCCAGCACCTGCACCTGCGCATCGAAGGCGCCTTGCAGCGCGGCGACGAAGGCGTCGACCGGACCGCTGCCCTGCCCGCGCAGATCGACGACGCTGGCGCCCAAGCGCAGCGCAGCGCTCAGGCGCACGCGGCCGGCGCCGTCCTCATCCAGGCGGTAGCTTTCCAGCAGCCGGCCTTCGAGCCGGTACTCGGCCTCGAACACGCCCCACAGGTCGGCAGCACTCATCTCGCGGCCGTTCACGTCCAACACCGCCTGCACCACCTGGCTGAACTCGATCTGCAATCGGCGCGGCAGCTCGATGCCGAATTCGGCTTCGAGCAGGTAGGAGATGCCACCTTTTCCCGACTGGCTGTTGACGCGGATCACCGCCTCGTAGCTGCGGCCCAGGTCCTTCGGGTCGATCGGCAGGTAGGGCATGTCCCAGATCTCGCCCTCGCGCCGCGCGGCGAAGGCCTTCTTGAT